>NZ_JBFAAP010000011.1:0-198758 GCF_040639815.1 Streptomyces sp. NPDC023723
ACAAGGACCACAGGTCCTCCGGCGCCATCCGCTCGACAAGCGCAGCAGTCATCACCCCAGAATGCCGCAAGATCACGCCAAGTGAAATGGCGTCTAAGGCGTACCGGACGCTGGTGTGGCCGCTCTAAATTCGGCTCATGGAAGAGATCAGCTACCAGTCGGCCGACGACTGCACCCTGCACGCCACCATCACTGGAGAGGGGCAGGCCCTGGTCCTTATGCATGCCGGCGGCCCTGACCACAAGAGCATGCTTCCGCTGGCCGAACGGCTTGCCGATCGTTTCTTAGTCGTACTGCCCGACCTGCGTGGCTACGGCCGGTCGGTCTGCACGGACCCGGCCCGTTATACCTGGGCCCGGTATGTCGAGGACGTGATGTGGCTCCTGGACCACATCGGTCTTTCCAGTGCCGTACTCGCCGGCGCGGGCCTGGGCTCCACGATCACGCTTCGGACGGCGGCCGCACACCCGGACCGGGTCCGGGCGGCCGTGCTCATCGGGGTTGAGGACATTGAGGACGACGAGGCCAAGAAGGCCGAGATCCGCTTCCTCGACGCGTTCGCCGCCCGCGTCGAGGCTGATGGCATCGAGGCGGGTTGGGAGCCCATCCTCGCCGGATTCCCTACGGTTGTTGGCACCATGGTGCGCGACGCCATCCCTCGATCGGACCCCGCCAGCATCGTGGCCGCAGCCGCTATCGGCCATGACCGTTCTTTCCGGAGCGTCGACGAACTCGCGACGATCACCGTGCCGACCCTCATCTTCCCGGGCACCGACCCCCGCCACCCCACCGCTCTTGCCGAAGCGGCCGCCGACACCCTCCCCAACGGACAACTGGCCACGATCCCGATCGGCGACGACCTCCAGACTGCCGTGGACCTCGCCCGCGCCACCGCTCCCGCCATCCGTGAATTCCTGACCAGATCGGTCCCGCCCGTGGTCGGCACGGGGTGATCGTGGCGGTTGGATGTGTGGTGACCTCCGATCCGACCGCTGGAGTGCGGTGGCCGAGTCCGTCCGCGTGCGCGGACTGACCGACGGGGAGGGGCAGAAGCTGCAGCAGATCGTGCGCCGGGGCAGCACGAGTTCGGCTCGCTACCGGCGCGCGATGATGCTGCTGGCCTCGGCCGGCGGCAACCGGGTGCCAGTGATCGCACAGCTGGTGCGGGCCGACGAGCACACCGTCCGGGACGTGATCCACCGGTTCAACGAGATCGGCCTGGCCTGCCTGGACCCTCGATGGGCGGGAGGCCGTCCCCGCCAACTCAGCCCTGACGACGAGGACTTCGTCGTGGCGACGGCCACCACCCGCCCCACGGAGCTCGGCCGGCCCTTCACCCGCTGGTCACTGCGTAAAGTCCACGGGCGGGTGATCGTCATCGGCCGCGAGACGTTACGCGGCCTGCTGGACCGCCGCGGTGTCACCTTCCAGCGCACCAAGGCGTGGAAGGAGTTCCCCGACCCGGACCGTGAGGCGACGACCGCCTATGGGGCGTCAACCACCGCAGGAAAAGCGCGGCGAACACGCTGGCCGCGCTGAAGTCGATCCGCGATGTTCCAAGCGTCGGCTACAGGTCCGCGATCCAGAGGTGTCCCGGGTGCACAAGGGCGAGTAGTTCGGCCAGGGTCTCGCGCTGAGCAGAGGTCATGTACGGGACGGTCGCCTCGAAGTCTGTTTGATCCTTTCGACGGACGTGCTTGGCCTTGAACAGCAGGACCAGTTCGGGTGCCAGATACGGGATGCCGTCGTGGGTGTGGTGGATGATGCCGCTGTAGGGAAGCTGGATCCTCTCGTCGCGTCGGCAGATCCAGGTGTCGCCGTCATGCGGTTCGCGGAACACGTCGAGCAGGTAGTTTCCGGAGGCCGGGTCGCGGAGCCATGTCTGATGTACGGCGGCCAGCACCTCTGGTGCGGCGTTCTCCCAGATCCGGCCGCTGCCTACCGCGTCGAAGATGTGGCCGGGGAAGCGGTCGCGGACTTCTGGAAAACCCGCGGCCGGGATCGCGATCTCGATGTCGCCATGAGCGCGCGTCCGCTTGCCGCGGAACAGGTCCAGCGCCCAGCCCGCGGCCACGTACCAAGGCGTGTTGATCCCGGTCAGCTGCTGCGCGAGTTCACTCGGGGTCCAGCAGGATGACCACCTGGCGTGCAGGGCTGCGATCTCGTCGGGTGTCAGCACGACGCAGCCGCCGGGTAGTTGCTCGCCCACTGCGGGAATCTATCAGCGGAGCCGACGGTTCCTGGAGCCCACCAGCACCGAGGCGGGACTGGCCGGGGCGGGCAGGCAAGTCACACAGCGATGAGCCGGCCGGTGAAGCCGGAGCGGTACAGCTCGGCGGAGCGGGTGGCGACGCCGAGGTCGTGGCTGCCCAGCCCGATCGCCACGTCGACGGGCCGCGGTTCGTGCCGCATCTGATGCACAAGTCCGCAGCAAGTTTCCGGTGGGCCACCGACCAGTCATCCGGCTGGGCGCAGTAGCCGCTGTTGTCCACGCGTCTCAAGGGCTGACGCGACTCCAGCAGGCGAACAGGTACCGCGCTCCGGTACGCCCACAACGGCAACCGACAGCGCGTCCCTGTCCGCCGAGGAGACCCCGGCCGCCTGCGCTCAGAGACCGGCCGCGGCCGACAGGTCCCGCTTGATCTGCGTCAGCCGTTCAGCCGCCGTGGCCCGGGCCGTCGGCAGGCCGGTGTGGTCGGTGACCGGCACGACCACCTCCAGGTAGCACTTCAGCTTGGGTTCGGTGCCGCTGGGGCGGACGACGACCCGGGCGCCGTCCAGGGTGTAGCGCAGCCCGTCGGTGGGCGGCAGCCCGTCCGTGCCCTCGGTGAGGTCCTCGGCCCGGGTGACCGGCAGTCCGCCGAGCGCGGTGGGCGGGTGTTCCCGCAGCCGGCGCATGGCATCCGCGATGACGGCGAGATCCTCGACCCGGACGGCGAGCTGGTCGGTGGCGTGCAGCCCGTGCGCGACGGCGAGGTCGTCGAGGAGATCGAGCAGTGTCCGGCCCTCCGCCTTGAGTACGGAGGCCAGTTCGGTGACGAGCAGGGCGGCCGTGACACCGTCCTTGTCCCGCACCCCGTCCGGGTCGACGCAGTAGCCGAGGGCCTCCTCGTAGCCGTAGCGCAGGCCCTCGGCGCGGGCGATCCACTTGAAGCCGGTGAGGGTCTCGGTGTGCGGCAGCCCGGCCGCGCCGGCGATGCGGGCGAGCAGCGAGGAGGAGACGATCGACTCCGCGAAGGTGCCGGTCGCACCCCGGTTCACCAGATGCGCGGCGAGCAGCGCCCCGACCTCGTCCCCGCGCAGCATCCGCCATCCGTCCCCGTCGGGCACGGCCACGGCGCATCGGTCGGCGTCCGGGTCGTTGGCGATCACCAGATCCGGACCGGCGGCGCGGGCGGTGGCGAAGGCGAGGTCCATCGCGCCGGGCTCCTCCGGGTTGGGGAAGGCGACGGTCGGGAAGTCCGGGTCCGGGTCGGCCTGTTCGGCGACCAGCACGGGTGCCGGGAAACCGGCCCGGGCGAAGGCGGCGAGCAGCGTCTCCCGCCCGACGCCGTGCATCGGGGTGTAGACGGTACGGGCCGTGCGCGGGGAGCCGGCGGCGAGGACGGCGTCCGTGCGGGCCAGATAGGCGTCGAGGACGGCGTCGTCCAGGGTCTCCCAGCCGCCGTCCGGACGCGGTACGCCGTCCAGGCCCCCCACGGCGTCGATCTCGGCGGCGATGTCCGCGTCCGCCGGGGGCACGATCTGCGAACCGTCGCCGAGGTACACCTTGTACCCGTTGTCGCGGGGCGGGTTGTGGCTGGCGGTGACTTCCACTCCCGCGACGGCGCCGAGGTGCCGGATGGCGAAGGCGAGGACGGGAGTGGGCAGCGGGCGGGGCAGGACGGCCGCGCGCAGTCCGGCGCCGGTCATCACGGCGGCGGTGTCCAGCGCGAAGTCGAGCGACTTGTGCCGGGCGTCGTACCCGACGACGACCAGCCCGTCGCTGCCGTGCCCCTGCTTCCGCAGGTAGGCGGCGAGCCCGGCGGCGGCCCGGATCACGACCGCCCGGTTCATCCGCATCGGCCCGGCGCCGAGTTCGCCGCGCAGGCCGGCGGTGCCGAACTGGAGGGTGCCGGCGAAACGGGCGGTCAGCTCGGCGACGTCCTCCTTGTCGATGATCCCGGCGAGCTCGGCACGGGTCTCCGGGTCGGGATCCTCGGCCAGCCAGGCCCTGGCGGCGGCGATGACATCGGCGTGGGCGTGCACGGGGTGAGCCTTTCGTCGTGCGGTGCGGTGCGGTGCGGTGCGGTGCGGTGCGGTGCGGGGTGGTGCGGTGCGGGTCGGTGCGCGTGCCCCCGGGGCGCCACCCACCCACCACCCGACTCGGTCGGCTCAGTCGCGGCGGCCGGGGGCCCAGCGGCCCCCAACCGTAACGCCGCCCTGCGCCGAGGGTGCCCGAGCCGGGTCCGGAGCCCCCTGGTACCGCGGTTACAGGCGGCCCAGCACCTGGGTGAGAAGGGAGCCCATCCGTGCCGCCGAATCCCGTCCGGCCTGGAGTACTTCCTCATGGTTCAGCGGCTCGCCCGTCATCCCCGCGGCGAGGTTCGTGACCAGGGAGATGCCCAGCACCTCCGCCCCCGCCTCCCGGGCCGCGATCGCTTCCAGCACCGTGGACATCCCCACCAGGTCCGCGCCGATCACCCGGGCCATCCGGATCTCCGCCGGCGTCTCGTAGTGCGGGCCGGGGAACTGGGCGTACACGCCCTCCTCCAGTGTTCCGTCGACCTCCTTGCACAGGGCCCGCAGCCGCGGCGAGTACAGGTCGGTCAGGTCCACGAAGTTCGCGCCGACGATGGGTGAGGTCGCCGTCAGGTTGATGTGGTCGCTGATCAGGACCGGCTGGCCGGGACGCATGCCCTCGCGCAGACCGCCGCAGCCGTTGGTCAGGATGACCGTCTTGGCGCCGGCCGAGACGGCGGTCCGCACCCCGTGCGCCACCGAGGCGACGCCATGACCCTCGTAGTAATGGGTGCGGCCGAGGAAGACCAGGGCGCGGCGGTTGCCGATGCGGTACGAGCGGATCCTGCCGCCGTGGCCCTCGGCGGCCGGCGGCGGGAAGCCGGGCAGCTCGGTGACCTGGAGATCGGCGTCCGGGGCGCCCAGCGCGTCCACCGCCGGGGCCCAGCCGGAGCCCATCACGAGGGCGACGTCGTGGGTCTCGGCGCCCGTGAGCTCGCGCAGCCGGGCCGCGGCGGCGTCGGCGGCGGCATGGGGGTCGCCCTGGATGTCGTCCGGAAGAAGAGATGCGTTCACGCGGATGAGGGTAGCCGGTTTGGGCCTACGCGCGTAGATGATGAGGGCGGCGGGTTCGCGATCGTTGCGCTGTTGTTTCTGACGAGAGGCACCGGCCTCAGCAGGGCCGTTTGCGCAGTTCCATCACGTAGTCGTGGGGCGCGCCCGCAGATTCGGCCGCGTCGGCCAGTTCGCCGAGGTAACGGGCCGAGGGCAGGCCGCCCTCGTAGGCGTTCAGGACGTACGTCCAGGCCTGTTCCTCGCCGTCCAGGGTGTGCGCCCGTACCCGGGTGCGCCGGTAGATGTCCAGGCCCGCGCCCTCCCAGCGGTCGAGGGAGTCCTCGTCCATCGGGGCGATGTCGTAGAGGGCGACGAACACCTGGCACAGCGGGTCCTCCACCAGGGTGGCCAGCGCGCCCTCCCAGCCCAGCCGCTCGCCCCCGAAGGTCAGCCGCCACCCGTTCAGCCAGCCGGTGGCGCGCAGCGGCGAGTGCGGGGCGCGGCGGGACATCAGCCGCGCGTCGAGGTTGCCGGCGTACGCGGCGTAGAGCGACATGGGGAGAGGGTACGGGGTGTTCCGGTTCGCGGCGGATAACGGAGGCGCATCGGGCCGGGCCCCGGGCGGTGTCCCGTTGAAGCGTGCGGGACAATGGGGTACGTGACTCGGATCGTGATCATCGGTGGCGGACCCGGCGGATACGAAGCGGCGCTGGTCGCCGCACAGCTCGGCGCGGAGGTGACCGTCGTCGACTGCGACGGCCTGGGCGGGGCGTCGGTGCTCACCGACTGCGTGCCGTCCAAGACCCTGATCGCCACGGCCGAGGTGATGACCACCTTCGACTCCTCCTACGAGGAGCTGGGCATCATCGTCGCCGACGACACCCCGCCGCTGGAGCAGGCCGCCCGGGTCGTGGGCGTCGACCTCGGCAAGGTCAACCGGCGCGTGAAGCGGCTCGCGCTCGCGCAGTCGCACGACATCACCGCCTCCGTGACGCGCGCCGGCGCGCGCGTGATGCGCGGGCGCGGGCGCCTGGAGGGGATGCAGGCGCTCGACGGGTCGCGCAAGGTCGTGGTGCGCGCCGCCGACGGCAGCGAGGAGACGCTCACCGCGGACGCGGTGCTGATCGCGACCGGGGGACATCCCCGGGAGCTGCCGGACGCCCGGCCCGACGGCGAGCGCATCCTCAACTGGACGCAGGTCTACGACCTCGACGAGCTGCCGGAAGAGCTGATCGTGGTCGGGTCCGGTGTGACCGGTGCCGAGTTCGCCGGGGCCTACCAGGCGCTCGGGTCGCGGGTCACCCTCGTCTCCTCCCGGGACCGGGTGCTGCCGGGTGAGGACCCGGACGCCGCCGCCGTCCTGGAGGACGTCTTCCGGCGGCGCGGCATGAACGTCATGGCGCGCTCGCGGGCCCAGTCCGCCAAGCGGGTCGGCGACCGGGTCGAGGTCACCCTCGCCGACGGGCGGGTCATCACCGGGTCGCACTGCCTGATGGCGGTCGGCGCCATCCCGAACACCGAGGGCATGGGGCTGGAGGAGGCCGGGGTCACGCTCAAGGAGTCCGGGCACGTCAAGACCGACAAGGTGTCCCGGACCTCCGCGCCGGGCGTCTACGCCGCCGGTGATGTGACCGGCATCTTCGCGCTCGCGTCGGTCGCCGCCATGCAGGGCCGGATCGCCATGTACCACTTCCTGGGCGACGCGGTCACCCCGCTGAACCTGAAGACTGTCTCCTCCAACGTCTTCACCGACCCCGAGATCGCCACGGTCGGCTACTCGCAGGCCGACGTGGACGCCGGGAAGATCGACGCCCGGGTGGTCAAGCTGCCGCTGCTGCGCAACCCGCGCGCCAAGATGCAGGGCATCCGGGACGGCTTCGTCAAGCTCTTCTGCCGGCCGGGGACCGGGATCGTGGTCGGCGGCGTGGTGGTCGCGCCGCGCGCCTCGGAACTCATCCACCCCATCTCGATCGCCGTCGACAACAACCTGACGGTCGAGCAGATCGCGAACGCGTTCACCGTGTACCCCTCGCTCTCGGGCTCGATCGCCGAGGTGGCACGGCAGTTGCACACCCGGAAGTCCGGCGCGGAGGGCTGACCGGAGGGCTGGCCGGAGGGGTGACAGCCCGTAGCGGGGCGGCTTATACCACTCCCCGTGGCACAGTGCGAACAACTTTAGTTATTCGGCGCAAACTGCTGAAAGCAGACGGTCGCTGGGGTTACTGTCAGTTTCGTGTTCGCTGCAGAACGTCGCCAATTGATCCTCGAAATGGTGCGAGCGAACGGGGCCGTGTCGCTCCGTGAACTCGCCCGCGTCGTCCAGACCTCCGAAGTGACCGTACGGCGGGACGTGCGCGCACTGGAGGCAGAAGGACTCCTCGACCGCCGGCACGGCGGTGCGGTACTGCCGGGCGGGTTCACGCGGGAGTCCGGCTTTCCGCAGAAGTCCCATCTCGCGACCGCCGAGAAAACGGCCATCGCCGATCTCGCCGCGAGCCTCGTGGAGGAGGGCGAGGCCATCGTGGTGGGGGCGGGAACCACCACCCAGGAGCTGGCCCGCCGGCTCGCCCGGGTGCCCGGCCTGACCGTCGTCACCAACTCCCTGCTGGTGGCCCAGGCGCTCGCGCACGCCAACCGGGTGGAAGTCGTGATGACCGGCGGCACGCTGCGAGGGACCAACTACGCCCTCGTCGGCAGCGGTGCCGAGCAGTCCCTCCAGGGGCTCAGAGTGTCGAAGGCGTTCCTCTCCGGGAGCGGGCTGACCGCCGAGCGGGGGCTGTCCACCTCCAACATGCTCTCGGCGTCCGTCGACCGCGCGCTGGTGCAGGCCGCCGCCGAGGTGGTGGTCCTGGCCGACCACACCAAGCTCGGCACCGACACCATGTTCCAGACCGTGCCCACGGAAGTGATCACCCGGCTGGTGACGGACGAGCCGCCCGGTCACGACGACCGCGCGGGCGCCGAACTCCAGGCTCTCGCCGACCAGGGCGTACAGATCGCGGTGGCCGGTGCGTCGGGGGGAGCGACGGGCCGGCCAGGCCCGGGGGATGAGGCCGGTCCGGGGCGCCAGCAGCGCCGGGACGTGCCACTGCCCGGCCCGCGTCGCCAGGTTCCCGGAGCGGGCCCCGGACTGCGTTCGGCCGCGGCCCTGGGCGAACAGGGCGGCCCGGGCGGCCCCGGCGCGGAACAGCAGGCCCGGGCCCGGGTCGCGGATCTACGGCGGCGCTGAGGCGCCCACCGCGCGGGGGCGGCCGGCGTGCCGCCGGTACGGTCCGCTGAGGGCCCGTACGCCCGTACGCCCGTACGCCGGTACGGTCCGCTGGGCCGCCCGTGCCCCGGGTGCCCCTGTCGCCCCGGTAGGGGGCCGCTGGGCCGCCCGTACCCCCGGCGCGGCCCGTCGAGGTCCGTCGCGGCGTACGGCAAGGCGCCCGGCGGACCGACCGTTGCGGTCCACCGGGCGCCTGTGCGCGTGCTGCGCCGTCGGGTCAGTCCTTGATCTCGCAGATCGCCGCGCCGGACGTGACCGACGCGCCGACCTCGGCGCCCAGGCCCTTGATGGTGCCGGACTTGTGGGCGTTCAGCGGCTGTTCCATCTTCATCGCTTCGAGGACGACGATCAGGTCGCCCTCCTTGACCTCCTGGCCCTCCTCCACCGCGATCTTGACGATCGTGCCCTGCATCGGGGAGGCGAGGGTGTCGCCGGAGGCGGCCGGGCCGGACTTCTTCGCCGCCCGGCGCTTGGGCTTGGCGCCCGCCGCCAGGCCCGTACGGGCCAGCGACATGCCCAGCGAGGTCGGCAGGGAGACCTCCAGGCGCTTGCCGCCGACCTCCACGACGACCGTCTCGCGGCCGGTCTCCTCGTCGGTGTCCGCGTCGGCGGTGGCCGTGAACGGCTTGATCTCGTTGACGAACTCCGTCTCGATCCAGCGGGTGTGGATCGTGAACGGGTCGGCGGAACCGGTCAGTTCGGGGGCGAACGCCGGGTCCCGGACCACCGCGCGGTGGAACGGGATGGCGGTGGCCATGCCCTCGACCGTGAACTCGTCCAGCGCGCGGGCGGCCCGCTCCAGGGCCTCCTTGCGGGTCCGGCCGGTCACGATCAGCTTGGCCAGCAGCGAGTCCCACGCCGGGCCGATGACGCTGCCCGACTCCACGCCCGCGTCCAGCCGGACCCCGGGACCGGCCGGCGGGTCGAACGCGGTGACCGTGCCGGGCGCCGGCAGGAAGCCGCGGCCCGGGTCCTCGCCGTTGATCCGGAACTCGAACGAGTGACCCCGCAGCACCGGGTCGCCGTAGCCCAGCTCCTCGCCGTCGGCGATCCGGAACATCTCGCGCACCAGGTCGAGGCCGGCCACCTCCTCGGTCACCGGGTGCTCCACCTGGAGGCGGGTGTTGACCTCCAGGAAGGAGATCGTGCCGTCCATGCCGACCAGGAACTCGACCGTGCCGGCGCCGACGTAGCCGGCCTCCTTCAGGATCGCCTTCGAGGACGCGTACAGCTCGTCGAGCTGGGCCTGGGACAGGAACGGCGCCGGGGCCTCCTCGACCAGCTTCTGGTGACGGCGCTGGAGCGAGCAGTCCCGGGTGGAGACGACCACCACGTTGCCGTGGGTGTCGGCCAGGCACTGGGTCTCCACGTGCCGGGGCTTGTCCAGGTAGCGCTCCACGAAGCACTCCCCGCGCCCGAAGGCCGCCACCGCCTCACGGACCGCGGAGTCGTACAGCTCGGGTACTTCCTCCAGCGTGCGGGCCACCTTCAGGCCGCGCCCGCCGCCGCCGAACGCCGCCTTGATGGCGATCGGCAGGCCGTGCTGCTCGGCGAACGCGACGACCTCGTCGGCCCCCGAGACCGGGTCCGGGGTGCCCGCCACCAGCGGGGCGCCGGCCCGCTGGGCGATGTGCCGGGCGGCGACCTTGTCGCCGAGGTCGCGGATGGCGTGCGGCGGCGGGCCGATCCAGATCAGCCCGGCGTCCAGCACGGCCTGGGCGAACTCGGCGTTCTCCGAGAGGAAGCCGTAGCCGGGGTGGACCGCGTCCGCGCCCGACTCGCGCGCCGCCCTCAGCACCTTCTCGATGTCCAGGTAACTGCTCGCCGGGGTGTCACCGCCCAGGGCGAACGCCTCATCCGCGGCGCGGACATGCAGAGCGTCCCGGTCCGGGTCGGCGTAGACGGCCACGCTCGCGATCCCGGCGTCCCGGCAGGCCCGGGCCACGCGGACAGCGATTTCGCCACGATTGGCGATGAGCACCTTGCGCACGATTGAGGCTCCCTCCTTGAAACAAGCCGAGTTTAGGGACTGCCGACACGAGCCTTCGACCCGTCCCCAATGGTGAGCTTGCCCACACGGAGTGTGACTCGAGGCTCGCTCGACCCGCGAAAGCCCTTGTCGCATCAGGGTGCGGCGGACTCCACCGACAAACCCTAGCCGCCCGGTGTGGCCAGGGTCTCTGTGAGAGCGTGCTGCGCGCCACTCCGTTTCTTTGTGGAGTCCCTACGAATGGACCAATGATTCTTTGCCACCGTCGCGACTCTTGTCCGTCGGTTTACTCGCTAGTAGCGTCCCCGACGTACGAAACGTACCCAGGGTAAGAGGTGGGGATCGCGGTGGTGCGCAGGCCAGTGGCATGGGTGGTGGCGGTCTTGCTCTTCGCCGAGGCGCTCGGCGTCGCGGCGCTCAACTGGTTCCTGGGCGTCGTCGTCGACCGCCAGGAGATGTCCCTGGCCGGGCTGGACGCGGGCGCGATGTCGGTGTCCGCGAAGCTCGGCGGCCTGGTCTTCGGGCTCTACTTCGCCCTGTGCGGCCTGGTCGCCCTGCTGGTGGCGGTGCGCGACCGGCCGCCGGCCGGGCTCGGCCGGGCGCTGCTGATCAGCGCGGCGGTGGTGCACGGGCTGCTCGGCGCGCTCTGCTGGGGGCTGGTGGGACCGGCGGCCTTCGTCTTCATGATCCTGGTCCTCGGGCTCATCGTGCTGCTGCTGATGACCTACGACGCGCCCGAGGAACCCCTTGAGCCCCGGGACCGGGTCAGCCCCGCGCCTCCTGCGGCGCCCACAACTCCGTGATCCCCACGCCCAGTTCGGCGAGCAGCCGGCGCAGCAGGGGCAGGCTGAGGCCGATCACGTTGCCGTGGTCGCCCTCGATGCCCTCGATGAACGGCGCCGAGCGGCCGTCCAGGGTGAACGCCCCGGCCACGTGCAGCGGCTCGCCCGAGGCGACGTAGGCGGCGATCTCCGCGTCGCTCGGCTCGCCGAAGCGGACCACGGTGGAGGCGGTGGCCGCGGTGTGCCGGCCGGACGCGGTGTCCCACACGCAGTGCCCGGTCTGGAGGGTGCCGGCCCGGCCGCGCATCGCCTTCCAGCGGGCGGTGGCGTCCTCGGCGTCGGCGGGCTTGCCCAGGGCCCGGCCGTCCAGGTCGAGGACCGAGTCGCAGCCGATCACCAGCGCGCCGTGCACCTCCGGGCGGGCGGCCACGACGGACGCCTTCGCCTCGGCGAGGGCGAGGGCCAGCTCGGCCGGGGTGGGGGCGCTGACGGCGTCCTCGTCGACGCCGCTGACGATCACCTCGGGGGTGAGCCCGGCCTGCCGGAGCAGGCCCAGCCGGGCGGGGGACTGGGAGGCGAGGACGAGTCGGCGGGGCTGATCAGTCATGCGGTCAGGTTAGCCACGAGGGGGCCTGCGGCTCACCTCGTGCAGATCACGATCATCGCGACGATCATGGCCAGGGCCATCAGCGGGCCGAGCCGCCGGAGCATGGCCTGCGCGTCGCGCAGTTCCTCGGGGGGTTTGTCTTCGGGGTCGGACCAGAGCATGCCACCAGCGTGGGGCTTGGGCGGGTCGGGCGCCTGAGTAGGGGTACTCAGATGTGCGCCCTTCGCTGTCCTGCTGTGCGCGGTTCCCCGCGCCCCTAGAAGCTTCCTGGCCAATACGTACGTGACCATGATGCCGGGCCCGGCTGCGGCAAACGGGTCCGTGCGATCCGGGCCGGGTCGGACCACGCGTCCCGGGTCGGGTCCGGGGCCGGTTCGGGGGCCGGCGCCGCGGCGCGGGCCCTGACCACCGCCAGGGCGGCGGCCAGTTCCTCCGGGGACGGGTTGCCCCGTACGACCTTGATGGTCACAGCGGCTCCTTACAGCGGGATGTTGCCGTGCTTCTTCGGGGGGAGGGACGCTCGCTTGGTGCGGAGCTGGCGCAGGCCGCGGACCAGGTGGGCGCGGGTGTCGGACGGGAGGATCACCGCGTCGACGTAACCGCGCTCGGCGGCCGTGTAGGGGTTGAGGAGGGTGTCCTCGTACTCCTGGATCAGGCGGGCCCGGGCCGCCTCGGGGTCGGCGGCGTCGGCGATGGTGCGGCGGTGCAGGATGTTGACCGCGCCCTGGGCGCCCATCACGGCGATCTGGGCGGTCGGCCAGGCCAGGTTCAGGTCGGCGCCCAGGTGCTTGGAGCCCATCACGTCGTAGGCGCCGCCGAACGCCTTGCGGGTGATGACCGTGATCAGGGGGACGGTCGCCTCGGCGTAGGCGTAGATCAGCTTGGCGCCGCGCCGGATGATGCCGTCGTGCTCCTGGCCGACGCCCGGCAGGAAGCCGGGGACGTCCACGAAGGTGAGGACCGGGAGGTTGAAGGCGTCGCAGGTGCGCACGAAGCGGGCCGCCTTCTCGGAGGCGGTGATGTCCAGGCAGCCGGCGAACTGCATCGGCTGGTTGGCGACCACGCCCACCGGGCGGCCCTCGACGCGGCCGAAGCCGGTGAGGATGTTCGGCGCGAACAGCGCCTGGGTCTCGAAGAACTCGGCGTCGTCCAGGACGTGTTCGATGACCGTGTGCATGTCGTACGGCTGGTTCGCCGAGTCCGGGACCAGGATGTCCAGCTCGCGGTCCTCGTCGGTGACGTCGAGGTCGGCCTCCTCGGGGAAGGCGGGCGGCTCGGAGAGGTTGTTGGACGGCAGGTACGACAGCAGCTGCTTGACGTACTCGATGGCGTCCTTCTCGTCGCCGGCCATGTGGTGCGCCACGCCGGAGGCGGTGTTGTGGGTGCGGGCGCCGCCCAGTTCCTCGAAGCCCACGTCCTCGCCGGTGACCGTCTTGATGACGTCCGGGCCGGTGATGAACATGTGGGACGTCTGGTCGACCATGACGGTGAAGTCGGTGATCGCGGGGGAGTAGACCGCGCCGCCCGCGCACGGGCCGACGACCAGCGAGATCTGCGGGATCACGCCGGAGGCGTGGGTGTTGCGGCGGAAGATCTCGCCGTACGCGCCGAGCGAGGCCACGCCCTCCTGGATGCGGGCGCCGCCGGAGTCGTTGATGCCGATGACCGGGCAGCCGGTCTTGAGCGCGAAGTCCATCACCTTGCAGATCTTCTGCCCGTACGTCTCCCCCAGCGCGCCGCCGAACACGGTGAAGTCCTGGGAGAAGACGGCGACCGGACGGCCGTCGACCGTGCCGTAGCCGGTGACCACGCCGTCGCCGTAGGGGCGGTTGTCGGCGAGGCCGAAGTTGCTGGAGCGGTGCCGGGCGAACTCGTCCAGCTCGACGAAGGACCCCTCGTCGAGCAGGAGGCCGATCCGTTCACGGGCCGTCAGTTTGCCCTTGGCGTGCTGTTTCTCGACGGCGCGGGCCGAACCGGCGTGCGTGGCCTCGTCGATACGGCGGCGCAGGTCCGCGAGCTTGCCCGCGGTGGTGTGGACATCGGGCTGCTGCTCTTCCGGCTCGGACATCGGGATGCGGCTCCCTGCCTGCTCAAACGGTGGGGACGGTTGTTCTACCGCAGCGTAGTGGGGTGCCTACCGATCGGCAGTGCGGTGTTTCCCACACCTAGGGTGGCTTGCATGACTCCGCGAGATGACGCAGACCGCAGCCGCAGCCGGTGGTCCGACCTGGACCGGCCGCCCCTGAACGCCACCGCCCTGCGGCGCGGACTGGTCCGGGCGGGCGGGCTGTGGCGCGAGGTGGAGGTGGTGCAGCGCACCGGGTCCACCAACTCCGACCTGGTGGCGCGGGCCGCCGGGGGGCGGGCGGCGGAGGGGGCCGTGCTGATCGCGGAGGAGCAGAGCGCGGCGCGGGGGCGGCTCGACCGGCGGTGGACCGCGCCCGCCCGCTCCGGCCTGTTCTTCTCCGTGCTGCTCACCCCGGCCGAGGTGCCGGTGGCCCGCTGGGGCTGGCTGCCGCTGCTCACCGGGGTCGCGGTGGCCACCGGCCTGTCCCGCGCGGCCGGCGTCGACACCGCCCTGAAGTGGCCCAACGACCTCCTGGTCACCGTCGGCGGCGCGGAACGCAAGGCCGGCGGCATCCTGGCGGAACGGGCCGGCTCCCACGGGGTCGTCATCGGCGTCGGCATCAACGTCACCCTGCGCGCCGACGAGCTGCCGGTCCCAGGGGCCGGCTCGCTGCTGCTGGCCGACGCCATCAGCACCGACCGCGACACCCTGCTGCGCGCCGTACTGCGGTCGCTGGAGGAGTGGTACGGGCGCTGGCGCGCGGCCGGCGGCGACCCCGGGCCCTCGGGGCTCCAGGAGACGTACGCCGCCGGGTGCGCGACGCTCGGCCGGGCGGTCCGGGCGGAGCTGCCGGGCGACCGGGCGGTCACCGGGGAGGCGGTCGCGGTGGACGGCGACGGGCGCCTCGTGCTCGCCACCGAGGACGGCGTACGGGAGCCGGTGGGCGCGGGGGACATCGTCCACCTGCGGCCGGCCTGAGTATGAGCAGCCTGTGAGCCGGCGGCTCACGGGAGTGAGCTGGCCCACAGCTGTCGTAAAGTTGGGCCCGGTCGCTATCTGACCGCGGCAGATCGGAAGGCAGCAGGCGTGACCGTCGACGACACGGGCTCGGGCACGGACGGGGACGGCGAGGTGGACCCCGCCGAATCCGGCGACGACCCGCTCGCGCTCCGTCTGGAACAGCTCATCCTGGGCGCCGGGCGCCGCTACACCCCCTTCCAGGCCGCCCGCAGCGCCGGTGTCTCCATGGAGCTGGCCTCCCGGTTCTGGCGGGCCATGGGCTTCGCCGACATCGGGCAGGCCAAGGCGCTCACCGAGGCCGACGTACTGGCGCTGCGGCGGCTGGCCGGTCTGGTGGAGGCCGGGCTGCTCAGCGAGGCGATGGCGGTGCAGGTGGCCCGGTCCACCGGGCAGACCACCGCCCGGTTGGCCGAATGGCAGATGGACTCCTTCCTGGAGGGCCTGACCGAGCCGCCGGAGCCGGGCATGACCCGCACCGAGGTCACGTATCCGATCGTCGAGCTGCTGCTGCCCGAGCTGGAGGAGTTCCTGGTCTACGTCTGGCGGCGGCAGCTCGCCGCGTCCGCCGGGCGGGTCGTGCAGGTCACCGACGACGAGGAGATGGTCGACCGGCGCCTCGCGGTCGGCTTCGCCGACCTGGTCGGCTTCACCCGGCTGACCCGCCGGATGGAGGAGGAGGAGCTCGGCGAGCTGGTCGAGGCCTTCGAGACCACCGCCGCCGACCTGATCGCCGCGCGCGGCGGACGGCTGGTGAAGACCCTCGGCGACGAGGTGCTGTACGCCGCCGACGACGCGGGCACCGCCGCCGAGATCGCGCTGCGGCTGATCGAGACCATGTCCGGCGACGAGACGATGCCGGAGCTGCGGGTCGGCATGGCCTTCGGCACGGTCACCACCCGGATGGGTGATGTCTTCGGCACGACCGTCAACCTGGCCTCCCGGCTCACCTCGATAGCGCCCCGCGACGCCGTCCTGGTCGACACCGCCTTCGCCGAGGAGCTGATCCGCACCGGGGACGCGCCGTCCTCCGAGGCGGAGGCGGCCGAGGAGGCCGCGGCGGCGGAGAAGGCGGGCGAGGACCCGCCGGTGTACCGGTTCGGGCTCCAGCCGATGTGGCAGCGTCCGGTACGCGGCCTCGGGGTGGTCGAACCGTGGCTGCTGACCCGGCGGGGCGAGCCGTCGTCGTAAGTGCTTGCTGTCTCTGTGGAGGGGTGTCATGAGCGAGGAGCGGTACGGGGAGTTCGTGCTGGTACGGCGGCACGCGGACGGTCATGTCGCGGAACTCGCGCTGGACCGGCCGAAGGCCATGAACGCGGTGTCGTCCGGCATGGCCCGGGCGATCGGCGCGGCCTGCGCGGCGCTGGGCGCCGACCCGCAGGTGCGGGCGGTGGTGCTGACCTCGACCCATGAGCGGGCGTTCTGCGTCGGCGCCGACCTGAAGGAGCGCAACTCCTTCACCGACGCCGACATGCTGCGCCAGCGGCCGGTCAGCCGGGGCGCGTACACCGGCGTACTGGAGCTGCCGGTGCCCACCGTCGCGGCCGTGCACGGCTTCGCGCTGGGCGGCGGCTTCGAGCTGGCGCTGTCCTGCGACGTGATCGTCGCCGACCGCACGGCGGTGGTGGGGCTGCCCGAGGTGTCGGTCGGGGTGATTCCCGGCGGCGGCGGTACGCAGCTGCTGCCGCGCCGGGTCGGGGCGGCGCGCGCCGCCGAGCTGATCTTCAGCGCCCGCCGGGTGGCGGCGGCCGAGGCGCGTGAGCTGGGCCTGGTCGACCAGCTGGTGGCGGAGCGGCAGGACCGGGACGAGGCGCTGGCGCTGGCGGCGCGGATCGCGGCGAACTCGCCGGTCGGGCTGCGCGCCGCCAAGCGGGCGCTGCGGCTCGGGCAGGGGCTCGACCTGCGGTCCGGACTGGAGATCGAGGACGCGGCGTGGCGCACGGTGGCGTTCTCCGGGGACCGGGCGGAGGGCGTGGCGGCGTTCAACGCGAAGCGGCAGCCGCAGTGGCCGGGGGAGTAGGTACCGGCGCCTGACCTCCAGCGGCGGTATGTCCTGTATGTGCCTAACCTGAGGCAATGGGTGAGGACAGACGCCTCGCGGCCGTCGTCGCGCTGGCGCAGGGGATGGCCGCCGCGCACGGCCTCCGGGAGGCGTGGCGGGCGGCGGCGGTCGGCGGCTGCCGGGCGCTGGGCGGCAGCTTCGCCGCCCTCTCGGTGTGGGAACGCGAGCTGGGCCGGCTGCGGGTGCTGGTGAACGTGGGCGCGCGGGCCGAGGGCGAGGAGGAGTTCCCGGAGGACGAGTCCTACCCGGTGCACCAGTTCGCGGAGATCACCGAGTTCCTGCACGAGCGGTGGGCCGGCGGGGGCGAGCCGGACGCCTGGGTGGAGACCGCCGAGGGCCCGGCGGCGGGCCGCCCCGGCTACGTCCATCAGCGCGTCGCCGCGCTGCGCCGCCGGGGGCGCGGCTGCTGCGTGGTCGCCCCGATCGTGCTGCACGGGCGGGCGTGGGGCGAGCTGTACGTGGCCCGGCCGGTGGGGGAGCCGGTCTTCGGCCGGGCCGACGCCGACTTCGCCACCGTGCTGGCCTCCGTGGTCGCCGCCGGGATCGCGCAGACCGAGCGGCTGGAGGAGGTGCGGCGGCTGGCGTACACCGACGCGCTGACCGGGCTGGCCAATCGGCGCGCGGTCGACGCCCATCTGGACGAGGCGGTGGAACGCCATCGCCGGGACGGTGTGACCGTCAGCCTGGTCGTCTGCGACCTCAACGGGCTCAAGCGGGTCAACGACACCCACGGGCACGAGGTCGGCGACCGGCTGCTCGAACGGTTCGGCTCGGTGCTGTCGCTGTGCGGCGCGATGCTGCCGGGGGCGCTGGCGGCGCGGCTCGGCGGGGACGAGTTCTGCCTGCTCGCGGTCGGCCCGCCCGCCGACGCGGTGGTCGGGGCGGCCGGGGAGCTGTGCCGCCGGGCCGCCGTGCTGGAGCTGGGTGACGGGGTGGCCTGCGGGGTGGCCTCCACCGGCGATCCGATCGGCCCGGTGCGCTCCGCCCGCCGGCTCTTCCGGCTCGCGGACGCCGCGCAGTACCGGGCCAAGGCGGACCGGGCCGGCCAACCGGTCGTGGCCGGCCGCGAGGGCCCCGACGACCCGGTCGTCCGGCTGGCCGACCAGCCGTCGGGGGAGCGCGGCGACGGGGAACGCCGCCGGTTCCGGGGGCGGCACGCGCCCTAGCGGCGGCGCCTGCGCAGCAACCGGCGGAAGAAGCCGGGGGCCGACGGGTCCGGCGGGTCCGGTGGGCCGGACGCGGCCCGTACGCGGATGAGGTCGAGGGCGGCCCGGCGACCGAGGACGGCGGCTTCCGGAACGGGCAGCGCGGCCAGCTCGCAGCCCGGCCGGTGCCGGCGGGTGTGGTGGCAGGCGGGACAGGTGTCCGCCGGTGGCGGCGGGGCGGTGGCCGCGGGCGCGCGGAGCGCGTGCGCCCGGTTGAGCGCGGCGTCGTGTCCGAGCAGCGCGGCCTCGTCGACCGGCAGCGGGTCCAGGGGGCAGCCGGGCTGGTGCCGGTACTGGTGGTGGCAGGCGGGGCAGGCCGCGGTCGGCGCCGCCGGTGTGCCCGGCACGGCCGGTCGCCGGCCGCCGCCCCGCACCCACGCGAGCGCCGCGTCGTGGCCGAGGGTGGCGGCGTCCCGGACGGGCAGGGTGGTGAGGGGGCAGCCGGGTTGGTGTTGGTGCTGGTGGTGGCAGGTGGGGCAGGCCGCGGTCGGCGCCGCCGGTGTGCCCGGCACGGCCGGTTGCCGGCCGCCGCCCCGCACCCACGCGAGGGCCGCCGCGTGGCCGAGGGTGGCGGCGTCCCGGACCGGGAGGGTGGTGAGGGGGCAGCCGGGTTGGTGTTGGTGCTGGTGGTGGCAGGCGGGGCAGGCCGCGGTTGCTGTCGGTGGTGGGAATCCGTAGCCCGGCCCGGGCGGGATCGGCGGTGGCAGCGGATAGTCGTCGTCGGCGTGTCCGCGTACCCGGGCCAGGGCCGCCTCGTGGCCGAGTGTCGCCGCCTCCCGGACCGGGAGTGCGGTCAGTTCGCAGCCCGGTGCGTGGGCGTGTCTGTGGTGGCAGGCCGGGCAGGAGGGCGCCGGTGGGGCGGGCCGGGCCGGTACCGCTTCCGGGCGGAACCGGGCGCCGTCGTCGCCGGGGGCCCGCGGTCCGTCACCTGTCATGTGTTCCCCCTGAGCAGCCGGCGCCGCCGTACCCGGCGGGTGATCCACGGATACGCACTCCACACCGCCTCGCCCACGCCCGCGCAGGCCGCCACGGCCGCCGCCGCCCAGCGGAACGGTGTGTCCAGGGTGGTACCCGGTGCGGGCGGTACCAGAACCAGGGACACCCCCGCCCACAGCATGATCATGCCGCCGGTGTAGGCCGCGTAGGTCCGGCGGCGCCAGCCGTCCCACAGTTCGAAGTCGTGGTTCTGCTCCTCGCGCAGCAGGTCGCGGCGGTCCCTGACCTCCTCCTCCGTCCACCAGGCGGTGATGTCGGCGTACGAGTAGAGGTGCCGGCGGGCGTGGAAGCCGAACTGCACGCAGGTGACGAACAGCAGTGCCGCCAGGGTCAGGAACAGCAGGACCGGTCCGGGCCAGCGGAACTTGTCGCTGTCGGCCGCGACGACACCGATCGCGGCCACGGCGAAACCGGCGAGCAGCGGCGCGGCGACGTTGCTCACCGAGTCCACGGCGACGCCGAAGCCCAGCGGGGACGGCTTGCGCCACTGCGGTGACGACGGCCGGTACGGGCGCAACGGATCCTCCAGTGACGGACGTTCGGCACCGAAGCTACCGGCCCGGCGGGCCGCCCCGCGCGGTGTAAGGGGTGAACAGCGCCCCCAAGGGTGACACCGTCGAATTCACTGCGTACGCTCCTGAATATGGATATGCACACTGTGGTGGTGGGGACCGCCGGGATCACCGCGTCCGACGTGCTCGCCGTGGCGCGCGGCGGCGCCCGGGTCGAGCTGTCCGGCGAGGCGGTGACGGCGCTGGCCGCGGCCCGCGAGACCGTGGCCGCGCTGGCCGCCAAGCCGGACCCGGTCTACGGCGTCAGCACCGGCTTCGGCGCCCTGGCGACCCGGCACATCAGCCCCGAACTGCGGGCCCGGCTCCAGCGCAACATCGTCCGCTCGCACGCCGCCGGGATGGGACCGCGCGTCGAGCGGGAGGTGGTGCGGGCACTGATGTTCCTGCGGCTGAAGACCGTCTGCTCCGGGCACACCGGCGTCCGCCCCGAGGTCGCGCAGACCATGGCCGACGTGCTCAACGCCGGGATCACCCCGGTCGTGCACGAGTACGGCTCGCTCGGCTGCTCCGGCGACCTGGCCCCGCTGTCGCACTGCGCGCTGACCCTGATGGGGGAGGGCGACGCGGAGGGCCCGGACGGGACCGTGCGGCCGGCCGCCGAACTGCTCGCGGAGCACGGCATCACCCCCGTCGAGCTGCGCGAGAAGGAGGGCCTGGCCCTGCTCAACGGCACCGACGGCATGCTCGGCATGCTGGTGATGGCCCTCGCCGACCTCGACACCCTCTACAAGTCGGCCGACATCACCGCCGCCCTCACCCTGGAGGCCCTGCTCGGCACCGACCGGGTGCTCGCCCCCGAACTGCACGCCATCCGCCCGCACCCCGGGCAGGCCGCCGCCGCCGCCAACATGGCCGCCGTACTGGCCGGCTCCGGGCTCACCGGCCACCACCAGGACGACGCCCCCCGGGTCCAGGACGCCTACTCGGTGCGCTGCGCCCCGCAGGTGGCCGGCGCCGGCCGCGACACCCTCGCGCACGCCCGGCTGGTCGCCGAGCGGGAGCTGGCGGCGGCCGTGGACAATCCGGTCGTGCTTCCCGACCAGCGGGTCGAGTCGAACGGCAACTTCCACGGCGCCCCGGTCGGCTACGTCCTCGACTTCCTCGCCATCGCCGTCGCCGACCTGGCCTCCATCGCCGAGCGGCGCACCGACCGGCTGCTCGACAAGAACCGCAGCCACGGGCTGCCGCCGTTCCTCGCCGACGACCCCGGCGTCGACTCCGGGCTGATGATCGCCCAGTACACGCAGGCCGCCCTGGTCGGCGAGCTGAAGCGGCTCGCCGTACCGGCGTCGGCGGACTCCATCCCGTCCTCCGCCATGCAGGAGGACCACGTGTCGATGGGCTGGTCGGCGGCGCGCAAGCTGCGCACCGCCGTGGACGGTCTCAGCCGGGTGATCGCCGTCGAGCTGTACGCCGCCACCCGGGCGATCCAGCTGCGCGAGGGCGAGGGCCTCACCCCCGCCCCGGCCTCGCGGGCCGTCGTCGACGCCGTCCGCGAGGCCGGGGTCCAGGGGCCGGGACCGGACCGGTTCCTGGCGCCGGACCTGGCCGCGGCGGACGCCTTCGTCCGGGCCGGACGGCTGGTCGCGGCGGCCGAGACGGTCACCGGACCGCTGCGCTAGGGCTTTCCGGGCGAAAGCGCCGCCGGTCAGAAACCGAGGCGTTCGCGGCGCGCCGAATAGACCACGAACCCGGCGCCGAGGCCCAGACAGGCGGTGCCGCCGATGACGTACGGGGTGCTGTCGAAGCTGCCGGTGTCGGCCAGCCGGGTGCCGTCGGCGGCGGCCTCCGGGGTCGTCGCGGCGGCCCGCGCCTGCTCGGTGACCTGCGCGGACGGGCTGTCCGACGGTCTGCTCCCGGTCGGGCTCTGCGAGGTCGCGTTGGCGGTCGGTACGAACCACAGGGCGCACAGCAGGCCGCCTGCGGCGGCGGCGGTCAGCAACGGACGGCGAGCGGATGACACTGAATATCGATCCCCTTGTGGCGCTGGTGAATTGGCCGTGTGGGGCGATGTTAGTGAAAGGCGCGGGTCACAGGAAAGTCACGGGACCCCTCGGCCGTACGCTCCGGGCATGAGCACTGACGAGACATCACGGTATGTACGCATTCGTGTCGAAGTCGTCCTGGAGGTCGAGGACGACACGGCGGTCGCCGGGGCCGCGCTGCGCCGGATCGCCGAGGACGCCGGCCTGTCCGCGGCGGAGCGGACCCGCGCCGAGGGCGCTGTGACCGAGGACACCGCCGAGGCGCTGGCCCATCTGGTGGACCCGTACGACCTGGTCAGCGAGGTGCCGGGGGTCGGGCTGCGGCAGGCGTCCTGGAGCAGCGAGCGGATCGACTACGACCCCGATGCGACGGACTGGGACCTCGACGAGGATGATGACCCTCTGGACGAGGAAGACGGCGCGGAAATGACGGTCGGCTGACGCTCCTTGGGGAAACCGTGACCCCGGGCGGCAACCGCCACCCGGGGTTCCTTCGTCTCAACCGGCGCACGGACCGACACCGGCACCAGACCGTTCGCCCCGGCGGACGTGGTGTGGCCCACACCTGGGGGCCAGGTGGAACGGGACGAACCGGTCGTAGCGTTGAACAGGTTGACGGGGAATCCCGGGGTTTTCGCAATCGGTAGCGATGGAGAAGCGTGTGATGACGAACAGTAAGCGGCGCAAGGGCCTCGCGGCCGCGTCCGCGCTGCTCGGGGGTGTACTGATGCTCTCGGCGTGTTCCGGCGGCGACGACGACGCGACCGGGGGTGGCGGGGAGTCCTCGCAGACCCAGGTCGACAAGGCGGCGGCCGAGAAGACCTCCGAGGCGCAGATCAAGATCACGCCGGAGAACGGGTCGGACAATGCCTCCATCAACAACTCCGCGGCCGTCTCGGTGACCAAGGGCACGCTCACCGAGGTCAAGATGACCACCTCGGACGGCACCGAGGTCAGCGGCGAGATATCCGCCGACAAGACCAGCTGGAAGCCCAGCGCGCAGCTGGAGCGGGCCACCACCTACAAGCTGACGGCGACGGCCGAGGACTCCGACGGCCGCGCCGCCCACGAGAACGCGTCGTTCACCACGGTCTCCCCGGACAACAGCTTCATCGGCACCTTCACGCCGGACGACGGCGCCACGGTCGGCGTGGGCATGCCCGTCTCGATCAACTTCGACAAGGAGATCACCGACAAGGCCGCCGTCCAGAAGGGCATCACGGTCAACACCGACAGCGGCCAGGAGGTCGCCTGTCACTGGTTCAGCACCCAGCGCATGGACTGCCGCCCGGACGAGTACTGGAAGGAAGGCTCGACCGTCACCCTGAAGCTCGCCCTCGACGGCGTCGAGGGCGCCGACGGGGTCTTCGGCGTCCAGCAGAAGACGGTCACCTTCAAGATCGGCCGCAACCAGGTCTCCTACGTCGACGCGAAGACCAAGCAGATGAAGGTCACGCAGGACGGCAAGACCATCAAGACCATCCCGATCTCGGCCGGCTCCCCGGAGAACAAGACCTACGAGGGCCAGATGGTGATCTCCGAGAAGTACAAGGAGACCCGGATGGACGGCTCGACGGTCGGCTTCACCGACGACGACGGCAAGGGCGAGTACGACATCAAGGACGTACCGCACGCCATGCGGCTGAGCACCTCCGGCACCTTCATCCACGGCAACTACTGGGGCGCCAAGTCCATCTTCGGCAGCGAGAACACCAGCCACGGCTGTGTGGGCCTGTCCGACACCAAGGGCGCCAACGACTCCAGCACCCCGGCCGCCTGGATGTACGAGCACTCCATCATCGGTGACGTCGTGGTCGTGCAGAACACCGGCGACGAGACCATCGCCCCGGACAACGGCCTGAACGGCTGGAACATGGACTGGGCCGACTGGAAGGCGGGTTCGGCGATCTGACGCCCCCGTAATTCCCCTTCGCGCAAGCGCCGTTCGCCCCGCCGGGGCGGACGGCGCTTCGCTTTGGTCACACATCGGCATCTCTCAGCCTTCTCATCCTCCTCTTATCCAAGGCTTATTCCGCCATCACGCGCCGTCCCTACTTTGCGGCCATGTTCTTCACCTACCTGAGGCGCGAGCTGCGCCGCCGTAGAAAAGCGGCCCTCGTCGTCGCCTCCGGACTCGCGCTGGGCATCGCGCTGGTCATCGTCGTCAACTCCGTGTCCTCCGGCATGGGCAAGGCCCAGGACAAGGTCCTGGAGTCGCTGTACGGGCTCGGCACCGACATGACCGTCACCAAGGCCGCCGCCGCGGCGGACGACAGCGAGGGCGGACAGAGCGAGCGCCCCCGCTTCCAGTTCGACGCGCAGGACAGCGACTCCGACGCGGAGCAGTCCACCGACCGCGTGATGGTGCAGGGCTTCCAGACACTGGCCGGCACCACCGTCGGCAAGGTCGCCGACCAGAGCGGTGTGGCCGACGCGGTCGGAGGGCTCAGCCTCCAGGTCATGAAGGTCAGCGGCCAGTTCACCCGCGGTCAGTTCCAGCAGGGCAGCGGCGGCGAGACGCAGGGTCAGGGCCAGGGCGGCGCCCCCAGCGGCGGCACCGGCAGCCAGCAGGGCGGCGAGGTCCAGGGCGGCGGCGCCGACTTCGACGTCAACAGCTACACCGTCTACGGCACCGACGTCACCAAGACCGCGCTCGGCCCGCTGACCTCCTCGAAGATCACCAGCGGCCGGACCTTCAAGACGTCCGAGACCAACGCCAAGGTCGCCGTGGTCGACTCCGCGTACGCCAAGGAGAAGGAGCTGAAGAAGGGCTCCACCCTCACCATCAGCGACACCAAGTTCAAGATCATCGGGATCGCCACCGCCGACAGCGGGGACGCCGCGGCCAACGTCTACATCCCGCTGAAGCAGGCCCAGACGCTGGGTGACGCCAAGAACAAGGTCACCACCATCTACGTCCAGGCGGCCGACTCCCAGAAGATCGACAGCGTCAAGTCGGCGATCCAGAAGAACATCTCGGGGACCACGGTCACCACCTCCGCCGACCTCGCCGACACCGTCTCGGGCTCGCTGTCCACCGCCTCCTCGCTGGCCACCAGCGTCGGCAAGTGGCTCTCGATCCTGGTGCTGGTCGCCGCGTTCCTGGTGGCCGGCCTGCTCACCTCCTCCGCCGTCTCCCGCCGGGTGCGCGAGTTCGGCACCCTGAAGGCGCTCGGCTGGAAGTCCGGCCGGGTCACCCGGCAGGTGGTCGGCGAGGCCGTCGTCAACGGCCTGGTCGGCGGCGTCCTCGGCATCGCGCTCGGCCTGGCGGGCGCGTACGCCGTCACGGCGGTCAGCCCCAGCCTGGAGGCCGAGATCGGCTCCACCGGCGCCGCGGCCGGCGGCGGCATGGGCGGCGGTCCCGGTGGCGGCGGCGGTGGCATGGGCGGCGGGGCCGGCGGCGGCCAGTCGACGGCCAAGACCCTGGAGGTCGCGCTCACCGCACCGGTCAGCCTCACCACCATCGCGCTGGCCGTCCTGCTCGCGGTGGCGGGCGGTCTGATCGCCGGCGGCTTCGGCGGCTGGCGCGCCTCCCGGCTGCGCCCGGCGGACGCCCTGCGCCGCGTCGAGTAGTACGCGCCTGCCCCGTTCCTCCCTCACGTTTTCCAGGAGTCGGACCCACCATGTACGAACTCAGAGGCGTCACCAAGCGCTATACGCGCGGCAAGGACACCGTCAACGCCCTCGACGGCATCGACCTGACCATCGCCGACGGCGACCGGCTGGTCATCCAGGGCCCCACCGGCGGCGGCAAGTCCACGCTGCTCCAGATGCTGGGCGCGCTGGACCGGCCCACCTCCGGCGAGATCGTCCTCGACGGCACCGATCTGGCCAAGCTGTCCGAGGCCCGGCTGACCCGGGTGCGCAGCGAGACGATCGGCATCGTCTTCCAGTCGTTCAACCTGATCCCCACGCTGACCGCGCAGGAGAACGTCGAGACCGCGCTGGTGCCGCTCGGCGTCAAGACCAAGGAGCGCCGCGAGCGGGCCGCCGAGGCGCTGGCCTCCGTCGGCCTCGGCGAACGGCTCGGCCACCTGCCCAGCGAGATGTCCGGCGGCCAGCAGCAGCGCGTCGCCATCGCGCGGGCCCTGGTGAAGCAGCCCAAGGTGCTGCTCGCCGACGAACCCACCGGCAACCTCGACGAGTCGATGCGCGACGAGATCATGGACGTACTCGAGCGCATGTGGAAGGAGCTGGGGCTGACCTTCATCATGGTCACCCACGACTCCTCCATCGCGAAGAAGGCCCCGCGGCTCGCGACGATCCGCAAGGGCCGGATCACGGTCAAGGAGAACGCGTCCGCCTGAGCGCGTCCGCCTGGCGCGTCCGCCTGAGCGAGTCCGGCTGAACGTGTCCGGCTGAACGTGTCCGGCTGAACGTGTCCGGCCGACGGGCGGCAACCCATCGGCCGGGTAACGGACTTCGGACGGGCGGGTAACAGTCGCCCGGCGGTTCTCTCACCTTTCTCTCATCCATTGAGGCGAGTGATCGCCCCCCGGCATACTGCGTGTTCCGGGGGGCGTACGCGCGTGCGAGACCACCCCTGGCCGGGTGAACCGATTGGTCGCCCGGACATCCGCTAGGGGGAACCTTGCGCAGACAAATGAACAGAGGGCACGCCGCCACGGTCGCCGTGGCGGCGGCTGTCGCTCTCGCCGCCGGACTGACCGCTCCGGTCGGCGCGGCGGAGGGGACGAGCACGCCCGGGGCGGCCGGCGCCGCGCTCACCGCCGGCCACCGCATCACCCTGATCACCGGCGACCGGGTCGTCGTGGACGCCAAGGGCCGGGTCACCGGTCTGGAGCGGGCCAAGGGCCGCGAGGACATACCGGTGCAGGTCCGCCGGGTCGACGGGCACACCCTGGTGCTGCCGTCCGACGCCGCCCGCCTGATCGCCTCCGGCAAGCTCGACCGGCGGCTGTTCGACATCACCGAACTCAACCGGACCGCGACCCGCAAGGCCCAGCAGAAGGGCCTGAAGGTCATCGTCGGGTACAAGGGCGCGCCGGCCGCCACCAAGGCCGGCGTCCGTGACGCGGGCACCCTGCGGCACAGCCTCAAGTCGCTCGACGCCGACGCCGTGCAGACCCCGCACAGGGACGTTCCCGACCTGTGGGCGGCGGTGACGAACGGTGCGAAGACCGCGTCCGGCATCGCCCATGTCTGGCTGGACGGCGTCCGCGAGGCCAGCCTCGACACCTCCGTCCCGCAGATCGGCGCCCCGGCGGCCTGGGCGGCCGGTTACGACGGCGAGGGCGTGAAGATCGCCGTCCTGGACACCGGCGTGGACGCCACCCACCCCGACCTGAAGGGCCAGGTCGTCGCGGCGAAGAACTTCTCCACCTCCGCCGACGCCACCGACAAGTACGGCCACGGCACGCACGTCGCCTCCATCGCGGCCGGCACCGGCGCGAAGGGCGGCGGCAAGTTCAAGGGCGTCGCGCCCGGCGCCCAGCTGCTCAACGGCAAGGTGCTCAGCGACGACGGCTACGGCGACGACTCCTCCATCCTGGCCGGCATGGAGTGGGCGGCCGAGCAGGGCGCCGACATCGTCAACCTGAGCCTCGGCGGCGGCGACACCCCCGAGATCGACCCGCTGGAGGCGGAGGTCAACAAGCTCTCCGCCGAGAAGGGCATCCTGTTCGCCATCGCGGCAGGCAACGAGGGCGAGTACGGCGACCAGACCATCGGCTCGCCGGGCAGCGCCGCGGCCGCCCTCACCGTCGGCGCCGTCGACTCCAAGGACGCGCTCGCCGACTTCTCCAGCACCGGCCCCGGCCTGGACGGCCAGATCAAGCCGGACGTCACCGCCCCCGGCGTCGACATCACCGCGGCCTCCGCGCCCGGCAGCGTCATCGCCCAGGAGTACGGCGAGAGCCCGGCCGGGTACGTCACCATCTCCGGTACGTCGATGGCGACCCCGCATGTCGCGGGCGCCGCGGCCATCCTCAAGCAGCAGCACCCGGACTGGACGTACACCGAGCTGAAGGCCGCCCTCACCGGCTCCGCCAAGGGCGGCGCGTACAGCCCGGCCCAGCAGGGCGCGGGCCGCATCCAGGTCGACAAGGCGATCGCCCAGACCGTCGTCGCCGAGCCGTCCTCGGTCAGCTTCGGGGTGCAGCAGTGGCCGCACACCGACGACCAGCCGGCCACCGAGAAGCTGACGTACCGCAACCTCGGCACCGAGGACGTCACCCTGTCGCTGACGTCGACCACGACCGGCCCGAACGGCGCGGCGGCCCCGGCCGGCTTCTTCACCCTGGACGCCGACACCGTCACCGTCCCCGCGGGCGGCACCGCCTCCGTCGGCATCACCGCTGACACCCGCCTGGGCGGCACGCTGGACGGCGCGTACTCCGCGTACGTGACGGCCACCGGTGGCGGTCAGAGCGTGCGCACCGCCGCCGCCGTGCAGCGCGAGGTGGAGTCCTACGACCTCACGCTGAAGGCCATCGGCAGCGACGGCAAGCCGACCGCCGACTACGAGACCGACCTGACCGGCGTCTCCGGGCTGGCCGCCGACGAGTGGCAGATGCCCTACGAGGCCGACGGCACCGTCACCGTGCGCGTCCCCAAGGGCGGCTACATCCTCAACGCCGCGCTCTCCATGGGCAGCGACCCGGAGACGTACCAGGGCGCCGACTGGATCGCCCAGCCCCAGCTGACCATAGCCAAGGACACCACGGTCACCCTGGACGCCCGTACCACCAAGCCCGTCGACATCACCGTCCCCGACAAGGCGGCCAAGCCCGCCCTCGCCTCGGCCGACTTCACCGTGACGACCGGGAACAGCAGCTACGGCTACGGCTGGTTCCTGCCGAGCTACGAGGGCTTCCGCACCCGTCACCTCGGCCCGCAGCTCACCGACGGCTCGCTGACCCAGCAGTGGGACAGCCACTGGGCCAAGGGCAGCACCGAGCAGTACGACACCGTCGCCGGCGGCGCGGTCAAGGCGGTCGCCACCGGCTACACCAAGCACTACAAGGCGACCGAACTGGCCACCGTGAAGGTCGGCATGGGCGCCTCCGCGAGCGGCAAGAAGGGCGACGTCACCGCGGTCGGCTGGCTGCCGACCAGCGGCGGCGGCTCCTCGACCGGCGTCCCGCAGACCCTGCCCGGCACCCGCACCCTGCACCTGTCCACCGGCTCGGGCGTCCGCTGGGACACCTGGTTCACCCAGTACGGCGGCGTGGACGCCGAGGGCTTCCCGGTCTCCGACGCCTACTACGACGTGAGCACCGGGGCGGCGTACACGGCGGGCAAGAGCTACTCGACCACCGTCAACACGGCGATTTTCGCGCCGCGCATCACCTCGTCCTGGGGCCTGTTCCGTGAGGGCAACGCCATCAGCGGACTCGTCCCGCTGTTCGCCGACGGCAAGGGCCACGCGGGTTCGTCGGACTTCTCCTCGGTCACCACGAACCTGTACCGCAACGGCACCAAGGTCGGCTCCAACAAGGACCCGCTGTTCGGCGAGGGCGAGTTCACGGTCCCGTCCGGTGACGCGGAGTACAAGCTGAGCACGTCGGTCAAGCGCTCCGCCAAGGTCGCGGCCGCCGCCAGCCGGATCGACGCGATCTGGACCTTCCGCTCCAAGAAGACCAGCACCCTCACCCAGCTGCCCGCCTCCTCGGCCCGCTTCACCGCGACCGTGACGCTGGACAGCAAGAAGACGGCCGGCCAGAAGGCGAGCATCCCGGTCACGGTGGAGGGCGCCGCCAAGGGCTCCAACCTGAAGTCCCTGGTGGTGTACGCCTCCTACGACACCGGCAAGACCTGGAAGAAGGTCACGGTCACCAAGGGCAAGATCACCGTCAAGAACCCGGCGAAGGGGAAGGGCATCTCCTTCCGCGCCAAGATCACCGACAAGAAGGGCAACACGTCGCTGATCTCGCTGTACAACGCGTACTACGGCAAGTAGGCGCACGGTTGTGAAGGTCCCGCCGGAGGGAGTTCCTCCGGCGGGACCTTCGTCTTCTCCCGGGGTGTGTCCAGTTCGCACCAGACGGTCTTGCGGTCCGCGCCCGGCTCCACGCCCCACCGCACCGCCACCGCCGCCACGAGGGCGAGCCCCCGCCCGGACTCGCTCGTGCCGGACGCCGACAGCAGGACGGGCAGGGCGCGGGGATCGGGGTCGGTGACCTCCACGCGGACGCGGCCGCCGCCGGTGGCGTACACCCGGACGGTCACGGGGGTGCCCGCGCCGAGGTGGTCGATGACGTTCGTCAGCAGTTCGCTCACGCAGAGCAGGACGTCGTGGCCGTGGTGACGCAGCAGGTGGCGGAGTTCGGGGACGGCTTTCGGGACGGCGAGCAGGCCGAGTTCCAGGAGGTCGGGCACGGGGTACGGCACCTTTCCGTGTGCGCTGTGTGATGAATCCCTCACACAGTGGCGCCGGGCGTCCTACCGTGAAAGGGGTTTCGCGTAGGCGGCACGGAATGCGGAAGAGGACGGGGAGCAGGGACATGGCACGGCGCAAGGACATCGACGGCTCGATGAGCGTCCCGACGTTCTACGGCAAGGAGTTGCGCTGGAAGCGGGAGGCGGCGGGACTGTCACTGGAGGGGCTGCTCGAAGGCAGCTTCTACGGCAAGTCGTATCTGAGTGACATCGAACATGGTGAGCGACGGATGCCGATGGATCTGGCCCGGCATGTGGACCGGGTCCTCGGGACGGACAAGTACTTCGAGCGCAATTGCGAGGATGTGCGGAAGGCGCGGCGGGGCGGTCATGCCGAGTACTTCAGCAATGTCCTCGACATGGAGGAACACGCCACGGAGATCGAGGAGTGGGGACCGGCCCTCATCCCGGGACCGCTTCAACTGGCGCCGTACATCCGGGCTGTCGTCCTGCAAGCCCACCCTCAGGAGTCGGAGGAGGCGGTGACGGCGAAGATCGAGGCCCGGCGGGCGCGGGCGTGGCGTTACGAGGATCGTGTCGCACCCGAGAACTGGATCGTGCTCCACGAGTCGGCCTTGCGGCAGCCGATCATCCCGCCCGATGCCATGGCCGAACAGCTCGCGCACATCGTCGAGGTGGCGTGCAGGCGCCGGTCGGTTCCGCAGATTCTTCCGCTGAGTTCCAGGGCGTACCCGTTCATGATGGGCTCGACGTCCTTTCTGACCTTCGCCGATGCTCCGCCGATCATGTACACGGAGGGCATGTACAGCGGCCAGCTGATCGATGACCCGTCGCTGGTGAGTCAGTACGCGAAGGCATACGGACGACTCAAGGCCGCCGCACTTCCCCCCGAGCAGTCTCTGCGGCTCATCGAACGGACGGCGGAGGAATACCGCAACGGCAAGCAGCTGGAACGACCGAACCCCCAGTACCTGGCGTAGCAGCAGCTACGGCGACAACGGTTCCGGACAGGCCGGTCCTCATGGTCACCGCCCCCGCCTGGGCGCCCTTCGTCAACGCGCTCCAAAGGGGCGAGTAGCCCGCAGGGACGCCAAGAGGCGCAGCCGGTCCGCGTCGGGGCTGTCCGGCTCGGCGGTGTAGACGAGCAGGACCGGGCCCGGACCCCCTGGCAAGGGATACGTGTCCCAGTCCAGGACGATGTCGCCGACCTCGGGCACCCGGAAGGTCTTCGTGCCGCTGACCGACGCGCGGACGTCGTGCCGGGCCCACAGGCGCCGGAACTCCGCGCTGCGGATGCTCAGTTCGCCGACGATCGCGGTGGCGCGCGGATGGGTGGGGTCGGTGGCGACGGCGGCCCGCAGCATGCCGATGTAGTCCAGGGCCTGCCGCTCCCAGTCCGGGCAGCTCCGCTCACCGGTCAGCGTGTCGTCGAACATCAGCAGCAGCATGTTGAGCCGCTCGGCCGGGCGGTCGCCCGGACTGCCGAGCAGCGCCTGCGCCATCGGATTCCAGGCGAGCAGGTCGAGGTGCCGGCCGAGCACGACCGCCGGGGTGTCCAGGACTCGCAGCAGCCGCCGGGTGCCGTCCGGCACCGTTTCCGGACCGTGGTCGGCGCGGTCCGGCACGGGCCGGCGGGCGGCGCGGGCGAGGCCGAACAGATGACGCCGCTCCGCGTCGTCCAGGCCGAGCGCGCCGGCCAGCGCGTCCAGGACGTCGTCGGACGGACGTACCTCCCGGCCCTGCTCCATCCGCTGGTAGTAGTCGGTGCTCAGCCCGGCCAGCAGGGCCAGTTCCTCCCGCCGCAGCCCGGTGACCTTGCGCCGGCCGCCCGGCTCCAGGCCGACGTCCTGCGGCCGCAGCCGCCCGCGCCGGGCCCGCAGGAAATCGCCCAGCTCACGGGCGTACGGATGAGTCATGCCGCAAGTGTGCCGCCGGGCCGGGCGCCGAAGGTAGGTGCCGGGGACCTAGGCAACCGGGTACGACGGAACCGGCGCGCGGCGCTCCTAGCGTGGCCGTGCCACGGCACCACCACACCCCAGGAGCAGCGGATGACCGACTGGACCGCCGACCACATCCCCGACCTGCACGGCCGGACCGCCGTAGTGACCGGCGCCAACTCGGGCCTCGGCCTGGTCACCGCGACCGAACTGGCCCGGCACGGGGCGCACGTCGTGCTCGCCGTACGGAACACCGCCGCCGGTCAGGAGGCCGCCCGCCGGATCGGCGGCGACGTCGAGGTGCGGGAACTGGACCTGGCCTCCCTCGCCTCGGTGCGCGCGTTCGCGGCGCGGCTGGCCGCCGACCACCCGGTGCTCGACCTGCTGGTCAACAACGCGGGTGCGGTGCTGCTGGGCCCGCGCCGCACCACCGCCGACGGCTTCGAACTGCACCTCGGCACCAACCTGCTGGGCCACTTCGCGCTGACCGGGCTGCTGCTCGGCCCGCTGGGCGCGGCACCGGCGGCCCGGGTGGTCAGTCTCAGCTCGATCACCCACAAGAGCGCGCACCTCGACTTCGCCGACCTCATGTACGAGCGCAAGTACCGGGCGGCGTCCGCCTACGGCCGTTCCAAGCTCGCCACCACCCTCTTCGGCGTCGAGCTGGACCGCCGCCTGCGCGCCGCCGGATCACCGGTCGTCAGCGTGCTGGCCCACCCGGGTCTCACCCGCACCAATCTGACGCCCCGGGCCTGGGAACACCGTGGCCGGCTCGGGCGGCTGATCGCGCGGGGCGGTCTGCTGGTCACCCAGCCGGTGGAGCGGGGCACGCTGCCGCAGTTGCGCGCGGCGACCGAACCCGGGGTGCGGGGCGGCCGGTTCTTCGGACCGGCCGGGCTCGGGGAGACCCGGGGCCGGGTCACCGACGCCCGGCTCAGCCGGGAGGCGGCCGACCCGGCCGTCGGCGCCCGGCTCTGGACGGCGGCCGAGGAACTGACCGGCGTCACTTACCTCTGAACCCCGCTCGCTTACCTCTGAACCCCGCTCGCTTACCTCTGAACCCCGCTCACTCCGCGCCCCCGAAGGTCCACTCCGCCCGCGCGCCCGGACCGACCACCAGAGCCGAGTCGCCGATCCGCTCCACACGCTGTTCCGGCACCGCGCGGTTGAGGGCGAAGCCGATGTGCCGCAGGCCCGCCCGCTCGCGCGGGACGGCGTCCAGCCGCACCTTGGTCATGCCGTCGTCAGCGACCACGCCGCCGTCCGCCAGCACCCGCACCGCGAACCCGCCCGCCCGCAGCAGTGGAACCGTGTCGGCCAGGTCGCCCTGCGTCACCCCGAGGTGGATGGAGGTCACGTCCCGCATCAGACGGCTCCCGTAGTCGTCGGACAGGTACCGCTCCCGGCCCACGTCCCCCGCCCCGCTCGCCGGCTCCGTGTTGCCGCGCGGGTCGGCGAAGTACTCCGGCCGGTACTCCATCCCCCACGCCCCGAACGCGTCGTACTGCGTGTCGGTGAACACCGCGTCGAACCACGGCACCGGCACCCCGTCCCCGAAGTCCCGGGTCTGCTGGAACAGGACCGGCTCCGCGACCCCGAACGACGGCAGCCGGTCGACGGCCTTCGCCAGATCGCCGGCCCGCTCGGCCGACACCCCCAGCCCGCCGGCGCCCAGGGTGCCGTCGGGCCCGGCGAGGTCACCCACCCCGAACAGTTCGACGTACGTCTCGCGCCCCATCAGGTAGCGCCCGGTCCAGGTCTGCCCGTCCGCCCCGGTCGTGGTCCGCACCTGGAAGTTGGCGAACTCCCGCAGATACGCGGAGTCCTCGATCGCGTCGGCGGTCTCCCGGTCCAGCACCCCGTACGCGTGGTTGAAGTACAGCAGCGGTTCCCCGCCGGACTCGGCGGCCCCCGCCGTCGCACCCGCGCCGGACACCCCCGTGAGCGCCACGGCGAATATCATGATCACTCGTAACATTCCGCGAAGCAGCATGCCCGCGAGGGTAGTTGGGCCCCACCCGCCGCGTCCGGCACTTACACATGCGCTTGCACACGCGCATACGCGCGCGTGCGCTTACGCGTGCGCGGCCGCCTCCGCGCTCCAGCTCGCCAGCAGCCGCAGCGCGTCCGCCGACGCCGAGCCCGGCTCGGCGTGGTACGTGATCAGGGACTGGTCCGCGTCGTCCACCAGGCGGAACGTCTCGAAGGACAGCGTCAGCTCACCGACCACCGGATGCCGCATCCGCTTCAGCCCGTGGCTCTTCTCCTTCACGTCGTGCGCCGCCCACAGCCGCCGGAACGTCTCGCTCTTCACCGACAGCTCCCCGACCAGCGCGGCGAGCTGCGGATCGTCCGGGTGACACCCGGCGTCCATCCGCAGATAGCCGACGATGTCGGACGCCTTCGACTCCCACTCGACGAACAGCTCCCGGTAGTCCGGCCGCAGGAACACCAGCCGGGCCCAGTTCCGCTCCCGGGCCGGCATCCGGTCCCAGTCGCCGAACAGGGCCGAGGCCAGGCCGTTGTAGGCGAGGACGTCGGTGCGCCGCCCGGTGATGTACGCCGGCACCGTGTCGATCGAGTCCAGCAGCTGCCGCAGCGCCGGGCGGACCTGCTGGGCCCGGACCGCCGCCTGCCGGTGCCGCTGCTGCTTCGGCTTCGCCAGATGCGTCAGGTGCGCGCGCTCGGCGTCGGTCAGCCGCAGCGCGCGGGCGATCGCGTCCAGCACCTCCGCCGACACATTCCGCCCGTTGCCCTGTTCGAGGCGGGTGTAGTACGCCACGGACACCCCGGCGAGCTGTGCCAGCTCCTCGCGCCGCAGCCCGGGTACCCGGCGGGCCCGGCCGTACGAGGGCAGCCCGACGTCCGCCGGCTTCAGCCGGGCCCGCCGGGTGCGCAGGAACTCGCTCAGCTCGGCGCGCTGGTCGAGCCCCGGGCCGGCCTCGGGTACGGAATCGGGCGATACGTCCATGCGGTCCAGTATTCCTGGTCGTAGGCACCGGAGCCTGACCCTGCCAGTGGTACGCACGGCGGACGTACGCAAAACCGTGGTCTGGGTGGCCGCCCGTCCGGTCGGCACGCTGGACGGCGTACCCAAGCACCACTACGAGGAATTCCGGAGAACCCGGCATGACCACTGTCGCCGCGTACGCCGCCCCCGCCGCCAAGGCTCCGCTGGAGCGCACCACCATCGAGCGGCGGGACGTCCGTGAGCACGACGTCCTGATCGACATCCAGTACGCCGGAATCTGCCACTCCGACATCCACCAGGCCCGCGAGGGCTGGGGCGAGGCCATCTTCCCGATGGTGCCCGGCCACGAGATCGCCGGTGTCGTCGCCGAGGTCGGCCCCGGTGTCACGAAGTTCAAGGTCGGCGACCGGGTGGGCGTCGGCTGCATGGTCGACTCCTGCCGCGAGTGCGAGAACTGTAAGGCCGGCCAGGAGCAGTACTGCGTGCGCGGCAACATCGGCACGTACAACGCCATCGGCCACGACGGTGAGCCCACCTACGGCGGCTACTCGCAGAAGGTCGTCGTCGACGAGGCGTTCACCGTCCGCGTCCCGGACGGCCTCTCCCTCGACGAGGCCGCCCCGCTGCTGTGCGCCGGCATCACCACGTACTCGCCGCTGAAGCGGTTCGGCGCCGGTCCCGGCAAGAAGGTCGCGGTCATCGGGCTGGGCGGCCTCGGCCACATGGCCGTCAAGATCGCGCACGCGCTCGGCGCCGAGGTGACCGTGCTCTCCCAGTCGCTGCGCAAGAAGGACGACGGCCTCAAGCTGGGCGCCGACCACTACTACGCCACCAGCGACCCGGCGACCTTCACCGAGCTGGCCGGCACCTTCGACCTGATCGTCTCCACGGTCTCGGCGCCGCTCGACTTCGGCGCCTACCTGGGCCTGCTGACGGCGGAGGGCACCCTCGCCAACGTCGGCGCCCCCGAGGAGCCGATCTCCCTCAACCTGTTCTCCCTGATCGGCGGCGGCAAGACGCTGGCCGGTTCGATGATCGGCGGCATCGCCGAGACCCAGGAGATGCTGGACTTCTGCGCCGCGCACGGCATCGGCGCGGAGATCGAGCTGATCGAGGCGAGCCGGATCAACGAGGCGTACGAGCGCGTCCTCGCCAGCGACGTCCGCTACCGCTTCGTGATCGACACGGCGACGATCTGACCCCGGCCGGCCGGCCGCACGGCCCTCCGGAATCGCTCGGTGTCCTCGCGCGTTGACCAGGGTGAACCGAGTCGACCGAGGACAACCGTAGAAATGGGAGGGCCGTGATGGCCGCGCAGACACAGAGGGCCGTACTGGCGGGCGGATGCTTCTGGGGGATGGAGGAGCTGGTCCGACGGCTGCCGGGCGTGACGGCGACCCGGGTCGGCTACACCGGCGGAGACGTGCCGAACGCGACGTACCGCGACCACGGCACGCACGCGGAGGCCATCGAGATCCTCTTCGACCCCGAGCGGACCGACTACCGGGCGATCCTGGAGTTCTTCTTCCAGATCCACGACCCGAGCACGAAGAACCGCCAGGGCAACGACATCGGCATGAGCTACCGCTCGGCGATCTACTACGTGGACGACGAGCAGAAGCGGATCGCCGAGGACACCATCGCGGACGTGGACGCCTCGGGGCTGTGGCCCGGCAAGGTCGTCACCGAGGTGGAGCCGGTCGGCCCGTTCTGGGAGGCCGAGCCCGAGCACCAGGACTACCTCCAGCGGTACCCGAACGGCTACACCTGCCACTTCCCGCGCCCGGGCTGGCGGCTGCCGGCCCGCACCGAGGGCTGACCCTCAGCGGAGCCCTGCCCTCAGCGGGGCTCTGACCCCCAGTGGGGCCCTAACCCCGCGCCGAGGGCTGATTCTCAGCGGGGCTCTGACCCTCAGCGGAGCTCTGCCCCCGCGCCGAGGGCTGCCCCCGCACCGAGGGCTGACCCTCAGCGAGGGCTGACCCTCGGCAGCGCTCTGGCCCTCACCGCGTGTCGGCGTCCCGCAGCCGCAGCAGATACGTCGCGGTGACCGAGACCGCCCGGTCCCGGTCCGCCGACAGCTCCACGAGCGCATCGGACGCCGTCGGCCCAGGGATGTCCGCGAGCGCCTGGGTGAGCCGTACGCGGGCCGGTGCGCCGGTGGTGTCGTGGGCGAGGCGGCCGACGAGCCGGGCGCTGATCCGCTCCGCCGTCGCCGGGTCGCCCGCCAGCACGCTCAGCGCGTCGGCCGCGTCGGTGTCGTTGCGGCCCGCCACGATCATGTCCACGAGGACCGGCACGGCCGCGGCCTCGCCGCGCGTCCCGAGCGCCACCGCCGCCTGGCTGCGAACGGCCGGATCGGGGTGTCCGAGGGCGTCCCGCAGCCGGGCGCCGGCCTCGGCCCCGGGCATCCCGGCCAGGCACCGGACGGCACGTTCGCGCACCGCGGCCACCGGTGAGCCGAGGCCCTCGGCCAGCAGCGCGCCGCTGTCGTGGCCCGAGTGCGCCAGTGCCCACCGCAGGGCACCGGCGACATTGGTGTCCGTCTCGCTCAGCACCGCCTCGACCAGCGCCTCCACCGGCACCAGTGCCTCGTCGACCGAGGCGAGCGCGGCCCGCTGACGCGCGGCGGCACTCTCCGCCCCCAGCCCCCGGAGCACCGCGACGACTTGCAGCACGTCCTCCCACCCGGCCGGCTCGGCGGCCTCGATCCGGCGCAGTCGCGTGAGCAACTCGGTCTCCGCCGCGATGCGTTCCCGGGTCTGCCGGACGAGGTCGTCGACCAGCGTCGACGGCGCGAAACCGGGGTCGTCGAGCGCACGCCCGATCTCCCGCAGCGACAGCCCCAGCGACCGCAGGCTCTCGATGTGGAAGATCCGCCGGATGTCCGCACCGGAGTACTCGCGGTAACCCGAGCCCGTACGCCCCGAGGGCCGCAGCAGCCCCAGCGACTCGTAGTGCCGGAGCATGCGCGCGCTGACCCCGGAGCGCCGCGCCACCTCACCGATCAGCATCCGTCAGCCGTCTCCCCCGAGGGCCACGATCCGCTTCGCCTCCTCGACCGCCGCCTCGAACCCGGCGTCCGGGTCCCGCAGCAGCCGCTCGGTGGCGAGCGCGTGCGCCCGTACCTCCGGATCGGGGCCGGCGCCCGCCTCCCGCAGTACCGGCACGACCACCTCACCCAGCGCCGCCAGCGCCCGGCTGAGACTCAGCCGGGTCTCCCGCCCACCGCGCCCGAGCCGCGTCGCCAGCACCGCCGCCAGCTCCGGCTCCCTGCCCTCCGGCACCAGCAGCACCGCGGCCCGCCAGGCACTGCGCGCCACCTCCTCGTCGGCGTCGGTCAGCACCTCGCGGGTGATCGCCGGCCACGCCCGCCGGTCCCCGATCTTGGACAGCGTGTGCAGCGCCTGACTCCGCGCCCGGGCCCGCTCCGAACCCACCTCCCGGACCAGCGCGGGCAGCGTCAGGGCCACCGGGTGCCGGGTGAGCGCCCAGGTCAGCATGTCGCGGACGAAGAACTCGTCCTCGACGGCGCAGCGCTCGACGAGCGCGCCGACGTACCGCGCGTCCGGCGCCGTACCGACCGCCAGCGCGGCCCGCAGCCGTACGGCGGCACGGCCGTCCGCCAGGGACCGAAGCGCCTCCGGCACCTCCGAGTCCGGTCCGGTCACGGTCATGGGACCCCCTTCTCGGCCTTCCCGGCCTCCTCGACAAGCAGTGAGGGCAGTGAAGACCTTGTCACCGTGTCAAGGTCAAAGGGGCGCCTGGCCCGGCTCACACGGGCCGGACATTTAGCACCGCCGGACGTTCAGCGTGGCCGGACGTTCAGCGTGGCCGGAGGCTCAGTGCGGCAGCGTGGCCGGACTCCCTCCGTTCGCCTCGTATCCGGCCACCGCCAGCGCCCGGTAGACCGCGAACTCCGCCGCCGGGTCGGCGGACAGGGTCCAGGGCAGGGCGCCGACATGGCCGTCTATGTGCACCAGCTGGTTCATCGCCTCGGCCCAGCGCTCGCCGCGGACCAGGAAGAACAGCAGCAGATGGCGGACGTGCGCCGGCATCGGGTCGTCGGGCCGGGCCGAGTGCACCGCGTGCAGCGCGCCGTGCACCGCCTTGCTGACGACCTCGCTCTGATAGAAACCGCTGACCAGGTTGACCTCGGGCAGATGCTCGAACACCGCGAACAGCGGCATCGCGGCCAGCAGCGAACCCCGGGGCGCCCGCGCCGCCGCGGCCTCCGCGAACGAGTACGCCAGCTCCCGCGAGCCGTGCCACTTCTCGCACCAGTAGTGCAGCGCCGCCAGGTGCGCGCCCATGTGCGCCGGGGCGCGGTCCAGGATTCTAAGCCAGAGCTGCTCGAACTCCGCGCGCTCGTAGGCCAGGCCGCGAGCCACCGACAGCTCGACGATGTACGGGACCGGGTCGCCGGGCGCGAGCAGCGCCGCGTCACCGCACGCCGCCCTCGCCTCCTCCATGATGATCCGGAACTCGTCCGTACCGGGCGTCGACGTCCGCCACGCCTGCTGCACCAGGAACTCCGCGTGCACCGCGGCACCGCCGGCGTCCTTCGGCTGCTCCGCCCGCCACACCCGCAGCCACTGACCGCCCGGCGTCTCACCGACCCCGCCCGGCCGCTGCTGCGACTCCAGCGCCGCGGCGCCCGCGAACGCCTGCACGCGCTGCCAGCGCCGCTCGCCGTCCGCCTCCGTCCCGGCCAGGAGCTGCTGCGCCGCGCGGTAGTCCTGGGTGCGCTGCACCAGGTCGAGGACGTCCAGCAGGTCCTGGTCGGGGCCGGGCATCCGGATGTCCAGCTCCTCCTCCAGGGCGAAGCCGTAGTGCGCGGGGTCCGCCGCGTCCGGATGCCCCGGCGGCACCTGCCCGATCATGCCGCGCCTGCGCCGGAAGACGGGGAGCAGCACAAAGCCGATCATGACCAGTGCCAGCAGGACCCAGAGAATCTCCATGCCACAAGCGAACCAGACCGCGCCGACAATTGGCCAACCTGTCCCGGCGCCTGTGGAAAACCCCGCCGCCGACGGCTCCCCGCGACGCCCTCGCCGAGCCCCGCGGCGCACTACGCTCGGGCCCATGAGCGACAGGCATTTCAGTCAGCACTTCGAGACCCTCGCGATCCACGCGGGCAACACCGCCGACCCCCTGACGGGCGCGGTCGTGCCGCCGATCTACCAGGTGTCGACCTACAAGCAGGACGGCGTCGGCGGCCTGCGCGGCGGCTACGAGTACAGCCGCAGCGCCAACCCGACCCGGACCGCGCTGGAGGAGAACCTCGCCGCTCTGGAGGGCGGCCGCCGCGGCCTGGCCTTCGCCTCCGGTCTGGCCGCCGAGGACTGCCTGCTGCGTACCCTGCTGCGCCCCGGCGACCACGTGGTCATCCCCAACGACGCGTACGGCGGCACCTTCCGGCTCTTCGCCAAGGTCGCCACCCGCTGGGGGGTCGAGTGGTCGGTGGCCGACTCCGCCGACCCGGCCGCCGTACGGGCCGCGCTCACCCCGAAGACCAGGGCCGTCTGGGTGGAGACGCCCTCCAACCCGCTGCTCGGCATCACCGACATCGCCGCCGTCGCCCAGGTGGCCCGGGAGGCCGGGGCCCGGCTGGTCGTCGACAACACCTTCGCCACCCCCTACCTCCAGCAGCCGCTGGCCCTCGGCGCGGACGTCGTCGTGCACTCCCTCACCAAGTACATGGGCGGCCACTCCGACGTCGTCGGCGGCGCGCTGATCGTCAGCGACCCGGAGCTGGGCGAGGAACTGGCGTTCCACCAGAACGCGATGGGCGCGGTCGCCGGGCCCTTCGACTCCTGGCTGGTGCTGCGCGGCACCAAGACCCTCGCGGTGCGCATGGACCGGCACAGCGAGAACGCCGGCAAGGTCGCCGACCTGCTCACCCGGCACGCGCGCGTGACGCACGTCCTGTACCCGGGCCTGCCCGACCACCCCGGGCACGAGACGGCCGCCAAGCAGATGCGGGCGTTCGGCGGGATGGTCTCCTTCCGGGTGGCGGGCGGCGAGGAGGCGGCCGTCGAGGTCTGCGACCGCGCGAAGGTGTTCACGCTGGGCGAGTCCCTCGGCGGCGTCGAGTCGCTGATCGAGCACCCCGGACGGATGACGCACGCCTCGGCGGCCGGTTCCGCCCTGGAGGTGCCGTCCGACCTGGTCCGCCTCTCGGTCGGCATCGAGAACGCCGACGACCTGCTGGAGGACCTCCAGCAGGCCCTGGGCTGACCGGTCCGGTCACCACCCCGTCAGCGGCGGCGTCGTCTCGGACGGCGGCTCCACCCACGGCTGGACGGTCAGCGCCCAGAGAGCGAAGGCCACGGCGGCGGCGAGGAGCAGCAGCCACAGCAGACGGCGGGCGGCGGCCCTGCGACGCAGCAGACGGCCGCCGCGCCGGACGGCCTCGGCGTACAGCCCGGGCGGCACCCGGGGCGCCGACCGCTCCATGACCCGCCGCACCGCCGCCTCCCGCTCCGCGCGGTTCACGCCAGCCGCCCCGCGCCGCCGGCCCGCCCGCCGGGGGCGCGTCGGCGGCGTGAGCGCCTTCCGGCACGGCTGCCGGGGCCGGGGCGCCTCTGTTCGCGTCCGGCGCGCCTGCTGGGGGCGTGCCGTACGCGCGCGTGCCGCACGTCGTGGTCTCGCGTGCCTGTTCCGGGGCCGCCGCGGGGGCCCCCGCCGGTGCCGGGCCGGGTCGGCCGTCTCCGCTCGCCCCCGGCGCGCCCGCCGGGAGCACGCCGCACTCGCGCCCACCTCACGATGCCGCCTCCGCACGCGCCCGCCGCGCCGCCCCTGACGCCGGTGCTCTCCGCGCCCCCCGGCATCATCGCTGCCCTTGACGCCCCCGGCATCACCGCTGCCCCCGGCGCGCCCCCGATGTCCCAGGCGCTCCCGGCACCTCCCGTGCCCCCCGCGCCGGCGCGTGCAGCAACGTCGCCGTTGCCCGGTCGCACACCGTGCGGATCCGTTCCCGCTCCAGGCCGAGCAGGGCCGCGGCCTGCTCCTCGGCGACGCCCTCGTACAGCCGCAGAACCAGCACCAGGCGCTCCCGCGGACCCAGCCCGGCCAGCGGACCGGCCGGCCGCCCGCGGCCGCGTCCGGGGCCTCGGCGGCGGTGCCGGACCTCGCGGGCGAACCGGGTGGCGAGGTACTGGCGGGCGCGGTCGTAGGGGTCCTCGCCGCGCAGGCGGTCCCAGCAGACGTAGGTGTGCGCCAGGGAGCGGGTCAGCAGACGCCGCGCGTGCGGATTGTCGTCCGGCGCCTCGGCCGTGAGCAGGGTGGCGGCATGCAGCAGCCGCCCCGCCGCGCCCGCGACGAACGCCTCGAACTCCCGGGCCCGGCGGACATCCCGCGCCGCATGCCGTTCGCGCACCGCGCCTCCCACGTACGGGCGACCCCGCCGGTCTCATCTGAGGACAGCGGCGGTCCACCGGTCAAGGGGCCGGGAACACTTCGGCACGCGCGCGTACCGCCGGGCGGGGCCGCGAGCGACTTCGCCGGTGCGTACGGGGCTCAGGAGACCGGCGGGGTCTCCGTTCCCGCCGCCCCCTGGGAGGTACGGGCGGACAGCGCGCCGTTGAAGCGGGTGAGGAGCGCGCAGAACGCCTCGCGCTCCTCCGGCGCCCAGTCCTGGGTCAGCTCGGCCATCAGCTGGCGGCGGGAGGAGCGCACCTCCTCCAGCCGCGACACCCCGCGCGGGGACAACTGGAGCACGACCGCGCGGCCGTCCTCGGGGTGCGAGGTGCGCTTGACGAGTCCGGTGTCGACGAGCGGGGCGACCTGCCGGGTGACCGTGGAGGAGTCGATCCCCATGCTCGAGGCGAGCGCCTTGACGCCCATCGGACCCTCTTTGTCGAGGCGGTTGAGCAGCAGATACGCGGCGCGGTCCATGGTGTTGCGGACCTGCCCGACACCGCCGAGCCGGGTCTGTTCGGCACGGCGGGCGAACACCGCCACTTCGTGCTGCAACGTGTCGAGAAGACCGGGGTCACCGGCGGTCGTCATGTCCATCGACATTTCAGGTGTTGTGGGCATGGCCGGGGGCTCACTTCGTGAAGGGCTGCTGGGTTGGGGGACAGGGTACGCGGACTGGGCGCAGGGCGTACCGGCGCTGCGCAAAGCCGGTCTCGGACGTTGGGCCCGAAGACGTGCGCCGGCCGCGAACTGCGATGCTGGTGTCATGAGCTACAGCACGGCTGGCCTCTCGCGGACCGTCACCCTCGACGACGTGCGCGGGGCCCAGAAGATGCTCTCGGGCGTCGCGCGGACCACCGCCATGGAGGGCAGCAGGCACCTGTCCCAGCTGGTCGGCGCCCCGGTGCACCTCAAGTGCGAGAACCTCCAGCGGACCGGCTCCTTCAAGCTGCGCGGCGCCTACGTGCGGATCGCCGGCCTGCTGCCCGAGGAGCGGGCCGCCGGCGTGGTCGCCGCGAGCGCCGGCAACCACGCGCAGGGCGTGGCGCTCGCCTCGTCGCTGCTGGGCGTGACCTCGACCGTGTTCATGCCGAAGGGCGCCCCGCTGCCCAAGATCAGCGCCACCCAGGAGTACGGCGCCGAGGTGCGGCTGCACGGCCAGGTGGTCGACGAGACGCTGGCCGCCGCCCAGGAGTACGCGCGGCAGACGGGCGCGGTGTTCATCCACCCCTTCGACCACCCGGACGTCATCGCCGGCCAGGGCACGGTCGGCCTGGAGATCCTGGAACAGTGCCCCGAGGTCCGCACGATCGTGGTCGGCGTCGGCGGCGGCGGACTGGCGGCCGGGATCGCGGTCGCGGTGAAGGAGCTGCGGCCCGAGGTGCGGGTGGTCGGCGTGCAGGCCGAGGGCGCGGCGGCGTACCCGCCGTCGCTGGCGGCCGGGCGTCCGGTCGCCCTCGCCCACCCCGCCACGATGGCCGACGGCATCCGGGTGGGGCGGCCCGGCGACGTGCCGTTCCGGATCGTCGGCGACCTGGTCGACGAGGTCCGTACGGTCACCGAGGACCAGTTGTCGGCGGCGCTGCTGCTGTGCCTGGAACGGGCCAAACTGGTGGTGGAGCCGGCCGGTGCGAGCCCGGTGGCGGCGCTGCTGGCCGAGCCGGGGTCGTTCGAGGGCCCGGTCGTGGCGGTGCTGTCCGGGGGCAACGTCGACCCGGTGCTGATGCAGGGCGTGCTGCGGCACGGCATGGCCGCGCAGGGCCGCTACCTGGCGGTCCGGTTGCGGCTGCCGGACCGGCCGGGCGCCCTCGCCACGCTGCTCGGGGCATTGTCAGTGGTCGACGCTAACGTCCTGGATGTGAGCCACGTGCGGACCGATCCGCGGCTGGGCCTCACGGAGGCGGAGGTCGAACTGCACCTGGAGACGAAGGGCCCCGAGCACTGCGTGGAGGTCGGCCGCGCCCTGCGCGACGCGGGCTACACCGTCATGGGGTAGCGACGGGGGGCGCCCGGCGCCGCTCAGCACCACCTTGTCACTCGTTCGAGCAAGTCCGTTGTAAGACGCGATACATCGCGTTAGTGTGAGCGCGAAGACAGGCCATCCGAAGAATCCCCGACGACGTGGAGACTGATATGCCTGGCGCCATCTATGCCGAGGGCCTGGTGAAGACCTTCGGCACGGTAAGGGCTCTGGACGGCGTCGACCTCGATGTCCCCGAGGGCACCGTCCTGGGCCTGCTCGGGCCGAACGGCGCGGGCAAGACCACCGCCGTCCGCTGCCTGACCACCCTGCTGCGCCCCGACAGCGGCCGCGCGGTCGTGGCCGGCCTCGACGTACTGAAACAACCCGACGCGGTACGCCGGTCCATCGGCCTGTCCGGCCAGTTCGCGGCGGTCGACGAATACCTGACCGGCCGGGAGAACCTCCAGATGGTCGGCCGGCTCTACCAGATGCGGGCCAAGGCGGCGAAGCGGCGGGCGGCCGAGCTGCTGGAGCAGTTCCACCTCGCCGACGCCGCCGACCGCACCGCCAAGACCTACTCCGGCGGCATGCGCCGCAGGCTCGACCTCGCCGCCGCCCTCGTCGTCTCGCCGCCCGTGATGTTCATGGATGAGCCGACCACCGGCCTCGACCCCCGCAACCGCCAGCAACTGTGGGAGGTCATCAAGCAACTGGTGTCCGGCGGGACGACGCTGCTGCTCACCACCCAGTACCTGGAGGAGGCCGACCACCTGGCCCACGACATCGCGGTGGTCGACCACGGCCGGGTGATCGCCCAGGGCACCTCCGACCAGCTCAAGGCCCGCACCGGCGGCGAGCGCGTCGAGGTGGTGGTGCACGACCGCGAGCACATCCCGGCCGCCTCGGAGGTACTGCGCGGCTTCGGCAAGGGCGACACCACCGTCGAGGAGCACATGCGCAAGCTCACCGTCCCGGTCACCGGCGGCGCGAAGCTGCTCTCCGAGATCATCCGGGAGCTGGACACCCGCGGCATGGAGATCGACGACATCGCCCTGCGCCGCCCCACCCTCGACGACGTCTTCCTCTCCCTCACCGGCCACACGGCCGAGGAGGAGGAAAACGGCCAGGAGACCGAGAAGGAGGCCGCCAAGTGAGCGCCCGCACCCACACCGTCCGCATCGAGCCGCCTCGCAGCCGCGCCGTCCAGTCCGTCAAGGACTCCCTGGTCGTCGCCCGCCGCAACCTGATCCGGATGACCCGCATCCCCAATCTCGTTCGCTCGGTTGGATCTCGTTTCCACTCGTCCGGTTCCCTCGACCGGCGTCCGAGCGCAGGGAAGGGGTGCCCCGCATGAGCATGGTCGCCGACTCGCTGGTCATCGCCCGCAGGAACCTGATCCGCATGACCAGGATTCCCGAGATGCTCCTTTTCGGCGTGATCCAGCCGATTATGTTCGTCGTCCTGTTCACCTACGTCTTCGGCGGCTCGATGAGCGTCGGTGGAACCACTGACCCGGACGTCTACACGGACTTCTTGATGGCCGGCATCTTCGCGCAGACCGTCACCTTCGCCACCGCCGGATCGGCCGCCGGCATCGCGGACGACATGCAGAAGGGCCTCGTCGACCGCTTCCGCTCCCTGCCAATGGCGCGCGGTGCCGTGCTGACCGGCCGGACCGTCGCGGACCTGGTGCAGACGTGCATCACCATGCTCGTCCTCGCGATCGTGGCGCTGATGGTGGGCTGGCGCACGGGCTCGGCCGAGCCGACCAACGCCGCGAAGATCCTGGGCGCCTTCGGTCTGCTCCTCCTGCTCGGCTACGCCTTCACCTGGATCGGCGCCCTGATCGGCTTGTCCGTCCGCACCCCGGAGGCGGCGACCTCGGGCGGTATCATCTGGCTGTTTCCGGTCACGTTCATCTCGAACGCGTTCGTCGACTCCAGCCAGATGACCCCCTGGCTGCGGCACATCGCTGATTGGAACCCATTCAGCGCGACCGTGCAGGCGGCGCGAGACCTCTTCGGAAACCCGGGCGTCGTGCAGTCCGACGCATGGCCCATGCAGCACCCCGTCTGGGCCTCGTTCATCTGGTCCGTCCTCATCATCACGGTCTTCCGGACCCTTGCGGTACGCAAGTACCGCGCGACTGACGGGTAAGGCGCTCGTCCGCCACTTGATCGGTACTGATCGTTTCAGTATGACCAGAAGCGCCTGCCGGCTCGGCGTGATGCGACGCCATCGGGTACCGATCCTCCGGACATCGGCACGGCAGACGCGGACATCAAGCCCCGCTGACATCCTCGACGCCGCACCACCTGCCGTGCACGACCTCCGTCAGGAGATCAGCGCGGTGCCCAGGTTCTCGGTGGTGAGGTAGGTGCTGAACGCGGGATGGCGGCTGCCCACCGCGACGTCGCGCCAGTAGCGCTGAAGGGAGTTGGTCTCGCGGAAACCGCTGGCGCCATGCAGGTCGAGCATGAGTTCCACCGCGTCCCGGCAATCCTTCGCGGCGCCGGCCATGCTCGCACGCAGGTGGGCGCGGTCGAGGTCGGTGAGATCGTCCCGCGTGCTGTCCTGGGCGATGGCGAGCGCGGTCCTGCCTGCCCGGTCGACCAGTGACGAGGCGTCGGCCAGCCAGTGCCGGGCGCCGGGTGAGTCGCCCATGCTCGTGTAGCTCGTCATGAAGGGTTTGCGGTCGGACCGGAACATGTCCCGCACGGCGTCCAGCGCGCCCTGCGCCGCGCCCACGATCGGGGCCAGCAGACACAGTCCGAAGAACAACTGCTCCTGCGGCTGGGGCGGGCCGCTGCGCGCGACGCGGTGCGCGGGTACCAGCAGTCCGTCGGCGACGAGCCGTTGGCTGCCCGTGCCGCGCATGCCCGCCATGTGCCAGTTCCGCTCGATGGCCAGGTCCACGAGGGGGACAACCGCGAGGTGATAGCCCCCGTCGACCATCAGGGACAGGTTCGCCCATTCCGCGGACTCGCAGCCGGAGACGTTGTCCCATTGGCCCGTGACGCGTACGCCGCCCGCCTCGGGGACTCCGCGGCCCGTGGGGAGTCCGGAGCCGCAGGCGAGCGCCCCTGGGTCGGCGAAGAACTCCCCGCGGACCCGGGCGTCGTGGCGCAGGGCCACCATGGTCTTGGCCGTAGCACAGGTACCGGCGATCCACGCGGCCGACGGACACACCCGGCCCAGCTCGGTCAGCCGGCGGGTGACCGTCGGTGCGTCGCACCACTGTCCGCCGTACTCGATCGGTGTGCGCAAGGCCAGTGCCCCGCTGCCCCGCAGAGCGGCGACACCTGCCGCCGTCAGGCGGCTGTGCCGTTCGGTGTCTGCCGCGTCGGCCAGCAGGACCTTTTCGTACTCACTCACCGGGGGGTTGTTCATCATGCGTAAAGTCAATTCTCGCGGCAGCCGCACGGCCATACTGCGATGACGCGCAGGCATACGATTCGGTGCGGGGACCGGCTGTTAGCCTCGGCGCGTGGATTTCCTCAGCGAGGCGATCGGCAGCATCCGGACCGGCCGGTCCTACGCCCGCCGAGTCAGCGAGACGGGTTCCTGGGGCATGCGGTACGACGAGTTCACCGGCAGTGGCTTCCACGTCGTGCTGCGGGGCCGGGGCTGGCTCGTCACGGAGGAGGCGCCGCCGCGCGCTCTGCGCCCGGGTGATGTCGTACTCGTCGCCGCCGGCGCGAGGCACGGACTGAGTCACGCGCCGTGCGCGCTGCGCGAACTGCCGCCCGCGAGTACGGACGTGCCGCCCCCGCCCTCGGGGCCCGCCGACTTCGAGTTCCTCTGTGGTGCGTACCACCTGCGGCGCGGCAGGGCGCACGACTACTTGGCCACGCTGCCGGGCCTCGTCGTCACGTCACCGGAGAAGGGCGCCTCCTGGACGACGTCACTGGCCGAGTTGCTTGTCGCCGACCTGTCCGCACCGGGACCCGGTGCGGACGCGAGCCGCTCGGCACTGGTGGACCTGCTGCTGGTGCACGTGGTACGCCAGTGGCTGCGGGACAACGGGACGGCCGGCGGCCCGTACGTCAACGACCCGGTGATCACTTCCGCGTTGCGGCACATCCATGGCGCACCGTACGAAACCTGGCGGGTCTCCGAGCTGAGCGCCGCCGTCGGCATGTCGCGCACCGCCTTCACCCGTCACTTCACCAGGGTGCTCGGCAAGCCGCCCCGGGACTACCTGACCGAGGTGCGGCTGGCCCGGGCGGCGAGGCTGCTCCGCGAGAGCGACGCGCCGTTGGCGGTCATCGCACGCGAGCTCGGATATTCGACCGAGTTTGCCTTCGGCGCTGCTTTTCGCCGGGAGTACGGAATTTCCCCGGGCCGCTTCCGGGACGCCCCGGACACCGGCCCGTCGGCCGGTGGTGGCACGAACGGTGACGTGCTTGCCACGGCCGATGCCGCCCGGAGCGGCTGACGGGTCACGCCAGGACGGCCGAGGCGAGGATCACTGGCCGGCGCCCGAGGCGGTCCGAGAGCCGGCCGACGATCAGCGCGACGGTGAGGGCCGACGGGGAGAAGGGGGGTGCCTCGGCACAAGGGTCTGGCCGACCCGCTCAGCAGCTTCGCGCGGACCGTCACCCTCGCCGCGGCCGGCGCGGACGCGGGCATGGCCGACAACATGCACACGCCATCTCCGACGGACTGACTGATCTGGCTGTTCCCGGTCACCTTCGTCTCCAACGCGTTCGTGGATTCCAGGCCGGCCGCGAGCTGTTCGGCAACCCCGGGGTGTCGACCTCCGGTGCCTGGCCCATGCGGCACCCGGCGTGGGCCTCGCTGATCCACTCGGTGCTGATCATCCTGATATTGAGGACGCCGGCGGTCCGCAAGTACCGCTCGGCGACCGCGTGACCGCACCGCCGGCGCCCGCATGACGAAGCCCCGGCGGCCCGCTGGAAGCGGACGCCGGGGCCGGTCACGGACAACGGAGATCGGGGATCAGGCAGAGATCAGCCGTTGTACGGCTCGGCCTTGAGGATCTTCACGGAGGCCTTCTTGCCGTTCGGCAGCTCGTACTCCGCGTCGTCGCCGACCTTGTGACCGTTCACGCCGGAGCCCAGCGGGGACTGCGGCGAGTAGGTCTCGATGTCGGAGCTCGCGTACTCGCGGGAGGCGAGCAGGAACGTCAGGGTGTCGTCCTCGTCGCCGTCGAACGCGATCGTGACGACCATGCCGGGCGCCACGGCGCCGTTCGCCGCGGGCGCCTCACCCACCTTGGCGGTCTCCAGGAGCTGGGTCAGCTGGCGGACACGGAGCTCCTGCTTGCCCTGCTCCTCCTTCGCCGCGTGGTACCCGCCGTTCTCGCGCAGGTCCCCCTCCTCACGCGCCGCGGCGATCTTGGCAGAGATCTCCGTGCGCGCAGGACCAGTAAGGTAGTCAAGCTCTTCCTTGAGCTTGTTGTACGCCTCCTGGGTCAGCCAGGTGACGTTCTCGCTGGTCTGGGTCACAGGGTGCTCCTCGTCGGTACTGGGAATACAAAGCATCGCCCTACCCAGGAACATGTTCCTCTACGGAAGGGCGAAACCACGAGCCTAACAATTGACGGGCCAAAGGGGGAGGACATAAGCCGTCAGTGTCACGTCGGCGCAGGTCAGCGGCGACGGAATCGTTCGACGGCCTGGGGCCGGTCAGTCCGCGTGACAGCCGAGCAGCTCGGCCGTGGAGCCCCGGGCGCTGGTGCGCAGGGTGACGACCTTGTCGAAGCGGGTCTGCTCGCCCTCGAACCGGAAGTCGGCCCGGCCGACCTCGGCGCCGTCCTCCGACTGGGACCGCACGGTGCAGTAGCCGCTGACGCCGGCGTCCTTGCGGACCTCGAGGTGGATCTTGACCGACTTCTCGCCGGTCTCGAAGGTGATCACCTCGCCGCTGATCTCGCTCTGCGCCACGTAGTGGTAGCCGAACCAGCCGATCAGCGCGAGCAGGGCGATGCCGAGAACGGTGCCGACGACCTTGAGAGTGCGGTCGGCCTGAGCGTCCGAGGAGCGGCCGTACCGGCTCTCGGGCGGGCGCGTGGTCGCCGTACTCATGATCGTCCTCTCGGCAGGAGCGGAGCGGAAGCCCCGGCAGGGCCTCCGGAGCCGGGCCCCGGAATTATTCGCCCCCCGATTCGGTCACTATAGAAGCCGCCCGCCCGTCACCCGACCACCGCCCCTCGAGGACGACCGTCGCGGGGCGGCACAGATGGATCGCGCCTTCCGACACCGGGGCGCCGACTAACCGAGGATCGAGTCTTGACTGACCAGTTGCGACTGATGGCCGTCCACGCCCACCCCGACGACGAGTCGAGCAAGGGCGCGGCCACCATGGCGAAGTACGTGTCCGAGGGAGTGGACGTGCTCGTGGTGACCTGCACGGGAGGGGAACGCGGCTCCATCCTCAACCCGAAGCTCCAGGGCGACCCGTACATCGAGGAGAACATTCACGAGGTACGCAGGAAGGAGATGGACGAGGCCCGCGAGATCCTGGGCGTCAAGCAGGAGTGGCTCGGCTTCGTCGACTCGGGGCTGCCCGAGGGCGACCCGCTGCCGCCGCTGCCGGAGGGCTGCTTCGCCCTGGAGGACGTCGACAAGGCGGCCGGCGAGCTGGTGCGCAAGATCCGCGCCTTCCGTCCCCAGGTGATCACCACCTACGACGAGAACGGCGGCTACCCGCACCCCGACCACATCATGACCCACAAGATCACGATGGTGGCGTTCGAGGGGGCGACGGACACCGAGAAGTACCCGGAGAGCGAGTACGGACCGGCGTACCAGCCGCTGAAGGTGTACTACAACCAGGGCTTCAACCGGCAGCGCACCGAGGCGCTGCACCACGCGATGCTCCAGCGCGGCCTGGAGTCGCCCTACGGGGAGTGGCTCAAGCGCTGGAACGAGATGGAGCGGGTGGAGCGCACGCTCACCACGCACGTGCCGTGCGCCGATTTCTTCGAGATCCGCGACAAGGCGCTGATCGCGCACGCCACCCAGATCGATCCCGACGGCGGCTGGTTCCGGATCCCGATGGATCTCCAGAAGGAGGTCTGGCCCACCGAGGAGTACGAGCTCGCGAAGTCGCTCGTGGACACTTCCCTCCCCGAGGACGACCTCTTCGCGGGCATCCGGGAGAATGCCTGACATGAGCGCAAGCGCAAGCCTGGCAATGGCACACCTCGTCACCCTCGCCGAGGTGGACGAGGACAAGGTCACCCCCGGTGTCCTCGGCTTCATCGTCTTCGCGGTGCTGGCCGTGGCGGTGTGGTTCCTGATGAAGTCGATGAACCGGCACATGGGCAAGGTCGACTTCGCCGAGGGCGAGAACACCGAGGCCGGTGCGCCGACCGGCGGTGACGCCGGCGCGCGCACACCCGGAAGCGGGGACCGAAGTGGCGATTAGGTAGCGGTACCCACGGCGCCTTGTCGGTGATCTCCACGAGGACGCTGGTGCAGTCGGTGCCCTGGGCGATGACGGTGGCGGAGCCGTCTCGCCCGTACCGCTAGGCGAAGTCGGCGTGATCGATACCGATGATGACGGCCGCACAGACCGCTGGTACGTCGCCGTTATTGATCCACCGGTGCTTCGTTCCGTTCTGGATGATCGTGTCGCCTGCTTTCAGGGTCTTGCGGGCGCCGTCGTCGAGTTCGAGGGTGAGCTCTCCGGACAAGACCACCATGAGGTCGATGCTGGCCGTCTTGTGCATCCCGCCGCCCTCGGGGAAATTACCGTCGAAGCCGTGACGCATTCGCCGTCGCGGGGTGAATGTGCCCGGTGCCGGCTCCGGCAACGGGTCTGCGCCATTCGGTGCCAGCGTGACCACTACATAGCGAAATCCGCCGGTCCTCGGGAAGTACTCGTCCTCGCAGACCGGCTCCGAACCGGCGTCAGGGAAGCGCACGCCTTTGTGGTCGCCGCCCCAAATCTGGTAAATGGGGCCACCGCCCCCGTCGTGCTCGAGTTCCACGTCGCTGGCAAAAACAGCCTTGCCCTCCGCGTCATGGCCAGTGGCTACTCGCCTTATCGTCATGTTGGGCTCCCTGATGCGTCGAGGTGTGGAGTGGACCGCTGGTGGTCCATCGAATGAGACTCGTATGCGTGCGCGGGTGGGAGCTACTGCTCTTCCGGGTAACGGCAGTACCTCCCAGCACACCGCCACGCGACCTAGGGTGGCGATGTGACCGACAGCGAGCGGCGTGAGCAGGCCGGTGCGGTGCGGGAGTTTCTCAGTTCCCGTCGCGCCCGCATTACGCCCCAGCAGGCAGGACTCCCCGTTTTCGGTGTCAAACGGCGAGTGACCGGGTTGCGCCGGGAGGAGGTGGCGCTGCTCGCCGGGATGAGCGTCGACTACTACATCCGCCTTGAGCGCGGGAACCTGAGCGGTGCCTCGGACTCGGTGCTGGACGCCTTGTCCCACGCACTTCAGCTGGACGATGCCGAGCGGTCCTACCTCTACGGCCTGGCCCGCTCGGCCACCGCGTCCGGGCGCCGGCCACCCGCCGCGACCGGGCGGATCCGACCGGTGGTCCAGCGGATGCTCGACGCGATGACCGGCCTGCCGGCCTACATCCGCAACGGGCGGTTCGACATCCTCGCCGCCAACTCTCTCGGCCAGGCCCTGTATGCCCCGGTCTACGATTCCCCGTTGTTCGCGCAGCGCGGTCCGGTCAATACCGCGCGATTCCTGTTCCTCGATCCTGGTTCCGCCGATTTCTGGCCCGAGTGGGAGAAGGCCGCCAACGACTCGGTGGCCTTCCTGCGCACCGAGACCGGCCACTCGCCGAAAGACAAGGGCCTGACGGACCTGATCGGAGAGCTCTCCACGAAGAGCGACGAGTTCGCCCGGCGTTGGGCCAGGCACGACGTGAAGTTCCAGTACTCCGGCGTGAAGCGACTCCACCACCCGCTGGTCGGGAACCTGGCGCTGCCCTACGAAGCCCTTGATCTGCCCGCTGACCCCGGGCTCCGCATCACCATCTACTCGCCCGAGCCCGACTCACCCGGACGCCAGGCACTCGATCTCCTGGCCAGCTGGACCAGCTCGACCGCACGCGAGCGCTGACCGTCGCCACGCCGCCAACCGGCGACGGTCACCGGGAGTGTTCGGCCAGGGACAGCAGCAGGTGGGCCGACTCCGGTCGGAGATGGTCGGAGTGGGCCCCCGCGAACCCGTTGCCGTGCACGAACACGTCGCTCGCGTCCACGCTGACGAAGCGGTGGTCGAGGATGGCGAGGGGGTAGGGCTCGCCCGGCGGCAGCATGCGGATCGCGGACACCGGCGCGGGCGCCGGGCCGATGCCCGCGTGGCCGATGCCCGCCGTCTTCTCGGCCCGCAGATGCCAGAACCCGGTGGCCCGGTCGTGCTGCGAGTAGGTGGCCACGACCGGGCCGCGCAACGGGGCCTCGCCGAGCGCGGTGAAGGTGGTCGTGAAGGCGTCGCGGGGCGCCGCCATCTGCAACAGCAGCATCGAGTCGACGGTGAACGGCCGGCCCGCCGGTTCCGGGGTGCTCCAGCCCAGCGTGAGCGGTTCGTCCGCCGCCCACTGCACGGCCTCGCACAGGAACCGGCAGCCGAAGGAGTGCCCGACCAGATGCAGGTACTGGCCGTCGCGGTTGGCCAGGACGGGCGGTGCGGCCGGGTCCGCCCGGTGGAGGTCCAGCTGGCCGAGCAGCCGGCCGATGACCTTGGCCGCGTGTCCCTCCGTGCTCATGGCGTGCGCCCGGTCCCGGATACGGCGGTAGCCGCCGAAGGAGAACAGCGACCGGGACGGCCAGCGGACCAGCACCGTCCACGGCCGCCACGGCTTCAGCCGCGGATAGTCCCCGGCGGCGTACCGCGCGGCCGTCAGAGCCAGCAGCCGGCCCACCGCGTCGAGCGCGGACTCCGGGCCGGTCTGCCAGCCGTGGACGTAGACGATCAGGTCCGTGGCCCAGTCGGGCGGCGCCAGTTCCTCGGCGAAGTGGTCCGCCAGCCGGTCGGCGGGGACCGGCCGGGGACCCGCGGCGGTGTCCTCCAGCAGCCAGCCGTCGGCAGCCAGGTCGACGACGCGAACGCTGTGGTCGAGGACGTGCTCGGTCATACGGTGATCTCCTGGCCGGCGCCGGTTCCGCCGGCGGTGTCGGTGACGGCCCGCTCCAGCCTGCTGTCCATGCCGTGGTGCAGGGCGTAGGCGAGGCCGAGCGGATTGCCCAGCTCGTCGGTGAAGTGCCGGGTCACGGCATGCGCGACCGCGCCGGCCGTCGCCGTACCGCGCAGATAGCGGGTGACGAACTCCAGGGCGTACTCGGCGGCGAACGCCTGCGGCATCTCGATCCCCGGGCCGAGCACACCGCGGGCACCGGCCCGGATCAGTTCCCGGCCCAGGAACGCCACGTCGCCGCCGCCTTCGGGAATCCCCGCGTGGCAGGCGTTGAGCACGACGAACGGCTGGAACGGACTGTCGTGGGAGAAGCGGCGTCGCCGGTCCCGGACGGTCTGGGCGTCGATCGGCACCTGGTCGGTCAGCCGCACGGCCAGGCCGGCGGGCTGGGCGCCGTTGGCGACGAAGTGACCGTGGCACCAGAAGTACATCAGGTGCTCGTCGAGGGAGGCGTCCGCGAGCGCCCGTACGAACTCGGCGCGCGTGGTGCGCTCCACGAAGCGGGTGTCCTTGGCCAGCACCGCGGCGACCTCGGCGGCCCGGGTCCGGCCCCGGCGGTCGACCCGCAGGTCGTGGTTGAGGCTGACCGACGGCACCACGGGCGGCTCGCGCCGGCCGTCCAGCCACGGGTAGGCGCCGCCGGTCTGCTCGATCTGGTGGCGGTGGCCCAGGAAGCGCGGGAAGAGAGTGCCGGGGTCGCCGTCCTCGCCGGGCGGCGGCAGGTCGTCGAGCGGCAGGCAGACCATCGGCCAGGGAACGTACAGCTCCGAGTCGAAGCGGACCCGCAGCCCCTCCCGGCCGTCCAGCGCCTGGGCCAGGTGGGCGCCGAAGCGCCGGACCCGGGGATCTTCCCCGCCGAGCAGCGTGCCGAACAGCAACTCCGACCCGGCCAGCGCCAGTTCGTGCAGCAGGCCGTACAGCTCGCCCGGCGGCCGGGACCGCAGGTCGACCAGAGAGGCGTACGGCTGTTCGGGCCCGGTCGGGAGCGGGCGGCCGTCGGGGGCGAGCGCCCGGAAGTCGATCAGCAGGTCCTTCCAGTGCCGGCACAGCCGCGCGGCGGCCGCGCGTATCTCCTCGGGGCGCACGGCCAGGTCCACCCGGTGCTCGGTTCCGTACTGGTACGGCACGGCGGGCCCGTACAGCCGGGCGCGTATCCGGCCGTCGGCCAGGGCGTCGAGGCTGACGGTGATGTCGGGGCCCTCGGCCAGGTCGTCCGGGAGCCGGGTGAAGCCGTCGCTGGGGTCCTGCACGATCCGTACCCGCAGTTCGGTGCTCATGCGCCGTTACCGTCCCCACCCCGAGACCGCGTGCGGTGCGGCGCGGCCGTCCGCCCGGTCGGCGTCCAGGATCTCCAGTTCGGTCTCGACCTGCTGGAGGACCGTGCCGGTGCGTTCCAGGGCGACGGTGAAGCGGATGACGTGCAGGCCCGGGCGGGCCGCCGTGAAGTCGAACTCGGCACCGTGGTTTTCCCGTTCGGACGGTCGCAGCAGGGCGGTGGCCGGTTCCACCGTGGCGGGGGTGAGGGGGAGGGCGACCGCGGTGAGCCAGGGGCGGTCGTCCTCGGCCGCGGCCCAGGGGTGGTCCGCGGCGGGGATCACGCGCAGCAGGATGCGGGACGGGTCGAGGAGGGTGAGGCGGATCTGGCAGCGGGGCAGCGGGCCGGCGCCCGCGCGGTCCGCGAGGTACCGCGTCAGTGGCTTGGTCCGATTGCGGACGGGGACACCGACGATGTCGCGGGCGCGCATCGGGATGGCGGGCGGCTGCCCGGCGTCCACCACCCGCCAGAACGCCCGCAGACCGGCGTCCAGCGCCTCCCGCCCGGCGAAGTCCGCGGGGAAGGGGGCCTGCCGGGCGGGCGCGGGGACGTGCACCTCGCCGTATCCGCCGCGAAACCGCCGTACCGCCTCCAGCCAGGCGAGACCCACCTGGTCGTCGAGGTCCCTGAACGCGGACCGCGCGGGCCGCAGCAACTCGTCGACGCCCTGCGGTGAGTCGGTCCGCAGGGCACCCTCGACCAGCGACCACGCCTGACCGACGGGGCAGCCGGCGGCGGCGAACTCCTTCGCCACGGCCTCCAGTTCCCCGGCCCGGCCCCGGCCGGCCGTCAGCAGCAGGTGGCGGTGCCGGGCCCACGCCGCGCCCACCTGGTCCCCGCAGTCCTGGAAGTGCCTTGATGCGGCCCGCAACGCCACCCGGGCCTCACCGGTGCGTCCCCGCAGTCCCTGGGCGAGCCCCAGATAGAGGCAGGTCCAGCCCATGCCCCGGATGTCCTCGGCCGCTTCGTGCGAGGTGAGCGCCCGCTGCGCCGCGTCCAGGGCCTCCCGGCCGCGGTCCCGCAGCAGATGGAGCCGGACGCATTCGGTGGCGACCCAGTTGCGGCCGCGGGTGTCGCCCGCGGTGGCGAGCGACGCGGCGGCCTGGCCCAGCGAGTGCTCGGCCTGGAGCAGCCGGCCGGCCGACAGCAGGGCCCGGGCGTGGTGCAGCAGCGCCCAGCCGTGCCCCCGGGCGCAACCGGTGCGGCGGTGCCCCTCGATCGCCGACTCGATCGCCGCCAGGGCTTCGAGCGGGCGTCCCTGGTCGCACAGCGCGGCCCCCTGCACCGTCGCCAGCCAGGCCAGCCCGGCCTCGTCGTCGGGCGTGGCCCGCCGCACCGCGTTCAGGGTGCGGGTCAGCTCACCGGAGCAGTACATGTTCTCGGCGGCACCCCGCGGGCCGGGGGACCATCCCTCGGCTCGCGTCTCCCACTGCCCGGCCCGGAACCCGGGTTCCGCCGCGGCCGGCCGGCCCAGGTCGCGCAGCAGGCCGGCCAGGGCGACCCCGGTCGTGCGGCCCGACACGCGGTGCAGGGCGACCAGCCGGTGGGCGTCGCCGGCGACGGCCAGGAGGGTGGCCAGGGCTTCGGCGAGTTCCTCGTCGTGAGCGGCCAGTTCCAGGAACTCATCGATGTGCGCGGCCAGTTGGGCGGGTGTCACGTCGTCGGTCAGCGGCCGGCCGGCGGGGCCCCGGCCGTCGAGCGTGCCCACCGCGCGGCGGGCCAGGGCGTACGCGATGCTGCCCAGGTCCGCGGTCACCCGGGCCCGCTCGGCGGCCGACGTGCCGCGCAGCGCGGCGTGCGCGACCGGCGTGGGCAGCACAAGGGTGCCCTCCCGGCCCGGCCGCAGCAGTCCGTACGCCAGCGGGCCGTCGAAGACGCCCGGCAACGCATCCGGGTCACCGGCTTCGGCGACCAGTTCCTCGGCCGGCCGGACGGCGACGGGCCTGCCGTCCGCGGCCCGCAGCGCCAGCCGGGTGAGCGCCTGCCGGGCCCGGCCGTCGAGCAGACCGGCGGCGAGCGCGAACAGGTCGTCCGGTGTGCGCGGCGCCGGACCGGTGGCGGTCCGGGGCAGGACCGCGCCCGCCACCCGCAGCCACAGCGGCAGTCCCCGGGCCGCCCGGACCAGCGGGCGCACCGCGGCGTGCGTCGCGGCCGGGCCCGCCAGGGAGCCGACCAGGCCGGCCGCGTCCCGCGCGCCCAGCGGACGCACCTGGTGTTGGCGGACGGTCGGACCGGCCCACCGGCCGCGCTGCCGGGAGGTGACGACGACCATGTTGGTACTCGGCCGCACGGCGTCCAGCACGGCCCGGCCCAGGGCCGGCCGCACGCCGTCCAGGACCAGTACGGAGCCGGTGATGTGCCGTCGGCACTGGTCGCGCAGCAGGTCGGCGAAGACCGTCCGGTCCGTCCGCACCGCCGCTTCGAGCACAGGCAGCCGAGGTGCTCGGTGCGCGGCGAGGAGCCGCAGCAGGACCGTCTCCACGTGCTCGTCGGCACCGGCGGTGATCCAGTGCACCGGCAGCGCGTCGCCCAGCCGGCGCACCAGCGCTGCGGCCAGCGCGGACTTCCCCACCCCGGCCGGACCGTGCAGGACCAGCCTCCGTGCCACTGCGTCGGGGCCGGACAGCCACGACGACAGTTCCCGCATCTCGTCGTCCCGTCCGGCGAACGGCTCCGGAACCGGCGGCGGCGGAGTCGGCCCGCGCAGCACTTCGTCCATCGATCCCCCCGTGACGACTCCTCATATTGTCAACCCTGCTTGACTTCCACTTCCACCCCCATGACCTCCCGAGCGTGCCGGCTGGGGACCATGCCCAGCTGCCAGGCCTGCCAGCCGGAGTCCAGCCGGATGCCGCGTTCCAGCAGCAGGCCGTAGGCGGTCAGGCCCTCCGCCAGGCGTTCGTCGCGGGCCGGGTGGGTGGCGCGGGTCAGCTGGGCCAGTTCCTCCTGGGCGACCGCCGTGCCGATCTCGACGCCGCCGGGCGCGGCGTACGGCAGCAGGGTGCAGCGCAGGAAGCGGGCCCAGTCGTCGCCGCGCCGGTCGCCGTAGGAGGCGAACAGGGTGACCGCCTCGTCGCACAGGCTGAGCGCCTGCGGGGTGCGGCCGTTGCCCGCGTCGACCACGGCCAGTTCCAGGCAGGTCCACGCCTCGCCGTGCGCGACGCCGATGCGGTGGAAGTCGGCGCGGGCGTCGACCAGGAGCTGGCGGGCGAAACCGGAGTTGCGCAGCGAACCGGTCTGCGCGGCGCGCTGGTCGCGGGTGACCCGGGCCGAGTGGTGCCGGGCGCAGGCCAGTCCGTAGACGTCCCGCATCCGGGAGAACATCGTGCGGGACCGCTCCAGTTCGCGCACCGACCGGTCCAGGTCGCCGGTCTCCTCCAGCGCCTGGCCCAGGTAGTACAGGGTCCACGCCTCGCCGCGCGCGTCCTCGTTGTCCCGGTGCCGGCCGACCGCCTCGCGCAGCTCCGCCACCGCCCGCGCCGCGTCTCCCGAGACCAGCCGGGCCCGGGCCAGCTGGGTCAGCGCCCATGCCTCGCCGCGCCGGTCCTGGGTACGGCCGTACAGGCCGAGGGCGGCCCGCAGCTCGGCCTCCGCGCGCGGCACGTCGCCCCGGCGCAGATGGAGCTGGCCGAGCTGGAAGTGCGCCCACGCCTGGCCGTGCACCGACTCGCCCGCGCGGTGCAGGACGAGCGACTCCTCCAGCAGTTCCAGGGCCTCCGCGAGCCGGGAGCGGTCGCGCTGGACCGCGGCCAGCGCGTGCAGTGTCCAGGCCCGGTCGGTGGCCAGGTCGGGGGCGGCCTGGAGGCCGAGGGCCTCGTGCAGCTTGGCCGCCGCCCCGGTCAGGTTGCCCTGGTGGTGCAGGGTGATGCCGAGCGAGGTCAGCGCCCGGGCCGCGCCCGCGTCGTGCTGGGCCTCCAGATACAGGTCGACCACGGAGGCCAGCGTGGTGCGCGCCTTGTCCAGCTCGCCGACCTGGCGGGCCGCGATACCGGTACGCCACTGCACCGAGCGCAGCAGCAGCCCCTGGTCGACGGCCTGCGCCAGGTCGCTGATCTCGCCGAGCCGGTACAGGTCGCCGCGCAGCAGGCAGTAGTCGCACAGCGCGCCCAGCAGATTGAGCACCGCGCCCTGGTCGACGCCCTCGGCGTACCGGAGTGTCGCCGTGATGAAGCTGGACTCGTCGTCCAGCCAGCGCAGCGCCTCGTCCAGCGAGGTGAAGCCGTGCGGGCCGAACCGGTCCGAGCGGGTCGACATGTTGCCGTCGACCAGCCGCAGCACCGAGTCGGCCAGCTCGCCGTAGTTGGTGATCAGCCGTTCCTGCGCCGCGGTCCGCTCGGCCGGCTCCTCCTCGTCGAGCAGCCGGGCCTGGGCGAAGGCGCGGACCACGTCGTGCAGCCGGTAGCGGCTGCCGCGGACGTGGTCGATGAGCCCGGCCCGGGACAGCGCCGTCAGCTGCTTGGTGGCCGCCGTCTCGTCGGTGGCCAGCAGCGCGGCAGCGGCGGCGGCGCCCAGCGAGGTACGGCCGGCCAGCGCGAGCCGGCGCAGCAGCCTGCGGGCGGGTTCCGGCTGGTCGGTGTAGCGCAGCCACAGCGCCCGCTCGACGGGTTCCACCGGGCCGTAGGCGCCCAGGTCGGCGGCGAGGGCGCGCGGCGAGCGCGGGCCGAGCGCGGACCCGGCGACCCGCAGCGCCAGCGGCAGCCCGCCGCACAGGTCCCGGATCAGGTCGGCGGACTCGGCGTCGTAGGGCCCGTCGGTGTCCTGCGCGGTGGCCCGCAGGAGTTCCTCGGCGCCCGCCGCGTCGAGCGGCTCGACCGGCAGCTGGTGCACCCGGGCGGGCAGGTCCGCGGGCAGGTCGAGCGGCCGGCGCGCGGTGATCAGGACCAGGCTGTCGGACCGTTCCGGGAGCAGCGCGCGCACCTGTTCCACATCACTCGCGTCGTCCAGGACGACAACGACCGGGACGCCGGTCAGATGCTGGTGGTACAGCTCGCTCAGCCGTCTGACCTGCTGGTCCGCCGACGAACGCTCGCGGAACAGCAACTGCTCCCGGGGTGCGCCGAGCCGGTTGAGCAGGTGCAGCAGGGCGTCCCGGGTGGGCAGCGGATCGCCGGTGGTCTCGCCGCGCAGATCGACGACGCAGGCGCCGCGGAAGTAGTCCTTCAGATCGTGGGCGGCACGCACCGCCAGTGTCGTACGGCCGCTGCCGGGCGCCCCGTGCAGCACCACCACCGTCGGCTTGGTCTCGGTACTGGCGCGGGCCGCCCGCACCCACTGCCGCAGCCGGGCCGTCTCCTGCCGCCGGCCCGCGAACACGCCGTCCGGCACCGGCAGCTGCCCGAACGACTGCTCGAGCACGGTCCGCCCGCGGGCCGCCGCGCTCTTGTCCGCGCCGCGCAGCTTCGGCCCCGGCTTGCTCGGTCCGGTCGACGCGGCGAGCACCCGCTGCTGGTCCAGGAACGGCCGGATGCCGCGCACCTCCAGCGCCGTCAGCCACTGGAGCCGCAACTGCCCGGGGCCGCCCGGCTGGTTGACGGCCCCCGCCCGGTGATGCGCGGCCGGCAGATGCGCGCCCATCACCTTCACCACGGTCGCCGCCGCGCCCACCACCCCGACCGCGAGGCCCGCGCCCACCGCGGTGCCGGTGCCGGTGCCCAGCGCGACGTCGGCCACCGCCGCCGCGACGGCCGCGACGGCGGCCACCGCGAGCGGGGTGCCCGCGCCCTCCCGGGCCCAGCGCTGGCGGAACGTGAGCTGCCCGGCGCCGGCCTCGTCCAGCGCCCGGGTGTAGGCGTCGTACTCCTCGGCGGCGGTGCGCGCCATCGAGTCCAGCGCGCCGCGCGCCCGGGACAGCAGCACCCCGCCGTCCACCCGCCCGCCGGTGCGCCGCACCTCTTCCTCCACGGCCCGCACCAGCAGCCGGTCGGCCTCCGCCCGATGACTGTCCCGCATGTCCCGTCCCCCTCCGAGGGCCCGCCCGTTCACGGGTCCTTCCCACTTGGCGCGCGGGTCAAGTGTCCTGCGGTGTGAACTCCCTGGGGAGAGCCCCGGCGGTGTGCTGTCCGGTGCGGCGCGGGTACTGGGGCAGGATGGACCCCATGGCGAACCGACTGGCCCGCGAGACGTCCCCCTACCTGCTCCAGCACGCCGAGAACCCCGTCGACTGGTGGCCCTGGTCGCCCGAGGCGTTCGAGGAGGCGCGGCGGCGGGATGTGCCGGTGCTGCTGAGCGTGGGGTACAGCAGCTGCCACTGGTGCCACGTCATGGCCCACGAGTCGTTCGAGGACCGGGCCACCGCCGACTTCCTCAACTCGCACTTCGTCAGCGTCAAGGTCGACCGCGAGGAGCGCCCCGACGTGGACGCCGTCTACATGGAGGCGGTGCAGGCGGCGACCGGGCAGGGCGGCTGGCCGATGACGGTCTTCCTCACGCCGGACGCCGAGCCGTTCTACTTCGGTACGTACTATCCGCCCGCGCCCCGCCAGGGCATGCCGTCCTTCCGGCAGGTACTGACCGGCGTCCAGCAGGCGTGGACCGAGCGGCGCGGGGAGGTCACCGACGTGGCCGGGAAGATCGTCCGGGATCTGGCCGGGCGGGAGATCTCCTACGGCGACGCCCAGGTGCCCGGCGAGGAGGAGCTCGCGGCGGCGCTGCTGGGGCTGACCCGGGAGTACGACGAGCGGCGCGGCGGGTTCGGCGGGGCGCCGAAGTTCCCGCCGTCCATGGTGCTGGAGTTCCTGCTGCGCCACCACGCCCGTACCGGCGCGGAGGGCGCGGCGCAGATGGCGGCCGACACCTGTGAGCGGATGGCCCGGGGCGGGATCTACGACCAGCTGGGCGGCGGGTTCGCGCGGTACTCGGTCGACCGGGAGTGGGTCGTGCCCCACTTCGAGAAGATGCTGTACGACAACGCGCTGCTCACGCGCGTGTACGCCCATCTGTGGCGCTCCACCGGGTCCGGCCTCGCCCGCCGGGTCGCCCTGGAGAGTGCCGACTTCCTGGTCCGTGAACTGCGCACCGCCGAGGGCGGGTTCGCCTCCGCGCTGGACGCCGACAGCGACGACGGCACCGGCCGGCACGTCGAGGGCGCGTACTACGTGTGGACGCCCGAGCAGTTGCGCGCGGTGCTCGGCCAGGCGGACGCCCAGCTCGCCGCGCAGTACTTCGGCGTCACTGAGGAGGGCACCTTCGAGCACGGCGCCTCGGTGCTCCAGCTCCCGCAGCACGAGGGCGTGTTCGACGCCGAGCGGGTCCGGTCGGTACGGGAACGGCTGCTGGCCGCGCGGGGTCGGCGGCCCGCTCCCGGGCGGGACGACAAGGTCGTCGCCGCCTGGAACGGCCTCGCGATCGCCGCGCTGGCCGAGACCGGCGCCTACTTCGACCGGCCCGACCTGGTCGAGGCCGCCGTCGCCGCGGCCGACCTGCTGGTCCGGCTGCACTTGGACGACCAGGGCCGGCTCACCCGCACCAGCCGGGACGGGCGGGCGGGCACCAACGCCGGGGTGCTGGAGGACTATGCCGATGTCGCCGAGGGCTTCCTCGCGCTGGCCTCGGTCACCGGGGAGGGCGTCTGGCTGGATTTCGCCGGGTTGCTTCTGGACCACGTGCTGACCCGGTTCCGCGACCCGGACGGGTCGCTGTACGACACGGCGGTGGACGCGGAGCGGCTGATCCGGCGGCCCCAGGACCCGACGGACAACGCGGCGCCCTCCGGGTGGACGGCGGCGGCCGGGGCGTTGCTGACGTACGCCGCGCACACCGGGTCCGGGCCGCACCGGGAGGCGGCGGAGCACGCGCTGGGCGTGGTGAAGGCGCTCGGGCCGCGGGTGCCGAGGTTCGTGGGGTGGGGGCTGGCGGCGGCGGAGGCGTTGCTCGACGGGCCGCGGGAGGTCGCGGTCGTGGGGGACGGGGAGCTGCGGCGGGTGGCGCTGCTCGGGACGGCGCCGGGGATGGTGGTCGCGTTCGGCGCGGCGGGCAGCGAGGAGTTTCCGTTGCTTGCCGGGCGGGGGCTGGTCGGCGGGGAGCCGGCGGCGTACGTGTGCCGGAACTTCACCTGTGACGCGCCTACCACCGATGCCGGGCGGTTGCGGGAGGCGGTTACCCGGCGTATCGGTTGACGATCGCTTCCAGTTGCCCGTGGTGCGCTCCGCGCCAGTACGCGCGGCCGCATGACGCGCACTGGGCGAAGACGTCGTACGACCGCTGGGTGCCGCTTTCCAGCTGGTCGGCGACCTGTTCCTTGGTGGCCTCGCGGAGCGTGCCGTTGCAGGCCGTGCAGCGGGTCCAGGGGCGCAGGGCGGGGGCGAAGCGGTTCAGGATGTCGGTCAGCTGGTCGTCGGGGCGGGTGCTGTGGACGAAGGCGCCGGCCCACAGTTCGCGGCGGCGCAGCAGGCCCCGGTCGCGGCTGAGCAGCACGCGGCGTTCGGCGGCGGAGCGGGCGGCCAGCGCCGGGTCGCCGATGTCGGTCGACTCGTAGGCCGTGTCCACGCCGAGCAGGCGCAGCCGGCGGGCCAGGGTGCCGAGGTGGACGTCGAGCAGGAAGCGCAACGGGGCGCCCGGCACCTGCTGCGGGCGGTCCACGGGGTGTACGGTCACCGACTCGCCGGGCGTCGGGACGTGGCCGGGCGGCACCGGTCGGCCGTCGACGAGCAGGGTGCCGACCTCGGTCAGCGGGACGCCGAGGGACTCCACGACGTGGCCGAGGGTGGAGACGCCGTCGGTGGCGGCCGGGACACTGCCCGTCGGCCGGGCCCGGGGGACGAAGAGGAGCAGCTCGGGGGCGAACTCGACGCGGATCTCGGGACCGTTCACCTGTTCAGGATGTCATGATCGCCGGGTGTCGGGCAGGTCCCGGAAGACGGCGAGGGCGCGGTCGGTCAGCAGCGTCAGGTCGTCCCGGCAGCCCTGCTCGACCCAGTAGACCACCGTCTCCAGCAGGGCTCCCGTCAGGCCCACCGCGTAGACCCGGAGCTCCAGGTCGCGCTCGCCCTGGCCGGTGCGGCCGGCCAGGGCGCGGCACAGCAGGCGGCCGGTGCCGGACATGGTCTCCAGCAGCCGGGCGCGGACGGCCGGGACCTCGGCCACCAGGCGGATCCGGAGCAGCATGTCGTCCCGGCCGAAGTGCGGGTTCTCGCCGAGGGTGAGGGCGGTCGCGCGGTGCAGCGCCCGGCGCAGCGCCTGCGGCAGCGGTTCGTCGGCCGGGTGGTGGTCCAGCAGTTCCGCCACCAAGGGCTGGTAGTCGTCCCACAGGACGATGTCCTCCTTGGTGGGGAAGTAGCGCAGCACGGTGCTCGGCGAGACCTCGGCGCGCTCGGCGATCCGCTCGACGCCGGTGGCGTCGTAGCCCCGCTCGCGGATCAGGGCGTACGCCGCCGCCCTGATCGCGAGCCGGGTCTTGAGCTTCTTCCGCTCCCGCAGACCCGGCGGGCGGGCCGGTGCGGAGGCGGGGGTGTGCGCCGGGGTCATGCCTTCCATTGTCGGTCTAGTAGGCGACCAGCGAGATCCCCACGTAGTGCGCGATGAACGCGGCCAGCGTGAAGGAGTGGAAGACCTCGTGGAAGCCGAACCAGCGCGGTGAGGGGTTCGGCCGCTTGATGCCGTAGACCACGCCGCCGACGCTGTAGAGCACCCCGCCGACGATCACCAGGACCAGGACCGCGATGCCGCCGGCCCGCATGAAGTCGGGCAGGTAGAAGACGGCCGCCCAGCCCATGGCCAGGTAGCAGGGGGTGTAGAGCCAGCGCGGGGCGCCGACCCAGAAGACCCGGAAGGCGATGCCGGCCGCCGCGGCGGCCCAGATGCCCCACAGCAGCCACCGGCCCTGGGACGCCGGGAGCAGCAGCATGGTCAGCGGGGTGTAGGTGCCCGCGATGATCAGGAAGATGTTGGCGTGGTCCAGGCGGCGCAGCACGCCGTCCATCCGCGGGCTCCAGTCGCCCCGGTGGTACAGGGCGCTCACGCCGAACAGCAGGCAGGCGGTCAGGACGTAGATCCCGCAGGCGACGCGTGCTCTGGTCGAGTCGGCGAGTGCGGTGAGCGCGAGGCCCGCGACGAGCACGGCCGGGAACATACCGAGATGCAGCCAGCCGCGCAGCTTGGGCTTGACCGGATGCGGCAGAGAGAGCGCGACGGGACCGCGGCCGGCGGCCGGGGAATCCGTGTGCGCATCGGAGGCGGACGCAGTCATGCGCCGAATCGTACCTACGGAACCGTAAGTTACGCGTCAGTACGACCGTACGAATTCGGTCTCACATCCCATGATCTCACGGGTGTCGAGTAAAAGAAGCGCCAGGTGAACTCCACGTATACGCAAAAAAACCGGGGCCCGCGCGGAGATTCGCTGAGGTGCGTGGCGTTCCTCACGCCGCTCAGGTGTGCGCCCCTCTGGACAGATGGGCGAGGGCGTCGGATGATCAAATGAGTGCGGTCGGCACCGGATGAGCGCCCGAGTGATCCTGGGCAGGCGTCCGGGTCGCAGCCCCCACGGGGCCTCCAACACCACATCCCTCAGTTAGGAGCAATCGTGGCGCGCGACATCGCGGCTTCCCCCGTCCCCACCCAGCACCAGGAGCTGATCTCGTGGGTGAACGAGATCGCCGAACTGACGCAGCCGGACCAGGTGGTCTGGTGTGACGGATCCGAGGCCGAGTACGAGCGGCTGTGCGAGGAGCTCGTCGCCAGGGGCACCTTCCGGAAACTCGACCCGATCAAGCGCCCCAACTCCTACTACGCGGCCTCCGACCCCAGCGACGTCGCCCGCGTCGAGGACCGCACCTTCATCTGCTCCGCCAAGGAGGCGGACGCCGGTCCCACCAACCACTGGAAGGACCCCGCCGAGATGCGGGAGACCTTCAGCGGGGAGAACGGCCTGTTCCGCGGCTCGATGCGGGGCCGGACCATGTACGTCGTCCCGTTCTGCATGGGACCGCTGGGCTCCCCGCTCTCCGCGATCGGCGTCGAGATCACCGACTCGGCGTACGTCGCCGTCTCCATGCGCACGATGACCCGCATGGGCCGGCCGGTCCTGGACGAGCTGGGCGAGCAGGGCTTCTTCGTCAAGGCCGTGCACTCGCTGGGCGCCCCGCTGGGCGAGGGTCAGCAGGACGTGCCCTGGCCGTGCAACAGCACCAAGTACATCTCGCACTTCCCCGAGGACCGCGAGATCTGGTCCTACGGCTCCGGCTACGGCGGCAACGCGCTGCTCGGCAAGAAGTGCTACGCGCTGCGCATCGCCTCCGTCATGGCCCGCGACGAGGGCTGGCTGGCCGAGCACATGCTCATCCTCAAGCTGACCCCGCCGCGCGGCGAGTCCAAGTACGTGGCCGCCGCCTTCCCGTCCGCCTGCGGCAAGACCAACCTCGCCATGCTGGAGCCGACCATCCCCGGCTGGACGGTGCAGACCATCGGCGACGACATCGCCTGGATGCGGTTCGGCGAGGACGGCCGGCTCTACGCGATCAACCCCGAGGCCGGTTTCTTCGGCGTCGCGCCCGGCACCGGCGAGCACACCAACGCCAACGCGATGAAGACGCTGTGGGGCAACTCGGTCTTCACCAACGTCGCCCTCACCGACGACAACGACGTGTGGTGGGAGGGGATGACCGAGGAGACCCCGGCGCACCTCACGGACTGGAAGGGCAACGACTGGACGCCCGCCTCTCCGACCCCTGCCGCGCACCCCAACGCCCGCTTCACCACCCCCGCCGCGCAGTGCCCGATCATCGCGCCGGAGTGGGAGGACCCGAAGGGCGTGCCGATCTCCGCGATCCTGTTCGGCGGGCGCCGCGCCACCGCCGTACCGCTGGTCACCGAGTCCTTCGACTGGAACCACGGCGTCTTCCTGGGCGCCAACGTGGCCAGCGAGAAGACCGCCGCCGCCGAGGGCAAGGTCGGTGAGCTGCGCCGCGACCCGTTCGCCATGCTGCCGTTCTGCGGCTACAACATGGGCGACTACATGGGCCACTGGGTGGACGTGGCCAAGGACAAGGACCAGGCCAAGCTGCCGAAGATCTACTACGTCAACTGGTTCCGCAAGGACGACGACGGCCGGTTCGTGTGGCCCGGCTTCGGGGAGAACGGCCGCGTCCTGAAGTGGATCGTGGAGCGGCTGGAGGGCCGGGCGGCGGGCGTCGAGACGCCGATCGGCGTGCTGCCCGCCAAGGGCGCGCTGGACACCGACGGCCTGGACCTCTCCGAGGCCGACCTGGACTTCCTGCTCAGCGTCGACAAGGAGGTCTGGCGCGAGGAGGCGGCCCTGGTCCCCGAGCACCTGAACACCTTCGGTGACCACACCCCGAAGGAGCTGTGGGACCAGTACCGGGCGCTGGTGGAGCGCCTGGGCTAGTCCCGCCGACAGTCTCCGCGGCCGGTCCGGCAAGCCCTGACCAGCGTTGCCGTCACGAAGGCCGGCCGTTGAGGGGGTTCGTCCCGCTCCAGTAGCTCGATGTCCCGGAGCATCGGGGCGGACCCCGTCCGGGCCGGGTCCCCGCACAACGGCGTGCGACGGACCCGGCCCATACCCCTGTCTCAGCCGTTCACTGGGAGCGGTCCTCCAGATACCGCGTGTGCGACTCCTGGCGCCGCTCCTCGGTCTCCCGCAGCCGCCCGGCCAGCGCCGCCGCCTCCTCGTGCAGCAGGCCGAGCTGGCGTTCCAGGTGCCGTTCCGGCGGTTCGCCGCCCGGCGTCACCCGGCTCCACCAGCGGGTGCGCACATAAGCGTCGACGGACTCGGGCACGTCCTGCCGAACCGCCCGGTTCAGCGTGTGCACGCCCTCCGGGTCCTGGGCCAGCACCTCGGTGGCCCAGCCCGGCGTCAGCAGCCCGCCCAGCAGGTCCAGCAGCTCGGTGAGCCGCCCGGCGGCGGCCGGGGGCAGGTCGACGCCGGCGAGGTAGGCGTGCAGCCGTTCCAGGTCGGCGCGGATCTCCTCCAGCCGGGCCGACGGGTCGGGGAAGGCGGGCGGGGCGGGCCGCTCCGGCGGGGCGATGAGCGCGCCCGCGCCGTACAGACCGGCGACCACCACCGGCCAGTACGGACCGGCGGCCCCGGTGAAGGTCAGCACCAGCCCGGCCAGCCCGCAGGCGCCGCCGGTCAGGTTCTTGCGGGACTCCAGGTACGCCCAGGCCCTGCTACTGGTAGCCACGGATCTCCTCGAAGGCGCCGTCCAGCGAGCCCTGCTGGGCGTCGAACAGCCGGCCGCCGGTCAGCTCGGCGAGGTGCGCCAGCTCCGCCCGGTCGGAGTCGCCGAAGACGATGGGGAACACCGGGATCTGCCGCCGGTCGCGGCTCAGCGCGCGGTAGAAGCCGTCGAAGTCGGCCGCGTCGGCGCCGGTGGTGTTCTCGCCGTCCGTCATCAGCACGATCGACGTGAACGTGTCCTGGCCGGTGCCCAGGTGGTCGTACGCCTTCTCCAGCGAGGTGTAGACGGCGGTGTCGCCCGACGCGGTGAGCGCGTCGGTGTCCGCGCGGATCGCCGTCAGGCCCCGCCGCGGATCGGACGGGTCGACAACATGGCTGCGCACGCTCTTCACCTCGGAGCCGAACGGCATCAGCGTGACCTCCTCGCGTTCCCGGAAGTCGCCGGTCAGGCCGGTCAGCGCGGTCTTCAGGCGGTCGAGCCGGTCGCCCTTCATGGAACCGGAGGTGTCCAGCACGTACACCGTGCGCGAGGGGCGGCGCAGTTCGTTCTCGTAGGAGTCGAGCAGGCCGTCGGCGACCGAGCGGGTGCCGGGGAAGGGGAGCTCGCGGCGGCGTTCGGGGTCGAGGCCGGCGGCGGGGGCGACGGAGGCGACGACCGGGCGGCGCAGGGTGGTCTCGGTGATCTGCCGCTGGCGCGCCGGGGTGCGCAGCGCGTCGGCCACCGCGCGGACGTCCTCGCGGGTCGCGGCGGAGGTGGCGGTGAGCGAGGAGAGCGGGTAGTCGGCGGTGACCACGCCGTCCCGGGGGCGGATCACGGTGAGGCCGTCGATGCCCTTGAGGACGGACTCGTAGTTGAGCAGCGCGTCCACGGTGCCGCGCCGCTCGTAGGCCGCCGCCAGCCAGCCCGAGGAGCCCGAGGTCAGCTGCTGCCCCTGGAAGAACTCCTTCAGCCGGGGCCGGGCCTCGGCCACGTCCGCGTCGGTCAGCGCCGCCTGGGCACCGGAGAGCGCCGAGGCCACCGAGACCAGGGTGGCGAAGCCGGAGTTGGAGCGGGCCGGGTCGGTCATGCCGTACGTCAGCTGCCCGGCCGCGACGGCCCGCTCGACCTGGGACCAGGTGACCTCGGCGGGCTGCCAGCCCAGCTTCCGCATGGTGGCGGTCTGGACGCCGATGGCGACCGGGCTGGTCATCACCGGCGTCTCGGACACGACCCGCTCGGCGGCCTCCGGACGCAGTCGCAGATAGTCGTTGGACGACAGCCAGACCGCGTCGTACTGCCCGTCCGTCTTCCCCTTCGCCAGCATGTCGACGGCGTCCAGGGTGCCCATCGCGGTCAGCCGGACGGTGACGCCGGTGTCCTTCCGGACCTGCTCCAGGACCGGTTCCATGTCGGTCAGCTCGCTGGAGGCGAGGACGCGCAGGGTGCCGGGTGCGGCGGGGCCGGGGACGCCGGGAGTGGAGACGCCGGCCGTCGTACCGTCGTCGGCGGCGGGCGTGCAGGCGGTCAGCAGGGCGAGGGCGGCCGTCAGGCCGAGGGCGAGGCGACGGGGTCTCATGCCGGGCCGCCTTCCAGGACGCCCTTGGCGCGGCTGCGCTCCAGGTAGGTGCTCGCCTGCTGGAGCTCGGCGGTCAGCGACTCGACCGTAGTGGCCATCGCCTCGGTGGCCTGCGCCTTGTAGCTGTCGATGGTGTCCAGGGTGCGGTAGATCTGCTGGAACGCCTGGCGCAGGGTGTCCGCGCCGACCGCCGGGTCGGCGGCGATCCGCTGGATCTCGCCGCTCTGCGTGGCGAGCATCTCCGCGTTGCCCCGGATCAGGTCCTCGGTCGTCCCCCGCAACGCGTTGACCTGCTCGACGACCTTCTTCTGGTGGTCCAGGGCGGAGGCCAGCAGGACGGAGATCCGCAGCGCCGACACGGTGGTGGTCGCGGCCCGGTCGACGCCCTTGATCAGCTCGTCGTTGTTGCGGCGTACGACGTCCATGGCGAGGTAGCCCTGCGCGCACACCGCGAGCTGGGTCAGCAGGTCCTGGTGCTTCTGCCGGACGGGGAAGAGCACGTCGGCACGGAGCGCGTCGGCCTGCTGGGGGTCGCCGACGCCGGCGATGTGCTCCTCGACGGCGCTGTCCAGGGCCTCGGTGAGCACCACGTACTCCTGCAGCTTGCCCATCGTCTCCCACAGCCGGATCCGCTCCGTCTGCAACGAGGCGTTGTCGCGGCGCAGTTCGTCCTGGCCGCCGCGCAGCGCGGCCACGATCGCGTTGAGGGTGCCCTGCGCGGAGGCGTACTTGGCGAGGTGGTCGCGCAGCCGGCTGCCGCCGGGCAGCCGGGACAGGAACCGGCGGGCCCTGGCGGCCGGCAGGTCGCGCGGGTCGAGGTCCTCGACCACCCGGCGCAGCTCCACCAGCGAGCCGGCCACCTGGGCCTGGGCGTCGCCGCCCTTGCCGGGCAGGCTGCGCACGGTCCGCTCCAGCATCCGGTTGGACTGCGCGGCGGCGGCCCGCAGCTCGCCGGCGCCCAGCCCGGTGATCTCGCCGACCTTGCCGGCGAACTCGGGGGAGCGGGCGTCCAGCGCCGCCAGCGACGCCACGTGGGCGGCGGCCTTGCGGGCCGTCTCGGCGCGGGCTTCCTCGTCCACGGGGACGAGTCCGCCGGCCTTCTCCCGGGGCACGGCGGCCACCGGTTCGGGCGGGGTGAGCGTGAAGGTCGTGTCCTGGTCGGTCATGTCCGGGGCCCCCGTCATCCACGGGCCCGGCGGGCGATCTCGCGCAGCACCTTCGAGGTGGGCACGGGCGCCTGCCGGACGCCGGTCAGCTGTTGGTTGAGATACGCGGTGAGGTCCTGGGTGGCCCGGCCGAACTCGGCGGTCGCGCCCTGCGGCCGGAACCCGTGCCGGACGGCGAGCTGCCGCAGCTTCGGGTCCGAGGCGAGCAGTTCCCCCAGCTTCCGGCCGTCCTCGGTCAGCGGTACCACCGTGTGGTCGCTGGTCGTGGTGGTGTCCGGGTAGAGGACGGTGAGGTCGCCGACTTCCTGGTCCTCCTGGAGCAGGGCGGTGACCTGGGACTCGTAGACCAGCACCAGCGGGTTGCCGACGCCGCTGACGAAGTCCCGGAACGCGGCGTCCGAGCTGGACTGCTGGGCACCCTGCACCCGCACCAGCTTGCGCATCAGCGGCGCGGTGCGGGCCACGTCGGCGGCCGAGGCGGCGACCCGGTTGCCGCCCGCCACGTAGGAGGCGGCGGCCAGCCACAGGGCGCCGGAGTTGGAGGACTCCGGGTCGGTGGTCGAGACGTACACCGTGCCGCTCAGCTCCCCGTGCCGCTGGGCGCCCTTGAGCTGCTGCCAGGTGCGGTCGTCGGCGGCGGCGGCCAGGAAGGCGGCCGTCTTCAGGGTGCCGCCGTGGTCGCGGTCGAGGGTGGCCAGCCCGTTGCCGGCCAGGACGTCGGCGGCGGCCCGGTGGGCGACGACGACCAGCGGCGAGTAGAACGGCCGGGGCAGCGGCTCCCGGACGCCGTACCGCTCGGCGAGTTCGTCGGCGGGGGCCTGGCTGGAGGGGAAGGCGAGGTCGTAGCCCTTGAGGTCGAGCTGTTCCATCGCCCAGGACCCGGAGGTCTCGGTGGTCACGGCGTAGCCCTTGGCGGCGAGGGCCTCGACCACGGCGGGGTCGGCGAAGAACTCCGCCTTCTCCGACCCGATCACGGCACGCACGGTCTTCGTTGCCGTGCCGGTGTCCGCTGTTCCCCGGCCCGCGACGACGGCTGCCACCACACCGCCGACGAGCAGGACCGCGAGGACTATTCCTGCGATTCGTCTCACGCCGGGCAGCCTGCTCCCGGAACGGAACATTCCCCGGGTTCGATCATGAACGGGGGGTGTCGGGTCGGCTCCGGGACTGCAACGCGCCCCAACGGGCGCGGGGCGGGCGCGGGGCTGCGACATGCGCGGCTGCGCCGCGCGGGCGCGACCCTACGGCGCCAGCGCGACCCCCCGCTCCGACGCCGCCGCGTGCAGATCCATCAGCTCGGCGGAGAGGATCGCCGCCGCCGTGTCCGCCCGGGACGCGGCGACGACCAGCGCCCGTCCGGCCAGGGCATGCGCCCGCCGGTGCAGCGCGAGCAGCTCCTCGGTGCCGTGCGCGGCGGCCGGCGGGATACGGGTCGGCGCCTCGCCGGCCCGCAACCGGGCCACCTGCCCGGCGAGCCGCTCGGCCGCGGCGTCCAGTTCCGCGCCGGGCGCGAGGGCCCGCAACTCGTCCGTCACGGTGAGCAGGGCGGCGAGATGGCCGGCGAGCTGGATGTCCAGCTCCTCCTCGCGGGACCGGTGGGGGTACTCCGGGGTGGTGCCGGCCATCGTGCTGTGGACCGACTTGGCGCGGATCGGTTCGTACATGGACGGCCTCCTGAGTGAATCCAGGAAACCATCCTACATTGGATTGATTCTAAAGTTGAGCTGTTTACCAATGAGGCAGGTCAGGGCTGGCCGTACCCGTCCAGGAAGCGGCCGATCCGGCCCACCGCGTCCCGCAGGTCCACCGCCGAGGGCAGCGTCACCACCCGGAAGTGGTCCGGGTCCGGCCAGTTGAAGCCGGTGCCCTGGACGACCATGATCTTCTCCTGCCGGAGCAGGTCCAGGACCATCCGCCGGTCGTCCTTGATCTTGAACACGTCGGGGTCGAGCCGCGGGAACAGATACAGCGCCCCCTTCGGCTTCACACAGGTCACCCCCGGGATCTGGGTCAGCAGCTCGTACGCGGTGTCGCGCTGCTCCCGCAGCCGCCCGCCCGGCAGTACCAGGTCCTGGATGGTCTGCCGCCCGCTGAGCGCCGCGACCACCCCGTGCTGGCCCGGCATGTTGGCGCACAGCCGCATGTTCGCCAGGATCGTCAGGCCCTCGATGTACGACTCGGCGTGCGCGCGCGGACCGGACACCGACATCCAGCCGACCCGGTAGCCGGCCACCCGGTACGCCTTGGACATCCCGTTGAAGGTGAGGGTCAGCAGGTCCGGGGCGACCGACGCGGTCGGCACGTGCACGGCGTCGTCGTAGAGGATCTTGTCGTAGATCTCGTCCGAGCAGATCAGCAGGTTGTGCCGGCGGGCGATGTCGGTCAGGCCGCGCAGCAGCGCCTCGTCGTACACCGCGCCCGTCGGGTTGTTCGGGTTGATGATGACGATGGCCTTGGTGCGGTCGGTGACCTTGCGCTCGATGTCCGCGAGGTCCGGCATCCAGTCGGCCTGCTCGTCGCACCGGTAGTGCACGGCGGTGCCGCCGGAGAGCGAGACGGCCGCCGTCCACAGCGGGTAGTCCGGCGCCGGGACGAGGACCTCGTCGCCGTCGTCGAGCAGCCCCTGCATCGCCATCACGATCAGCTCGGAGACGCCGTTGCCGATGAAGACGTGCTCCACGTCGGTCTCGATGCCGAGGGTCTGGTTGTGCATGACCACCGCCCGGCGCGCGGCCAGCAGCCCCTTGGCGTCGCCGTACCCGTGGGCCGTGGAGACGTTGCGGAGGATGTCCTCCAGGATCTCCGGCGGGCACTCGAACCCGAAGGCGGCCGGATTGCCGGTGTTCAGCTTCAGGATGCGGTGACCGGCCGCTTCCAGCCGCATCGCCTCCTCGAGCACCGGGCCCCGGATCTCGTAACAGACGTTGGCGAGCTTGGTCGACTGGATCACCTGCATGTCCGCGAGCTTACGGGCAGGTAACGGTCGCCGGGCCGTGTTTTCCGCCACGTGAGACGGGTGGTTTGCGAGGATTTTCCGTTGCTGTCACGGCGTCCGGCGTACCGACCGCCCCGCCAGTACGTCCGTCCGCCGGCCGTCCTCGATCACGAACCGGCCGTCCACCAGCACGTGCGGGATGCCCGTCGGCAGGCGGCGCGGGTCGGCGAAGGTGGCGCCCGCCGCGACCGTGGCCGGGTCGAAGAGGACCAGGTCGGCGCGGTAGCCCTCGCGGACCAGGCCCCGGTCGGGCAGCCGCAGCCGGGCCGCCGGGCGGGAGGTGAGGTGGGCCACGCACTCCTCCAGCGACAGCACGCCCAGCTCGCGCACGTAGTGGCCGAGGTAGTGCGGGAAGGTGCCGTAGGCGCGCGGGTGCGGTTTCGCGCCGTGCAGGATGCCGTCCGAGCCGCCGGTGTGCACGCGGTGCCGCATGATCGCGCGGACGTTCTCCTCGTGGCCGACGTGCTGGAGGATGCTGGGCGCCAGCCGGTCCTGGCGCAGCAGCCGGCGGGCCACCGTCCACGGGGTCTCGCCGCGTGCCGTCGCCGACTCCTGGACCGTGCGGCCCACGTGGCCGGCGAGGGCCGGGTCGCCGACCCCGGAGATCTCGACGGTGTCCCACTCGACCGGCACCCCGTGGCAGCCGTCGGCGCCGGTCACCTCCAGGTCGTACCGGATCCGCTCGGCGGTGCCGTCGTCGGCGAGCCGCGCCAGGAGCCGCTCGGGGCCGCCCTCGCCGGCCCAGCTGGGCAGCAGCGCGGCGAGGGTGGTGGAGCCGGGGGTGTAGGGGTAGGTGTCCAGGGTGATGTCGGCGCCGGCCGCCAGCGCCGCGTCCAGCAGGGTCAGCAGCTCGGCGGCGCGGCCCTTGTTGACGCCGAAGTTCATGGTGGCGTGGGCCAGGTGCAGGGCGCAGCCCGCCTCCCGGGTCAGGTCCACCATCTCCGCGTACGCGGCCAGCGCGCCCGCCCCGTACGAGCGGTGGTGCGGGCAGTAGTAGCCGCCGTACTGCGCCACCACCCGGCACAGCTCGGTCAGCTCGGCGTCCTTGGCGTACATGCCCGGCGTGTACGTCAGCCCCGACGACATGCCGACCGCGCCCTGCGCCAGGCCCTCGGCGACCAGCCGCCGCATGTGGTCCAGCTCGGCGTCGGTCGCCGCCCGGTCGTCCCAGCCGACGGCGAGCGCGCGGACCGTGCCCTGCGGGATCAGGTAGGCGGCGTTGACGGCGATGCCCCGGTCCAGGCGGTCCAGGTACTCGCCGACCGAGCGCCAGTCGAGGTCCAGGTCGTCGCCGGGGCCGTTCCAGCCGGCGATGGCGTGGCGCACCTCGCCGAGGGTGCGGTCGTCGACCGGTGCGTAGGACAGGCCGTCCTGGCCGAGCACCTCCAGGGTGACGCCCTGCGCGGCCTTCGCGCTGTGGTCGGGGTCGCGCAGCAGCGCGAGGTCGCTGTGCGCGTGCATGTCGACGAAGCCGGGGGCCAGCACCAGGCCCTCGGCGTCCAGTTCGCGGCGGGCGGTGGGCCGCTGGCAGCCGGCCGCCGCCGCCTCCTTGACGATCGACACGATCCGGCCGCCGTCCACCACGACGTCCGCCCGGTAGGAGCTGACGCCGGAGCCGTCGACGACGTCCGCGTCCCGGATGACCAGTTCCGCCACGGCCGCCTCCTAGAAGAACGTACGGATGAAATCGACGACCGTACCGTCCGCCTCGGCGACCGGGATCAGCTGCCATTTGTCGAAGGACGTGCACGGATGGGACAGGCCCATGCCGACCCAGTCGCCGACCGCCAGGTCCGCGTCCGGGCCGGTGCGCAGCCAGGCGTGCTGGTCGGACAGGCCGGTCACGGTGATCCCGGTGGCGGGCCGCTCCGCGCCGTCGCGCCGCACCACCTGGGCGAAGGGCAGGTGCAGGTCGTGGGCCGCGTCCCGCTTGCCCGCGTTGGTGAACGCCTGCTCGGGGGCGGGGCGGGAGACGACCTGGCTCCACAGCCGGAACGCGGGCTCCAGGGCACCTTCGCCGGGGACCCGGTTGAAGGGGGTCAGCTCGCGGTAGTGGCCGTCGTCGTGCGAGACGTACGCGCCCGAGCGCAGCAGCTTCAGGACGGGCCGGGAGAGTGCCGGGACCTCGGCGAACACGTCGGCCACCGCGTCGAACCAGGCGCTGCCGCCCGCGCTCAGCACGATCTCCTCCGCCGCGCCGAAGCTCCCCCGCCGGTCCAGGTCGGCGGCGAGCGCGACCAGCCGGCGCAGGTAGGCCCGGACCCGCTCCGGGCCGGCCTCCGGCACCTCGCCCTCGTACCCGGCGACCCCGACCAGCCGCAGCCCCGCGGCGGCGGTCACCGCGTCGGCGACCGCCGCGCACTCCGCCTCGGTGCGCGCCCCGGTCCGCGCGCCCGCGCCCGCCGCCAGTTCCACCACCACGTCCAGCGGGCGGCCGGCCTCCGCGAGCGCCGCGGCCATCAGCTCCACGCCGCGCACGGAGTCGACGTACGCGACGAGGCGGAAGTCCGGGTCGGCGTCCTGCTCGGCGGCGATCCAGCGCAGCGCGGCCGCGTCGACCAGCTCGTTGGCCAGGAAGATCCGCCGGACGCCGAACGCCCGGGCCACCCGCACCTGGTGCGGGACGGCCAGCGTGATGCCCCAGGCGCCGTGCTCGAGCTGGCGGTGGAAGAGCTGCGGGGCCATCGAGGTCTTGCCGTGCGGCGCGAAGGCCAGGCCGTGCCGGGCCGAGTAGGTCTCCATCAGCGCGAGGTTGTGCGCCAGGCGCTCGGCGGACAGCGCCAGGACGGGGGTGGTGAAACCGCCGGTGAAGAGGTTGCGGCGCTGGCCGGCCAGCTCGGCGACGGTCAGCCCGTACGCGTCCGGCGGGAGGCCCTTGAAACGGTGGTCGACATGCTCCTCGCCGAGCTTGGCGAGTTCGGCCAGCGCTTCGGTACCGGTGTCGAGGGCCATGCAGCCTCCCTGTCCAGGTGCGTTGCACTGACTGCAACGACCATTGCGTATATCGCTCACTGCTGTCTAACATCTCGACGAACGCGGGGTCAACGACAAGGAGTCTGCCCATGGACCTGGCTGCCGTCGATGTCGTCACCCTCGGCGAGTCCATGGTCACGTTTCTGCCCTCGCGCCCCGGCCGGCTGGCCGACGTGCCCTCCTTCGACCGGGCCATCGGCGGCGCCGAGTCCAACGTCGCCTGCGCGCTGGCCGCCGCCGGGCACCGGGTCCGCTGGGTCGGCCGGGTCGGCGCGGACGGCTTCGGCGACCACCTGGTGGAGACGATCGGCGGCCACGGGGTCGACGTGAGCGCGGTGCGCCGCGACCCCGACCGCCCGACCGGCGTGTACTTCCGCACCGCCGGGGACCGGGCCACCGACGCGCACGAGGTGGCGTACTACCGGGCCGGCTCGGCCGCCTCCGCGATGTCGCCGCGGACCGTGGACCCGGCCGCGGTCCGGTCCGGCCGCGTCCTGCACCTGTCCGGGATCACGGCGGCGCTCTCCGCGGACTGCCTGGAGCTGATGCGGGAGCTGACCGCCCGGCGCGCGGGGCGCCCCCTGGTCTCCTTCGACGTCAACCACCGGCCGGGGCTGTGGCGCGGCCGGGCGGACGGTCCCGCGGTGCTGCTGGAGCTGGCGCGCGGGGCGGACCTCGTGTTCGTGGGCGACGACGAGGCGTGGGACCTGGCCGGTCCCGAGGCCGTCCGCGCCGCGCTGCCCGAACCCGAGCTGCTGGTCGTCAAGCAGGGCGCCGCCGGTGCCACCGCCTTCCACGGCCCGCACGCCACCTTCGTACCGGCCCTCCGGGTCGATGTGGTGGCCGCGGTCGGCGCCGGCGACGCCTTCGCCGCCGGGTTCCTCTCCGCCACCCTGCGCGGACTGCCGGTGCGGGACCGGCTGCGGCACGGGCACCTCGCCGCCGCCGCCGTGCTCACCGCCCCCGGCGACCTCGCCGCACCCCCCGCCCGCGGCCACGCCGACCGGCTGGCCGCCCTGGACGACGCGGAGTGGGGGAGACTGCGCCTGGGCCCCGGCTGGACACAGGACGTCCCGGGGGCCGCCGAGGAGGTACGCAGCCCATGAGCCAGACCGTCGACCGCGCGCTCAGCATCCTGCCGCTGCTCGCCGAGGGCCCCGCCGACCTGGGCCGGGTCGCGGACACCCTCGGCGTGCACAAGTCCACCGCCCTGCGCCTGCTGCGCACCCTGCACGAGCACGGCTTCGTCTACCGCCAGTCCGACCAGCGCTACCGCCTCGGCGCCCGGCTCATCTCGCTGGCCCAGGAGGCGATGGAGAACCTGGACGTCCGCGAGATCGCCCACCCGCACCTGGTCCGCCTCAACGAGAGCTGCGGCCACACCGTGCACCTCGCCGTGCACGAGGAGGACGAGGTCCTCTACATCGACAAGGTGGAGAGCCGCTACCCGGTCCGGATGTACTCCCGGATCGGCAAGCCCGTCGCCCTCACCGTCGCCGCCGTGGCCAAACTGCTCCTGGCCGACCTGCCCGGGCCGGAGCGGCGGGCGCTCGCCGACTCGCTCGACTACCCCCTGTACACGGCCCGTTCGACGCCCGACTCCGCCGCCTTCCTGCGCGAGCTGGACAAGGTGCGCGAACAGGGCTGGGCCACCGACCTCGGCGGCCACGAGGAGTCCATCAACTGCGTCGCCGCGCCCATCCGGGACGCGGCCGGCCGGGTGGTCGCCGCGATGTCGGTCTCCGCGCCGAACGTCGTCGTCACCGCCGACGAACTCCTCACCCTGCTCCCGCTGGTGCGCCGTACGGCGGACGCGATCAGCGGCGAGTACTCCGGCCGGACCCCCGCTCCCACCCCCGCCCCAGGCAAGGAAGTCACCGCATGACCGAGAAGACCGCGCTCGTCCCCGCCACCCACACCGTGCCGCCGGCCAGGTTCAGCCACGGCGTGAAGAAGGGCAACATCCTCCAGGTCGCCGGCCAGGTCGGCTTCCTCCCGCACGAGGAGGGCAAGGCCCCGACCCCGGCCGGCCCGACCCTGCGCGAGCAGACCCTCCAGACCCTCGCCAACGTCAAGGCGATCCTCGCGGAGGGCGGCGCGAGCTGGGACGACGCGATGATGATCCGCGTCTACCTCACCGACGTGGCGCACTTCGCCGAGATGAACGCGATCTACAACGCGTACTTCGAGGAGCAGGGCCTCACCCAGCCGCCGGCCGCCCGCACCACGGTCTATGTCGGGCTGCCGGCCGGGCTGCTGATCGAGATCGACGCGCTGGCCGTACTGGGCTGACGTTCCCCTCGTGTAACGATGCCGGGGGCGGCTGTGTGCGGCACAGGTTTGTCGACCATACTGCCCGCTGTGGAGCAGCGCATTGGATCGAGCAGCCAGCCCCTGGAAGGCGCCGGGTTCGACCCGGCCTTCATCCCCGGGCTCACCGCGCCCGGGTCCGGCGAACCGGCGGACGTGAAGCCGGCGGACGCGGCGTCGGCGGACCCCGAAGCGGCGGACGCCGAACCGGCGGACGCCGCACGGGAGGAGCCCGAGCCCGAGCAGGCCGGCGAGGAGGCCGCGGCCGAGCCGTCCGCCGACGGCCCGGTCTTCGAGGCGGCCGACCGCCGCGCCCGGATCGTCGCCGACCACAGGGGCGTACGCCTGAGTCTGGACGACCAGGAGTGCGAGTTCCGCTGGGACGAGATCGGCGCGGTCGAGACGGAGACGCCGCGCTTCGGCAAGCGGTTCACGGTGACCGTGCACACGCCGGACCGGCGCTGGTACTTCCTGGAGATCGAGGCGGCCGCCCGCAGCCGCTTCGCCGAGTGGGAGAGCGCGCTGGACGCGGTGCTGGACGCGTACTTCGAGGACGGCGACGAGCCCGCGGCGGAGGAACCCGCCGAGCAGGAGGCGTGAAGGTTCCCGCACGCCCTCTTGCCCGGCCGTCCGCCGTGAGCTTTCTTGACCTGCATGGCGGACACCACGGGCAACCTCAGTGACACCGGTACTCCCCGCACCTCCAGTTGGCGCCACATCGGCCCCGGCATCGTCGTCGCGGCGACCGGGGTCGGCGCCGGCGACCTGGTCGCCACGCTGATCGCGGGCGCCAACTTCGGCTACACCCTGCTGTGGGCGGCGGTCATCGGCTGCCTGGTGAAGATCTCCCTGGCCGAGGCGGCGGGCCGCTGGCACCTGGCCACCGGCCGCACCCTGTTCGACGGCTGGGCCGGCCTCGGCCCCTGGACCACCTGGTTCTTCGCGGTCTACGTGGTCGTCTGGGGCTTCGTCTACGGGGCGGCGGCGATGTCCTCCAGCGCGCTGCCGCTCCAGGCGCTCTTCCCCGACGTGATGGACCTGAAGTGGTGGGGCGTGGCCTGCGGCGTGGTCGGCCTGGTCTTCGTCTGGTTCAACAAGTACGCGGTCTTCGAGAAGGTCATGACGGTGCTGGTCGGCGTCATGTTCGTGGTGACGGTGTACCTGGCGGTCCGGGTCACCCCGAACCTCGGCGACGCCTTCGCCGGTCTGCTGCCCGTCCTGCCCGACGAGAAGGACTCCGTCCTCAACACCCTCGGCCTGATCGGCGGCGTCGGCGGCACCATCACGCTGGCCGCCTACGGCTACTGGGTCAACGCCAAGGGCTGGACCGACACCGGCTGGATGAAGGTCATGCGGCTGGACAACCGGGTCGCGTACGCCACCACCGGCGTGTTCGTCGTCGCCATGCTGTTCGTCGGCGCCGAGATGCTGCACGCGGCGCACATCGCGATCGCGAGCGGCGACCAGGGCCTGGTCCAGCTCAGCGACATCCTGGCGGACGAGTACGGCACCGCGACGGCGAAGTTCTTCCTGATCGGCTTCTTCGCCACCTCCTTCACCTCGCTGATCGGCGTCTGGCACGGGGTCAGCCTGATGTTCGCGGACTTCGTGGCGCGGCTGCGGGCCGGGACCCGGGCGGCGACCGGCGCGAAGGTCGCCTCCGGCGAACGCGAACGCTCCTGGCCGTTCCGCGGCTACCTGCTGTGGCTGACCTTCCCGCCCATCGCCCTGCTCTTCCAGGGCCAGCCCTTCCGGCTGGTCATCGTCTACGGCGTGCTGGGCGCGGCGTTCATGCCGTTCCTCGCCCTGACCCTGATCTGGCTGCTCAATTCCGCCCGCACCCCGCGCGAGTGGCGCAACGGCCACCTGAGCAACGGCATGCTGGCGGTGGCCGGGCTGCTCTTCCTGGTGCTGTGCGTCAAGCAGATCTGGGACCAGCCGTGGTCGGAGTTCTTTTAAGGGCGGGGACAGGGGGGAACAGTTGGTCGACGCGGCGGCTGTTTCGTAGAGTGCCTTCCATGACTCACCGGGAGGACCACTGATGCATGCTCAGGAGCGTCTCGAACGGGCCGGTGCGGCGGACCGAGCGCGACACGCGACCGTCCGGCCGCCCACGCCGCCGGTCTCCTCCGGCGCGTCGGACCTCCTGCGGCTGCAACGCGCGGCCGGCAACCAGGCCGTCGGCCGCGCCCTGCACGGGGACGGCCACGGGCTGAGCGTCCAGCGCGCGCCGGGACCGCCGCCGCCCCCGGCACCGGCCCCGCCGCCGATGGCCATCAGGGCCGCGGCGCCGAAGGCGCCCAGCGCCGACACGCTGTTCGAGCTGCCGAGCGAGCACACCAAGGTCCGGTCGATCGTGCCCGACGGCAAGCTGCCGCTGAAGAACAAGCTGCTGGTCACCCAGGTACTGCGCGCGTACTACGGCGTGAACCGGCTGGACATGGTGGAGCAGATCAAGGCCCGCTACGAGCAGGTGAACGGCACTGCCTACGTGGAGCCGCCGGACCTGGCCGAACGCAGCGCCAGCGAGCGGCCCGGCTACAAGGACTCGGACGCCTACATACCCGACACCCCCGACGGCAACCGGCTGCCGCACTGGCCGGCCGTACCCGGCGGCAGCGTCAAGGTGCACGGGGGCAGCCTGGAGAGCTTCGCCCAGGCCCGGCCCGGACAGGCGTTCACCGGCCTGGTGCGTTTCGGAGGCGTCGACGACAACGGCGCACCGATCGAACCCAAGATCATTCTCTTCCCCACCCAGAGCACCGGCGCGTACCTGAGCGACGGCGTCGCGGAGTTCGAGCCGGAGAACGAGGACAACCCGCCGGAGATGCTGGCCAACTCGCGGGTGTACCAGAACAGGTACTCCACCTACACCACCCACGCCGGGCGGGGCGCCCTCTCCAGCCACGGCAAGCTGGCCAGCCGCATCCAGGACAAGAAGAAGTACCAGCACGTCGTCGAGGACATGGAGGCGGACGACATCCAGTCCGCGGGTCTGACCATCGGCTTCACAGTGATCAAGGGCGGCGGGCCGGCCGCGCACAAGTACTCGTTCGTCTCGCGCAGCAGCAACACGCATGTCTTCGGCCTCCTGTCGCACGAGGAGAAGGCCACGATGAGTGCCAAGACCAAGATGAAGGCGCTCGCCGAACGCGGCAGCAAGTTCGGCGGCGGCCTCATGGGCGGCGGCAACGGCGAGGGCAGCGTCACCAAGGAATGGGGTGCGAAGATCATCGCCTCGGTGAACGCCGCCACCGGCTAGCCGGGCCGGTCAGCAGTACTGCGCCTCCTTGCCGATCGACCGGTACATGCAGTCGGCGTTCTCCAGGAGTTGCAGTACGGCGTCGCGGTTGCGGGACGTCTCCCGCTCGATGACCTCGTCGGGCGGGTAGAAGCCGCCCGCGCCGCTGGAGGTCGGGTACATCTCGAAGGTGTACCCGAAGATCTTCTGGCTGCCCCACAGCCAGTCGTCGATCGAGCCGTCCGTGATGTACAGGTCGCTGGACTGCTCGGCGGTGTACCCGTTGCTGGCGGCCAGCTTGCCGCCGACCGTGGCGAAGGCGTTGCGGTCGTCCGCGGTCATGCCGGTCGCGGTGTCGGAGTAGGTGTAGCCGAACGGCCACAGCACCAGTTCGCTGTAGGTGTGGAAGTCGATCCCGGCGGTGATCTGCTGCTGACCGCCGACCACTCGGGAGCGGACGAAGTCGGCGACGACCTTCACCTCGGGGGCCGACTCGCCGGCCGGGCCGCGGTAAGTCTCCGACGACGGTGAGCCGGACGAGCCGCCGCAGCAGCCGAACTGGTAGGCCCAGTTGCGGTTCAGATCGGTGCCGACGTACGAGGACCCGCTGTTGGGCTGCCGGTTCTTGCGCCACGACCGGTACGACCCGGTGGCGATGTCGTACTCGCCGCCGTCCGGGTTGAGGTCCGGCACGATCCAGATCTCCCGGTTGTTCACCATGTTCGTGACCCGGGAGTCGGACCCGTACCCCGCGCCCAGCTCGCGCAGCAGGTACAGCGCCATCTCGACGGTGAGGTGCTCGCGGGCGTGCTGGTGGAAGGTGAACAGCACCTCGGGCTCGTTCTCGTCGGCCGCCACGTTGTCGCTGACCTTGATCGCCGTGATGTCCCGGCCCTGGTAGGACTTGCCGATCACGCGCTCGCTCATGATGCCGGGGTAGGCGGCGAGCCGCTGGTCGATCTCCGCGTTCATCTCGGCGTAGTTGTGGTAGCGCGAGTCGGCCGAGGGGAAGTCGAGCAGCCGTACGTCGCCGGAACCGGCGGACCGGTCGGGCGCGGCGCCCAGCGCGGTGACCTGGTAGCCCTGCGCGCGGAGCTTCCTGATCTGGTCGTCCCGCCCGGAGACCACGACGGTCTCCTCGTCGGCCTCGTCCACGGTGACGCCGGACGCCTGGATCGCGGTGCGGGTCACGGGGGTGCTGTGCTGGTGGATCTCGTACTGCCGGATGTCGTCCGGCGAGTCCTGCCGGACCTGCGCGCCGGTCGCCGTGGCGTCGGTGACCGAGGCGGTGAGCGGTGCGCCGAGCGCGAGCGCGAGCAGGGCGGCGAGGACAGTGGTGTGCCTCGTGCCCCTTCTGTGAAGTCGCATGAATTCTCCTGGTTTCTCCGTGACTTCCGGGATCTCCGGAAGGAGGGAGTGGAGCTGGGGGGTGTTTCAGTGCGACGCGCGTAGTGCGAGTGTGATGCGGGGTGGTGCGGGTGTGATGCGGGTGTGGCGCTCATGGTGACGGCATGTCATGGACAGGTCAAGAGGTGGATGGTGGCGGGTGTCTCGCTTAGCCCGTTCGAGTGATCACCCGCTGGTCGCCTGAGGCGCCGGGCCGGCCATACCTACGGTGTGGTGTCCCGAGCGGCGACGACAGGAGAAGCATGCGTATCGAGATCTGGATGGGACAGGGCGGCGGGCCCGCGGCGGCCGACTTCCACCGCTGGCTGTGCCGAGACCCCAGGGTGCGGCGGCACGCGGAGGTGAGCCTGGGGTCCTCGCGGCCGGACGACACGGTCATGGGGACGTTCGACGTGGTGAACCTGCTGGTCGGTCAGGGCATCGCCGCGCTCGACCTGGCCCTCTCCTACGCGGCGTGGCGCGGCACCCGGCCCGCCGCGCCGCCGACCCCCGCTGTGACCTTCACCGCGAACGGCGCGTCGGTCACGGTGGAGGGCGAGTGCGACGAGGCGACGGTCCGCCGGATCGCCGAACTCCTCGGCCGCGCGGCGGCACAGGAGCCCGCCCTCCGCACCAACGACCTGGAGCCCGCGTAGTGCCCCAGCCGGACCCGGCCAGATCCCGCGCGGTCCTCATCGGCGTGAACGAGTACGAGCAGCCTCTTCTGCACTCGCTGCCGTCGGTCGCCCCCGGCGTGCGAAGACTGGCGGAACTGCTGACGGACCCCACCGTCTGGGGGCTGTCCGAGAAGCACTGCGTGGAACTGCCGAACCCGGCCACGTCGGACGAGGTGCTGAAGGCGGTGTGCGCGGCCGCGCGGGCCGCCACCGACACACTGCTCGTCTACTTCGCGGGCCACGGCCACCTGATCGGCGGCACCGACCTGCGCCTCATGCTGCCCACGGCGCACCCCGGCGCGCTCTACGGCGCGGTGAAATACGGCGACCTGCGGCGCGTCCTGCTGGAGGAGCGCAGGGCGGAGAACCAGGTGGTGATCCTCGACTGCTGCTACTCCGGCGCGGCGGTCGACGAACGCATGGGCGGCGCCGAGGACTTCGTGGACGGCGTAGGAGTCGACCGCTCCTACCTGATGACATCCTGCGCGGCGCAGGAGGCGTCCTTCGCGCCGCGCGGGGAGATGTACCCGGCCTTCACCGGCGCGCTGATCCGCGCCATCGGCCGGGGCGTCCCGGGCGCACCCGACCCGCTGCCCATGCGCGACCTCTTCGTCCACGTACGGCGGGCCCTGAACGCGAGGGGCCTGCCGGAACCCAGGGACCTGGCGACCGGGGTCGGCCACGAGATCGCCCTCGTACGCAACCGGGGCAAGGACCGCCCGGTGCCGGGCGACGCCCCGGCCCTGCCGCCACCTGGGTGGAAGCGGCGCCTGCGCCGGGTCGCCGCCACCGCCGCCATCGCCGTCACGGCCACCTCCTCGGCTCACCTGACGCCGGGGAACGGGGTGGCCGACGGCATCCCACGCGACCTGCGCGCTGTCTCCCGCGCGGTCGACTACCACGACGCCGACCCGTGCGCGCTGACCGACCCCGCCGGGCTCGGCCGGTTCGGACGGGCCGGGCAGGACGCGGCGTACGGCGGCTTCGAACGCTGCGACGTTCTGGTGGAAGGCGAGGACGGCGACGAGATCGACGTCATGGTGGGCTTCGACAAGGGGCAGGAGCCGCCCACGCGGGGGGTGGAGAAACGGGATGGGATCACGGTCGTGAAGCAGCCGGCGGAGAGCGACCGGTGCGTGCGGGAACTGCTGCCCGACGGCGACGACATCACCGTGACGGTCCTGGCGAAGACCGGCGGCAGCACGACGGCACCCCTGTGCGAGATCGCCGACGCCGCCACCGGGCACGCGCTGACCGCGCTCAGGAAGGGTCTGGAGAACGGGGGATTGCCCGCGCGTCCGGAGACGTTCCCGGACGACTCCCTGTTCCGTACCGACGCTTGCGCGCTGCTGAACGGCGCGGCGCTGGAAGCGGTGCCGGGGGTCGACGCCGCCGACCCGGACGCGGGGTTCGGCAACTGGTCGTGCACGTGGTGGAGCCCCACCGGCCACCTCCAGGTCGACCTGCGCTTCGACCGGGGCCAGTCGCCCACGGCCGGCGACGGCACGCCCACCAGCGTCCAGGGCCGCCGCGCGTTCGTCCAGCCCGAGGCTGACGACGAGAACATGTGCCAGGTCCGGGTAGTGCAACGGACGTACTCCGACGGCCCGGACCGCCCGCTGGCCGAGACCCTGGACGTAGCGGTCCGGGGCGACGAGAACCCGTCCACCGACGCCCTCTGCGCCCTGGCGAACCAGCTCGCTGACGCATCGGCCTCCGGCCTGCCGCCGGTCGGCTGACTCCCGGACCAGGGACGACCGCTTCAGTTCGATTTCCAGCCTGGTGCGCGGAGGCAGCACGGCGGTCGCGATCGGGGTGCCGTCGAGGTTGGCGTGGTCTGCCGGCCCGCGACGAGTAGGCTGATCGTTCGTTGTCGGACCTGGGAGGCTGGCGTGGACTATGGCGACAAGCTCTTCTGGCTCTCGGTTGTGATTCAACGCAAGTACGCGCAGATCTGCGCCGAGTTCGACCTGACCCCCGCGCAGGCCACGCTGCTCTGCGCAGTCAGGAACGAGCCGCGGCAGATGGCTGACCTCGCCGCGTCGTTGGGTATGACCAAGAACGCGTTGAGCCAGCTGGTCGATCGCACCGCGCGGCGCGAGTTGGTCGGCCGGGCAAGCTCGGCGCAGGACCGACGGGTCGTCATGCTCAGTGTGACGCCCACGGGGAAGGTGCTCGCCGAGGCCATTTACGCCGAGATCGCCAAGCGCCTGCCCGAGATCGCGAGGAACCTGGACGCCGGCGACCAGCGCGACTTCGAGCGCGTGGCCACCGCCATTGTGGACACCTCGGACCTCTCTTCGCCCACCTCGAACAAACCGATCACACCGTGAGGTCCCGCTGCACCCGCCCGCACCTTGACGAGGTTCATGCCGTGAACTAGTTTTGTTCACGGCATGAACTAGTGAAGGGTGGCAGCGATGAGCACACGGACGACCGGCACGATCGCGGTCTTCGGCGCGACGGGGCAACAGGGCGGGGCGGTGGTCGACGCGCTGCTGGACCACAAGGCGCGGGTGCGGGCTTTGGTCCGCGACCCGCAGTCCGACCGGGCTCGGGCGCTGGCCGCCCGCGGCGTCGAGCCGGCGGCCATCCGGGCCGACGACCCGGCGTCGCTGGCCGCCGCGCTGGCGACGGTCGAGGGGTTCTACTTCATGACCCCGGAGGCGAACAGCCTCGAAGAGGTCGAGGCGGAGATCCGCATCGGTACCGCGCTCGTCGACGCGGCGGTCGAGGCGGGCGTCCCGCACGTCGTGTTCAACTCGGTCTTCGGGGCGGACCGGGTTTCGGGTGTGCCGCACCACGACTCGAAGCACTGGATCGAGGAGCACCTGAGGAAGTCCGGCCTGAGAGCCACGATGGTTCGCGCGACCGCCTTCATGGAGAACTTCGCGAGCGTGATGGCACCGAGCCTGGAGCATGGGGAAATCGTGCTGAGGCTGCCGCTGCCGGAGGACGTCGCGCTGAAGATGATCTCGGTCAGGGACATCGGCCGGGTCGCCGCCGCGCTCCTGCTCGACACCGCGGAGGCGCCCGGCGGAGCCGTCGAGCTCGTCGGCGACGAGCTGACGGGCCCCCGGATCGCCGCGGCGTTCGGCGCGCGCGCCGGGCTCCCGGCACGGTACGAGGCCCTCCCGTTGAGCGTGCTTCCCAACGACCTCGACAAGGCGATGTTCCGCCAGTTCGCGCAGGCGGCGGACCCTTCGGACCTCGCGGTGGTGCGCTCGATCGAGCCGGCCACCCTGGACCTGGCCGAGTGGATCCGAGCTACCGGCTGGACCGCGCCCACCAACGTGACTGGTTCCTGAGCCTCCGGCCACGGTCTCGGCGCTCTATGGTCGGCTACCTCATGTCTCACCGAATCTGGGTCTCCACTCCGGGTCCGACAGCCCGCAAGAACACCGCCCAGCCCCACGCGCACCACCGACGGGTGGATCTGTGATGGTCCCGAGGGGGAGTGAAGTCGCCCGGTCGCGCGTGGACGGCACCGGTTCCCGGGGGGAGACCGGTGCCGTCGGGCCTTGCGAGCAGATCAGAGCCCGTGCACGTGCGGTCCCACCGCGTTCACCCACGCGTTGCCCGCCGTGGCGTCCCAGTTGGTCGACCAGGTCATCGCGCCCCGCAGCGCCGGATACGCCTTCGACGGCTTGAACGAACCGCAGTTCGTCAGCTTGGTCAGGCAGTCCAGCGCGTTGTTGACCACGGCAGGCGCCACATAGCCGCTGCCCGCCGCCCGGGTCGAGGCCGGGGTGCCGATGCCCACCTGGGACGGGGCCAGGCCGCCTTCCAGCTGGATGCAGGCCAGCGCGGTCAGGAAGTCCACCGAACCCTGGCTGTAGACCTTGCCGTCGCAGCCCAGCATCGAACCGCTGTTGTAGTACTGCATGTTGACGACCGTGAGGATGTCCTTCACGTTCAGCGCCGTCTGGAAGTACGACCCCGACGTGGACTGCATGTCGATGGTCTGCGGCGCCATCGTGAGGATCAGGTCGGACCCCGCCTTCGCGGACAGCGCGCGCAGGGCCTGGGTCATGTACGTCGGGTTGAGGCCGTTCTCCAGGTCGATGTCGACGCCGTCGAAGCCGTACGTCTGCATCAGCGAATAGACCGAGTTCGCGAAGTTCGTGGCGGAGGCCGCGTCCGCGACCGACACCGTGCCCGTCTCGCCGCCGACCGAGATGATGACCTTCTTGCCGGCCGCCTGCTTGGCCTTGATGTCCGCCTTGAACTGGTCGGCGGTGTAGCCGTTCAGCCCCGCCGAGTCCAGGTTGAACGTCACCGCGCCCGGCGTCGTCGTGGCGTCCGCGAAGGCGACGGCGATGATGTCGTACGCGGCCGGGACGTCCGAGATCTTCTGGACCGTCGCGCCGTTGTTGAAGTTCTGCCAGTAGCCGGTCACGGCGTGCGCGGGCAGGTCGGTGCCGCCGCCGCCGTCGCCCGCCGCCGCCGTCTTCCCGGTCACCGCCGCCGACTTCGCCGACTCACCGGCCGCGTTGACCGCCGTGACCTGGAAGGAGTACGACGTCGCGGCCGACAGGCCGGTCACCGTCGCCGACGTGCCGGTCACCGCCGACACCTTCGTACCGTCGCGGTAGACGTTGTATCCGGTGGCGCCCGGCACCGCGTTCCAGGACAGCGACACCGAGGAGGCGGTGGTGCCGGCGACGGCCGGGGCGGCCGGGACCGCCGGGACCGAGATCTCCGGGTCACCGCCGCCGCCCCCGTCCGGACCCAGCACCGAGATGTCGTCGGCGTAGTAGGCGGGCTGGCCGTACCAGCCGTGGGTGTACACCGTCACCGAGGTCGTCGAGGGGCCCGTCGTGAAGGTCGTCGACAGCTGCTTCCAGGCGGACGAGTCCGGCGTCCAGGTCGACACGTCCGTCGTGCCCGTGCCCGTCACGCCCAGGTAGGCGTACCCGCCCTGGACCCAGGCGCCCAGCTGGTACGTCGAGTTGGGGACCACCGCCACGGTCTGCGTACAGCGGGCGTTGTCCTGGCCGCCCGGCGTCGCCTTCAGCGCGGCGGAGCCGCCGTGCACCGGCGAGGTCACCGTCGTACCGCTGCCCGCCGAACAGGTCCAGCCGCTCAGCCCGGACTCGAAGCCCGGGTTGCTCGCGTTGTTGACGTCGGCGGCGGACGCCGGGCTCACGGCCGCGGCCGTCAGGGCCAGCGCGGCGGTGACGGCGCCGGCCCAGGCACCGGTCCGTCTGATGTGTCGTCTGCGTACGGGGTCCACTGGTGCCTCCGGGGGGAAGTAGGGGGACGGTGGCCACCGTTGGGAGTACAAGGTGGTCCAGACCAATTGACCTGTCAAGAGGTAAGTTGAAAATGCTCAACCTGTCCCGATTTGGAGCCACTTGTGCGACGCGAGTTGTTCCGCAGCTACAGAAACGCTGTTCTCCGGTCACAGACGCGTGGATACAGTGCTCGGGTAGTCACGCAGTGAAGTCATCAGGGTGTACCGGAGTGACACCGGTGCACCGACGGGCATGGGAGACGGGGAGCCGCGCGTGCCAACTGCCATTGCCGTGACCAGTGCCGACCTGGCACTGCCGCCACAGGACGAACGGACCATGCCCGCGACCGTCCTCCAGGACGTCGAGCGGCGGCCCCTGGACCAGGTGCTGGCCGAGCTGCAAGGTCTGGTCGACCAGTACGGACATGTCATCGTCGTCTGCTCGGGGGCCGCCCCGGCGGGGGTGGAACGGCGGCTGCGCACCGTCCGCTCACTGCTGGAGAGCGACCGGATCGCCCTGTTCCGGCCCGAGCTGCCGCCGCTCGGACTGGCCGTCCTGGTCCGGCAGTTGCGCCAGCTCGCCTCCTGCGACCTCAGCCCCGGTGTGCTCGCCTCGGCGGGCCGGCTGCTCACCCACTACATCCACGCCGGCGCGCTGCTCGGCTCGGTGGCCCGCCTTGACCGGGTGCCGGTCGGGCTGACCGCGCACGCGAAGTCCTGGATGCCGGGCAGCCAGTTCGCGGTGCTGGCCCATCCGCAGCCGCAACTCGTCAGGGTCGGACCCGAAGCGGCCCTCGGCGGACCGGACTTCGGCACCTGGATGCTGGTCGCCAAGGGGCAGCACCCCGCCGACTGGGTCACCGACACCCTCGCCCCCGCCTGGAACGTGCTGGGCCTGCGCGAGATGCCGCTGCCCGCCGAGTCCCCGGCCTGGTGGGGGACGGGGCGGGTGACCGAGTTCTGCGCCTTCCTGCCCGACCTCTCCGTCCTCTACCAACTGGTCACCTCGGTCCGGCAGAGCGTCTGTCACTGGTGCGGCATCGACGTCATCGGCGACCGGTGCGTGTTCTGCTCCGCCGGTCCGCCGCCCACCGAGGCCCGGCACCGGGCCGGCCGCGGCGCCCTGCCGCACGACGACCGCAGAAGCCTCCCGGCCGGCGCCGGCGCCGAGCGCCCCGGCCGGGGCTCCGGCGGCAGCCCCGCCGGAGCCCCGAACGGGACCTCGTACGCGAGCCCGTACGGAATCCAGTACGGCCGGCACGCGAGCCGCACCACCGGCGGCCGGTACGGCGCCCAGTACGGCAGCCCGCCGGACGGCTCCGCGACCGGACCCGCCACCCCCGTCCCGGACAGCCCCCCGCGCGGCGCGCTGCCCGCCGGTCCCGGCGGGTGACCGCGTGCCCGGCCCGCGCCCCGAGCCCCCCGCCCCCGCCCGACCGACAGCACCGGTGAGGTTGTACGGCCCATGAACTCCCGTCAGCGCCGCGGCGTGATCCTGCTCATCCTGTCGGTCCTGTGCGCCTTCGGCGCCTTCGCCGGCGTCCTGTCCGTCATCACCGACGTGCGGTCCAAGGTCGGCCCCGAGGTCACCGCGTACCGGCTCAAGGACGACATCGCGCCCTACACCACCCTCAGCGCCGGCCAGTTCGAGAAGATCGAGATGCCCGAGCGGTGGCTGTCCGACAACGCCGTCACCGACCTCGCCGCCATCCGCGGCAAGATCGCCGTGACCACGCTCAAAAGCGGCTCGCTGCTCCAGAGCGACATGATCGTCGACCAGCCCGCCCTCCAGCCCGGCCAGCAGGAGGTGGCCATCATGATCGACGCGGCCACCGGGGTGGCCGGCAAGATCACCCCCGGGTCCAAGGTCAACGTCTACGCCACCTTCGAGGGCGCCCGGGAGGGCGACCCCGACCAGTCGAAGATCATCGTGACCAACGCCAGAGTCCTGGACGTCGGCAAGCTCACCTCGCTGGAACCCGACGAGAACAGCACCAGCCGGGACGCCTCCGAGGCCGTCCCCATCACCTTCGCGCTGTCCACCCTCGACGCCCAGCGCATCACCTACGCGGAGTCGTTCGCCCAGCGGGTCCGGCTCGCGCTGGTCGCCCCCGGCGGCGACCCCACCGTTCCCGAACAGGACCGGACGTACGAACTCGCGAAGGACAAGTGAGAGGCCCGGATGGTCACCAGGATTCTCCCGGCGGTCGGCGACGCGGACGCGGTCCGGTCCCTCACCACCCTGCTCAGCCAGCTCCCCGACGCCGAGCCGGTGGCGCCCGTCACCGACTCCACCCAGCTCATCGACACCCTCGCCCGGCTCGCCGCCGAGTCGGTCGAGGAACTCCCCGAGGTCGTCGTCGTCCACGAGCGGATCGGCCCGGTCCCGGCCCTGGAACTGATCCGCGAGGTCGCCCTGCGCTTCCCCGCCGTCGGCGTCATCCTGGTCAGCTCCGACGCGAGTCCCGGCCTGTTCCAGGCGGCCATGGACTACGGCGCCCGCGGCCTGATCGCCCTCCCCCTCAACTACGAGGAACTGGCCGGCCGCGTTCACGTCGTCGCCCAGTGGGCGGTCGGCGTCCGCCGCCACCTCGGCAGCGGCGGCGACGTCTTCACCGGCGCGGGCGGCACCGTCGTCACCGTCAGCGGCGCCAAGGGCGGCGTCGGCACCACCGTCACCGCCGTGCAGCTCGCCCTCGCCGCGCAGGCGTCCGGCCGCGCCACCGCCCTGCTCGACCTCGACCTCCAGACCGGCGACATCGCCTCCTACCTGGACGTGCAGTTCCGCCGCTCGGTGGTGGACCTCGCCGCCATCACCGACATCTCGCCGCGGGTGCTGGCCGACGCCGTCTTCCGGCACGACAGCGGCCTCGCCCTGCTGCTCGCCCCCGCCGAGGGCGAACGCGGCGAGGACGTCACCGACCGGGCCGCCCGGCAGATCGTCGGCGCCCTGCGCTCCCGCTACGACGTCGTCGTCATCGACTGCGGCGCCCAGCTCGGCGGGGCCGGCGCGGCCGCCGTCGAGATGGCCGACACCGCGCTGCTGGTCACCACCCCGGACGTGGTCGCCGTCCGGGGCGCCAAGCGCGCGGTGCGGATGTGGGACCGGCTGCAGATCCGCAAGGCCGAGGAGACCACCGTGGTGGTCAACCGGCACACCCGGGGCACGGAGATCCAGCCGCCGCTGATCGGCCGCATCACCGGCACCGCGGTCGCCGCCACCACGGTCCCCGCGCACTTCAAGGAACTCCAGGCCGCGGTGGACGCCGGCCGGCTGCACGAACTCGACGGCCGGGGCACCGTCCGGCAGGCCCTGTGGGGCCTCGCCGCCGAACTCGGCCTGGTCAAGGCGCCCGGCACCGCCGTGCAGAAGAGCGGCCGGTTCCGCGGCGACCGGGGCGCGGTGACGCTGCGGCGGCGCAGGGGCGGTGCCGGATGAAACGTCTGGCGCGGGTCTCAAAAGGCGACCGGGGCCAGGTCACCATCGAGTTCCTCGGCATGACCCCGGTGATCCTGGTGACGCTGGTGGTGCTGTGGCAGCTCGTGCTGGTGGGTTACACGTACACGCTCGCGGGGAATGCCGCCGACGAGGCGGTACGGGCGGGCACCGCGGCCGCGCCGGGGGAGCGGCAGGGTGCCTGCCAGGCGGCCGGCCTGGACAAGCTGCCGGACGCGTGGAGCGGCAGCGCCAACTGCGCGACCGGGGGCGGATATGTCACGTCGACCGTCGAACTGCGGGTCCCGGTCCTCTTCCCGGGCGCCTTCGGGCTGCCCTTCACGGTCCGCGGCCACGCGGGCGCGGTCGAGGAGGAGACGGACTGAGATGCCGTACCGACGCGAGCGCGGCGACCGGGGCCAGGTCGCCATCGAGTACCTCGGCTTCCTGCCGATCCTGGTGCTGGTCGCGCTGGCCGCCGTACAGCTCGGCCTGGTCGCCTACACCGCCCAGCAGGCGGGTACGGCGGCCCGGGCCGGGGCGCGGGCCGCGTCGCTGGAGCTCGGCGCCCAGGACGGCTGTGCGCGGGCGGTCAGCGACTGGCTGTCCGTCGGCTGCACGGCGGCCGGCGGCGGCGACGAGGTCACCGTCACCGCCACCGTCGACATCCCCTCCGTGGTCCCCGGCTGGGACTTCGGGACCGCCACCAGGACCGCCACCATGCCGCTGGACCACTGAGCTAGGAGCACCGGACGCATGAGCCTGCGCGCGCGCATCCACTCCCCCGAGGAGCCCGGCAGCCGGGGCGAGGACGGCCACCTGGTCGCCTCCTACCGGTCCAAACTCCTGGAGGAGATCGACCTCGCCGAGATGAGTTCGCTGGCCGCCGCCGAGCGGCGGGCCCGCCTGGAGCGGGTGCTCGGGCACATCATCAGCCGCGAGGGCCCGGTCCTGTCGACCGTCGAACGGTCGCAGCTGATCAGGCGGGTGGTCGACGAGGCCCTCGGCCTCGGCATCCTGGAACCGCTGCTCGAGGACGCCTCCATCACCGAGATCATGGTCAACGGGCCCGACGCGATCTTCGTGGAGCGCGGCGGGAAGGTGGAGCAGCTGCCCGTCCGGTTCGCCTCGCACGACCAGCTGATGCAGACCATCGAGCGGATCGTCTCCACCGTCAACCGGCGCGTCGACGAGTCGAACCCGATGGTCGACGCCCGGCTGCCGTCCGGGGAGCGGGTGAACGTGATCATCCCGCCGCTCTCCCTGACCGGCGCCACCCTGACCATCCGGCGCTTCCCGCGCTCCTTCACCCTCCAGGAGCTGATCGGCCTCGGCTCGCTGGACGAGCACATGCTGTACCTGCTGGCGGGGCTGGTGCGGGCCCGGTTCAACATCATCGTCTCGGGCGCCACCGGCACCGGCAAGACCACCCTCCTCAACGCGCTCTCGGGGCTGATCCCGGAGCACGAGCGCATCATCACCATCGAGGACTCCGCCGAACTCCAGCTCCAGCAGTCGCACGTCATCCGCCTGGAGTCGCGTCCGCCCAACGTCGAGGGCAAGGGCGTGATCACCATCCGGGACCTGGTCCGCAACTCGCTGCGGATGCGCCCCGACCGGATCGTGGTCGGCGAGGTGCGCGGCGGCGAGTCCCTGGACATGCTCCAGGCGATGTCGACCGGCCACGACGGCTCGCTGGCCACCGTGCACGCCAACAGCGCCGAGGACGCCCTGATGCGGCTCCAGACGCTGGCCTCCATGTCCGACGTGGAGGTGCCCTTCGTCGCCCTGCACGACCAGATCAACAGCGCCGTGGACGTACTGGTCCAGCTCACCCGCTTCCCGGACGGCGCCCGCCGGATCACCGAGGTCGCCCTGCTGGCCAGCCACGGCGGGGAACCGTACCGGCTGGCCACGGTCGCCCGGTTCCACGCCCAGCCGATGACCCCCGACGGCCGGGTCCACGGCGGCTACGAGCACCATCCGCTGCCGCGCCGCACCGCCGACCGCCTGCACATGGCCAGCCAGCCCGTCCCGCAGGCGTTCGGGGTCGCCCGCAGCGCGGAACAACTCGCCACCCGAGAGACCCGGTAGCAGAGCCGGCAGCAGACCCGGCAACAACCCCGGCAGCAGACCCGCCAGTACCGGCAGCACCCGTAGGAGTCCGCCCGATGGAACTGTCCGCCCTCGTCCCGCTCACCACCGGCATCACCCTGCTGACCTGCGTCCTGGCCGTCGCCGGCCTGCATTCCTACGCCGCCGGACGGGCCCAGCGCCAGGCCCTCGTCGACCGGCTCGCCGCCACCGGGCAGACCACGTACGCCGGCCGCCGCCGGCACTTCCCGAACCTGGACCGCCGGCTGCGCCGCACCCGGCTCGGCAAGGACCTCGAACTGCGGCTGTCCGCCACCGGCCTGGACGTCACCCCGGGCGAGTTCTTCGCCTACATGCTGGCCGCGGTGGCCGGCCTGTGGCTGATCGGCCAGGCCGCCCTCGCCCCCTTCTTCGGGCCGCTCGCCGGGGCGCTCGGCGTCTGGACGGCGGTCCTGTTCCTCAACTGGCAGCGCCAGAAACGCATCGAGAGGTTCATCAACCAGCTCCCCGAACTCGCCCGCATCCTCGCCAACGCCACCCAGGCCGGACTCGCCCTGCGCACCGCCGTCGGCATGGCCGCGGAGGAACTGGAGGCCCCGGCCGGCGAGGAACTCGGCAAGGTCGCGGACCAGCTCGCGGTGGGCGCCTCGATGGACGACGCGCTCGGCGAACTCGCCGCCCGGCTCCCGTCCCGCGAACTCGTCGTCCTGGTCACCACCCTGGTGCTGTCCAACCGGGCCGGCGGCCAGGTGGTCAGCGCCCTGCGCAACCTCACCGAGACCCTGGAGGAGCGCAAGGAGACCCGGCGCGAGGTCCGCACCCAGCTCTCCCAGGTCAACATGACCTCGTACGCCGTCCCGGCGCTCGGCGTCGGCTCGCTGTTCCTGATGAACGGGGTGAAGGACGGCGCCCTGGAACGCATGACGGGCTCCCCGGCCGGGCAGATCGCGGTGCTGGTCGCCTTCACCCTGTACGCCATCGGCTTCGTCCTCATCCGCCGCCTGTCCCGCATCGACGTCTAGGGAGGTCACGTCATGGCACTGCTGCTCGCCGCCCTCATGGGCCTGGCCGTCTGGGGCGTCTTCGCCGGCATCCGCATGTACCGGGCGGACGCCAAACTCCCCAGCGACCTGGCCCTCGCCCTGGAGATCGGCGCCACCCGCACCGGCGCCGTCGACTCCCTCATCGACCGCATGGGCATGCGGTACGCGCCCGCCGTGCTGCGGCTGATGGGACCGGGGCGGGTCGCCAGGTACCGCCGCCGCATCGACCTGGCCGGCAACCCCGGCGGCCTCACCATCGACCGCTACGCCGCCCGCCGCGCGGTCTACGGCGCGCTGGGCGCCGTGGGCTTCCTGGTCTTCCTGCTCCGCGGCCAGTACCTGGTCGCCCTGCTCCTGCTGGCCTTCGGCGCGTTCTGGACCGAGGTCGGCATCTGGTCCGCGATCCGGGTCCGCAAGGACGTCATCGAGCGCACCCTGCCGGACTTCTTGGACGTCCTCGCGGTCGTGGTCAGCGCCGGCCTCGGCTTCCGTCAGGCGCTGGACCGGGTGGCGATGCGCTACGAGGGGCCCTGGGCCGACGAACTCCGCATCACCCTGCGCCAGATGGACCTCGGCATGAGCCGCCGCCAGGCGTTCGCGGAACTGCGCCGGCGCAACGACTCCGAGCAGGTCGCCATGTTCGTCACCGCGTTGCAGCAGGGCGAGGAACTGGGCGCCCCGATCGTCGACACCCTCGTCTCGCTGGCCAAGGACATGCGCCGCACCGACGCGCAGAACGCCCGCCGCAAGGCCGCCCGCGCGGTCCCCAAGGCCACCATGATGATCACCACGTTCATGGTCCCGGCCACGATGATCCTGCTCGGCGCCGGACTGATCCTGGGCTCCGGCACCGACTTCGGCACCATCACCGGTGAGTAGGCGAGGCGGGTGACGATGCTCATGGAGAGGCGGACCGGGCTGCCGCGCCGCCGCGCCCACACCCCGGGGACGGGGACCACCGGACCGGCCCCCGCCCTCGGCCTCCAGGTCAACGCCCTCCAGGCGCTGTGCCGCCAGGTCTTCGGCTTCCGGCTGGCGATGATCGCGGTGGCCGCCCCCGCCGCCCTGCTCAACGCCAGCCCCGGCACCGGCGCCCGGCTGGTCGGCGCCGCCGTGGTCGTCACCTTCATGGGCTCCTACGTCCTCTTCCGCGACTGGGAGCGCTTCGGCCCCCTGCTGCTGCGCCACCCCACCCTGCTGGCCGCCGACACCCTCTTCGGCGCCCTGCTCCTCTTCTCGGCCGGCCCGGACACCACCCTCGCCTACGTCAGCGTCTGCACCCCGCTGCTGGCCGGCCTGGTCTACGGCTGGCGCGGCGCCGCCGGCTTCGCCTCGCTCCAGTCGCTGATCCTGCTGCTGGCCCAGGCGACGGCCACCGACTTCGCCCCGGGCATCGCGGAGTCCCTGCTGCTGCCCGGCCTCTGTGTGGTCGCCGGGGCGGCCGGCTCCAGCCTGCGCGGCCTGCTGCTCCGCTACGGCACCGCCACCCAGGCCCTCACGGCCGTCCAGGCCCGGCTGGCCGCCACCGAGGCGGTCGGCGCCGAACGCGCCCGGCTCGCCCGCGAACTGCACGACTCCGTCGCCAAGACCCTGCACGGCGTCGCCCTCGCCGCCGACGGACTGGCCGCCTCGGCCGCCGCCGGCCGCGCCGACCCGGACCTGATCCGCCGCCAGGCCGACCTGGTGGCCCGCTCGGCCCGCCGTGCCGCCGCCGAGTCCCGGGAACTCCTCGCCGACCTGCGCCGCGAGTCCGACCCGGAACACGGCACCGACGTGCTGGTCGAACTCGCCGCCCGCACCCGCGCCTTCGGCGCCCGCACCGGACTCCCGGCCGGCTACCACCCCACCGGCGACCACGCCGTCCCGCCGGTCGCGCCGGCCGTCGCCCGCCACCTCCTGACCATCGCCGAGGAGGCCCTGGACAACGCCCACCGGCACGCCACGCCCACCCGGGTCGACGTCCGGGCGGGCGTCCACGACGACCGCCTCGTCATCACCATCGAGGACGACGGCACCGGTCTGCCCGACGGCACCTCCCTGGACCGGCTGCGCAGAACCGGCCACTTCGGCCTGGTCGGCATGGCGGAACGGGCCGCGGCGATCGGCGCCCGGGTCCGTGTCGGACCGGGCGAGCGGGGCCGGGGCACGCGGGTCCGGCTGACCCTGCCGCTGGCGGCCCTGGCCGCCCTCCCACCTGCTGAGGAGACAGCATGATGACGTCCCCGCCGCCCCCGGTCCCGGCGCCCCCGGCCACGCTGCGGGTGGTGGTCGCCGACGACAACCCGGTCGTCCGGGCCGGCCTCACCGCCCTGCTCACCGGCCACCCCGGCATCACGGTGGTCGCCGAGGCCGCCGACGGCCAGGGCGCCTGCGAGGCCGCCGACCGGCACCGCCCCGACGTGATCCTCCTGGACGTCCGGATGCCCGGCGTCGACGGTCTCGCCGCCCTGCCCTACCTGGTGCGCATCGCGCCGGTGATGATGCTGACGTACAGCGGGGAGTCGGAGACGGTACGGGAGGCGCTGCGCCGGGGCGCGGGGGGCTACCTGGTGCACGGCGAGTTCACCGCGGACCAGCTGATCACGGCGGTACGGGACACCGGGGCGGGCCGCACGCACTTCTCGCCGACGGCGGCGGGGGCGGTGCTTCGGCAGCTCAGGAGTGCGAATGCATACGGTGATGCGGTGGCGCGTCCTCCGTATAGCACTGTCTCGCAGGCGAGTTCATCCCGTTTCACGGAAAACCTTTCGCGAATGCAATCGGATGTGGGACAGTCGTCAGGTGGCAGGGCGGGGTTCCGGCTGAGTGCCAGGGAGGCGGAGATCATGGACCTCATCGCGTCCGGCATGACCAATCAGCAGATCGCCGGGGCCTGCTTCATCAGCGAGAAGACGGTGAAGAACCACATCAACCGCATCTTCGCCAAGCTGCACAGCACCAGCCGCGCCGAGGCGACCGCGAAGTGGCTGGGCAACTGGGGTGATCCGCGGTGAGCCGCGCGATTTGGGCCCGGCTCTGGGCCCTGGGGCCCTCGGCGACGCGGACCGGCCACCCGTACGGTGCCGCCACCGGCACCGGCCACCGCGAAGGGGATCACCATGGGCAACTGGCTGCACACCACGGTCGCTTACCTACAGACCCGCGCCGCCCGGGGCGACAAGGGACAGACGGCGGTGGAGTACCTGGGGATCATCGCGGTGGTGGTGGCGATCGTGCTGGCCATTACGGGGACGGACATCGGGCAGACCATCTACAACGCGATCAGGGACAAGATCACCGAGGTCACCGGCGGCTGAACCCGCTCCGTCGGCACGACGACGCGGGGCAGGCTTTCCCCATCTACATCACCGTAGTGGGAGGCCTGCTCTTTTTGGCGCTCGCCTATCTCGCGGTCGGCCAGGCGGCGGCCAATCGGAACGGAGCGCAGACCGCGGCTGACGCGGCGGCACTCGCGGCGGCTCAGGACAGCCGGGACCAGCTCGCGGACCTCTGGGTGGGGAACGTACTCGATCCGACCAAGTGGCAGGACATCTTCGACGGCGTCGCGACCGGGCTCGGGCCGTCGTGCTGGCGGGCGGAGGAACTCGCGGCTCAGAACGACGCAAGCGTGCAGTTCTGCGCTCCGGACGGGCCGCTGAGCTACACCGTGAAGGTTGAGACCCAGGACACCGTCGGGGAGTCCATCGTCCCCGGCACGGAGGACGTGAAGTCGCAGGCGACCGCGACCGCGGTGATCGAGCCCCGCTGTACCTTCGACCTCCCCACCGAGGACGCGGGGGAGGAACTTCCACCGCTCAGCTGCGAGGACAAGGACTGGCTCCTCGATCCGGAAGACATTTCGGTTCTGCCGGACCCCGAGGAACTGTTCGATGTCCACTTGGCCGACGACTGACAGCGAACGACAAGGGACGAGGAAGCAGAGGCATGAGCGTGCGATTCGCCACGAAGGCCCGTAGCGGAGCGGTCGCGTTGGCCGTCGCAGCCGGCCTGGCCATCGGGTTGGCCGGCTGCGGTGGGGGCGGCGACGACAAGCCGGAGGCTTCGTCCTCGACGTCCGCCAAGGGCGGCTCCGAGCCGAGTACTCAGGAGAACGAATCGGAGGCTCCCCTGGCCGAAATCAAGGGCCCCGACGGCCTGCTGCTCAGTCTCACCTCCGCGAAGCGGGATGCGGGAGGCTTCGTCACCGTCAGCGGCGCGCTGAAGAACGACGGCGCGGAGACCACCAATGTCCCCGCCCAGTTGAGTGGGAACGAGACAGAGATCATCCGGAACGGCAGCTCCCTCGGTGGAGCCGCCTTGGTGGACTCCAAGGGGAAGAAGCGGTACTACGTCCTGCGCGACACCGACGGCCGACCGCTGACGACGACCAATTTCCCGGCGTTGAAGGCCGGCGAGTCGGTGCCTGTCTTCATGCAGTTCCCCGCACCGCCCGCGGATACCACCGAGGTGACCTTCCAACTGCCCATGTTCTCGGCCGCGACCATCACGATCTCCGGGTGAGGCACCCATGATCCGCACCCGCCTCACCGTGCTGCTCACCACCTCCGTCCTCGTCGTCGGCGCCGCGCCCGCCCACGCCGACGACACCCCCAGCGTCCCCCCGGGAACCGAGGCCACCGCCGGCGCCCCCGTGGAAGTGGACCCCAACGACCCCGATCTGAAGCTGCCCGAGGGGGCCACCCTCGGGGACCCCAAGGTGCTGGACATCAAGTCGGTCGTCGAGGACCAGAGCGGGGACGAGCGCCGGGAGGACACCAACACGGACGTGAAGTTCGCGCTCCAGGCCGAGGTGCTGTTCGGCAAGGACAGCGCGACGCTCGGCGGCGAGGCCAAGTCCCGGATCGCCGGTATCGCCGAGGAGATCAAGGCGCAGAACGCCGGCAACATCCGCGTCTTCGGCTTCACCGACGACCTCGGCTCCGCCGCCCACGGAGACGTCCTGTCCAAGAAGCGCGCCAACGCCGTGCAGGACCTGCTCTCCCAGGCCCTGAACGACCCCGGCATCACCTACGAGGTACGCGGCTACGGCGAGCAGTACCCGATCTCCGACAACTCCACCGAACCGGGCCGCAAGAAGAACCGCCGGGTCGAGGTCTCCTTCCCCCGGACGGAGGACTGACCGGCGGGCATTGATCAGACCGGAAGCACCTCCGTGCGGACCTCCACCTGGACTCCGGCCCGTACCCCCCACCCGGCCATCGCCCCCGCCGCCGCCTCCAGCACGTGCCGCGACCGCGGCCGGGGCAGGCCCAGCCGCCCCGGCCGCATCGTGCGGACCGCGAGCACCCTGAACCGCCGGTCCAGATACGCCACGTCGATCGGCATCCGCATCCGGAACGTGTGCACCGACCCGGCCGGCGTCAGCAGCATCGCCCCCGCCACGGCGTCCCGCCCCAGCAGCCCCCGGGTACGGGCCCGGTAGGACGCCGCGATCTCCAGCGGCACCCGGACCGCCGTGCCGTCGCCCGCCGCCCCCGGCACGACCAGCGTGCCCCGGCCGTCCGCCCACCGGCGCCCCCTCACCGGACCACCCGAGATGGGACCACTGCATGCTCCTGTCACCCGACTCGGCTCAGCACCACACAGTGGCCACCGTGCCGAAATCCCGTTGTAAGGCGGATCATCCCCCGGTAGGAAGAGACCACTCCCTCCGCCGCACGGCGGAACGCGCCGGCCCGCTCATCGCCCAGGACCCGTACCCATGCGCAGTTACGAAGACCTGGTCGCCGAAGCCGTCGCCGCCCCCACCGAGGGCTGGGACTTCTCCTGGTTCGAGGGGCGGGCCACCGAGGAACGGCCCACCTGGGGGTACGCCCGGTCGCTGGCCGGACGGCTGGCCGGCGCCGGCGCCGTGCTGGACGTGCAGACCGGCGGCGGCGAAGTACTGGACGGCGCGCTCGGCGCGGCCCCGCGCCCGCCCCGGCTCACCGTCGCCACCGAGGGCTGGGCACCGAACGCCGCCAGGGCCACCGCCCTGCTCGGCCCGCGCGGCGTCGCGGTGGTCGCCGTACCGGAGGACGCGCCGCTGCCCTTCGCCGACGCCGCCTTCGACCTGGTGGTCAGCCGGCACCCCGTCAGACCGCGGTGGGCGGAGCTGGCCCGGGTACTGCGGCCCGGCGGCGCCTACTTCGCCCAGCACGTCGGGCCCGGCAGTGCCTTCGAGCTCGTCGAGTACTTTCTCGGGCCGCGGCCGCGGGCGAGCCGCCGGGACCGGCATCCCGAGGACGAGCGGGCCGCCGCCGAGGCCGCCGGGCTGACGGTCGTGGACCTGCGGGCCCAGCGGCTGCGCATGGAGTTCCACGACATCGGCGCGGTCGTCCACTTCCTGCGCAAGGTGGTGTGGATGGTCCCGGGGTTCACCGTCGAGGCGTACCAGCCCCGGCTGCGCGCCCTGCACCGGCGGATCGAGACCGAGGGGCCGTTCGTGGCCCACAGCTCCCGGCATCTCGTCGACGCCCGCAAGCCCGGCCGGCCCGCCGGCACCGAACCCTTCGCGTAGTTTGCTGCGATCCGCCCGGTAACGCCGCCGAATATCTCCACCCGGTTTCCACATCGTTATCCCGCACGGCGTCCCGCGACTCGATCGAGTCGTGCGGGATCGCGTAAGTTCGGACCAACTTGATTCGCGTGAGCAAAGCCACGTGGGTGGCACCGCGCAGCGGAGGGGGCTGCGCGGTGCCGGGTCAAGTGCGCGTTCGTCGGTGATGTCACCCGACAGGGGGAACCGGGGGCGCTTCACCGAACGGGGGCAGACGCGCGCCGGACCCCGTGCAACACCTCACATGTCACCCGGTTCCCCTGGGATCAGGCTGTGTTCCGGCCATGATTCCCGCCTGAACCGGGGGTCCGACGGCCACCGTGGCGTCGCCGGACGAATTCGGAGAGTAGTTGTTTGGCGCCGATGTGCCCAGTAGCCCTTACGAAGGGTTATGGTGGAAACCCCCCCTCGGGCCGGTCCGTATCCCCCCCACGGACCGGCCCGTTTTTCTGTGTGGCCGGACCCGGCCCCGTAGCCCCGCCCCGCCGGCCCAGCGGGCCTCCCGGGCGCCCCCGCGAGTCACGCGTAACGAACAGTTCATCGGCGCGCCGTCATATGCCGTGGCATGGCCGCGGTCCTTCCAGGGCATAAAGCAACCAGGTCGACACCCGAACCACGGGTGTCGGTTCTCAGCGGGCGGCACGGGGCCGTCCCGCCCGGGAGGCCCTTTGCACCAGCCCGACCGTGCGGTCATGGCACGGGAGACGCAGCGGAGGGCCGGTCCCCGGCCCGTGCGATGTGTGCATCGCGGCCGTCGACCGGTCCAGCCCCACTCCGTCGCTCCCCGACCTCTTCCGAGGGGGTACGTCCTTCCGTGGTGACCAGCGCAAAGCGCCCCAAGCCAGACCGGCGCACCTATGTTCTCGACACCAGCGTCCTGCTGGCCGATCCGAACGCTCTGAGCCGCTTCGACGAGCACGAGGTCGTGCTCCCGATCGTCGTGGTCACGGAACTGGAGGCCAAGCGGAACCATCCCGAACTCGGCTACTTCGCCCGGCAGGCGCTGCGCCTGCTCGACGACTGCCGGGTGCGGCACGGCCGCCTCGACGCCCCGATCCCGATCGGGGAGCTCGGCGGGACCCTGCGGGTGGAGCTCAACCACTCGGACCCCAGCGTGCTGCCCAGCGGCTACCGCCTGGGCGACAACGACTCCCGCATCCTCGCGGTCGCCCGCAACCTCCAGGCCGAGGGATTCGACGTCACCGTGGTGTCGAAGGACCTCCCGCTGCGGATCAAGGCGTCCTCCGTGGGCCTGCTCGCCGAGGAGTACCGGGCCGAACTGGCCATCACGGACTCCTCCGGCTGGACCGGGATGGCCGAGCTGACCCTGCCCGGCGAGCAGGTGGACATCCTCTTCGAGGAGGGGCACGTCCACGTCCCCGAGGCCGCCGACCTGCCGGTGCACACCGGGCTGACCATCCAGTCCGAGCGCGGCAAGGCGCTCGGCCGGGTCACGCCGGAGGGCGGCGTCCGGCTGGTGCGCGGCGACCGGGAGGCGTTCGGCATCAAGGGCCGCAGCGCCGAGCAGCGGATCGCCCTCGACCTGCTCCTCGACCCCGACATCGGGATCGTGTCGATGGGCGGCCGGGCCGGCACCGGCAAGTCGGCGCTGGCCCTGTGCGCGGGTCTGGAAGCGGTCCTGGAGCGCCGCCAGCACCAGAAGGTGATGGTCTTCCGGCCGCTGTACGCGGTGGGCGGCCAGGAACTGGGCTATCTGCCCGGCACCGAGGCCGAGAAGATGAGCCCCTGGGCGCAGGCGGTCTTCGACACGCTCTCCGCGGTCACCAGCCGCGAGGTCATCGAGGAGATCACCGCCCGCGGCATGCTGGAGGTGCTCCCGCTCACCCACATCCGCGGCCGGTCGCTGCACGACGCGTTCGTCATCGTGGACGAGGCCCAGTCACTGGAGCGCAACGTCCTGCTGACCGTGCTCTCCCGGATCGGCGCCGACTCCCGGGTCGTCCTCACCCATGACGTGGCCCAGCGGGACAACCTCCGCGTCGGCCGCTACGACGGAGTCGTCGCCGTGGTGGAGAAACTGAAGGGGCATCCGCTCTTCGCGCACGTCACGCTGACCCGGTCGGAAAGGTCCCAGATCGCGGCACTCGTGACCGAAATGCTGGAGGACGGCCGCATCTGAGAGTTCCGGGAAGACCGTCCCGGGCGCCGTCCGGCAAAAGGCCAAGAGCCTAGCCGGGCGGCGCTTTCGCGTGCGGGAGTTTCCGTAAATCGTTCGGGCCAAACGAGGTGTGAGCTTTCACACGCAACTCAAGATTGCCTCACGCCGTCCGGGTACGGCAGAGTCTCCGTTCTGTCAGGCCCCGCATACGACACACCGGTACCCCCAGCGGTACGGAACCACAGAAGCACCAGGTCAACTCCATAGCCACGTCGTATGCCGCCCGCGCACCACGCGGCGCTCCCGCACCGGGAGTTGCCCACCGGGCCCGCGCCTCCCGTGACCCCGAAGTTGGGGAGGCCAGCGTCAGGGGCACGATTGCGTCCGCGAGGGTCACCGAAGCGGGCGATGCTGGAAGGAAACCGTGTGAGCCGGATCTCGGTCCGGGGATTCGCAGTGGCCTCGGCCACGGCGGTCACCGCTGTCGGAAGCGTCGTCGGTGTTGCCTCGGGCAGCACCATGCAGGGCACCAACAACGACGCCGAGGCGACGGCCAGTGGCACCACGCTCCTCGCGGACATCCCCGCGGGGCAGCAGGCCCAGGTGCAGACGGCGTCCCTGACGCAGCAGGCCGACGCGCAGGCCATCGCCGCGGACGCGGGCGCCAAGAAGGAGGCCGAGGAAGCGGCGCGCAAGGCCGCCGCCGAAACCGCGGTCGCCAAGAAGAAGGAAGCCGACGACGCGGCCAAGAAGGCCGCGCAGGCGGCGAAGGAGCGCGAGGAGGAGGAGCAGGAGGCCAGCCGCAGCTCCACCCGCGACGCCTCCGATTTCACCGTCCAGAGCTCCTACAGCACCGCCGAGATCCAGGCGATGGCACGCCAGATGGTGCCCAGCGCCCAGTTCCAGTGCTTCAGCAACATCGTCGACCACGAGTCGAGCTGGAACTACACGGCGGTCAACGCCTCCTCCGGCGCCTACGGTCTCTTCCAGGCCCTGCCCGCCTCCAAGTACTCCTCGGCCGGTTCCGACTGGCAGACCAACCCGGCCACCCAGATCAAGTGGGGCCTGAACTACATGGACTCGCGCTACGGCAGCCCGTGCGAGGCCTGGACCTTCTGGCAGGCCAACAGCTGGTACTGAGCCCGGCTCAACCCCGTACAGCCCCTCACCGTCCTTCGGTGAGGGGCTTTCGCGCGTCGGCCAGGTACGGTCGGTGCGACGGCTCCGCACCGGTATCGGGGGGAGTGGTGGGGAGAGACGGGGGAAGAGGACGCATCATGTCGCGAGTGCCAGGGTGGATCGGCCGGCTCGGTGCCGGACTGACCCACATGAGCCGGACGCTGGAGCAGCGTCGCGCCGAGGCGGAGCGGCAGCAGGCCGCCGCCGACGCCGTGGAGCCGCAGCCGTACGACCACGTACCGGCGCCGCCGGACCACCCGCCCGCCGTCGCCGCCCGGCCCGACCCCGCCCAGGCCGTGCCGTGGGGCGTGCGGGTCGCGGCCGAGGCGGGCTGGCGGCTGCTGGTGCTCGCGGGCACCCTGTGGGTGCTGATGCGGATCATCAGCGCGGTCCAACTGGTCGTGCTGGCCTTCGTCGCCGCGCTGCTGATCACGGCGCTGCTCCAGCCGACGGTGGCCCGGCTGCGGCGCGGCGGGGTGCCGCGCGGACTGGCCACGGCGCTCACCGCGATCGGCGGGTTCGTGGTGATGGGCCTGATCGGCTGGTTCGTCACCTGGCAGGTGATGGAGAACATCGACAGTCTCTCCGGCCAGGTCCAGGACGGCATCGACGAGTTGCGCCGCTGGCTGCTCAACAGCCCGTTCCACGTCACCGACAAGCAGATCAACGAGATCGCCAAGAACCTGCGGGAAGCGGTCGGCGCCAACACCGACCAGATCACCTCGGCGGGCCTGGAGGGCGTCACCGTCGTCGTCGAGGCACTGACCGGCATCCTGCTGGCGGCCTTCTCCACCCTCTTCCTGCTCTACGACGGCAAGCGGATCTGGGAGTGGACGCTGAAGCTGGTCCCGGCCGCCGCCCGGCCGGGCGTGGCCGGCGCCGGCCCGCGGGCCTGGCGGACGCTGACCGCGTATGTGCGCGGCACGGTGATAGTCGCCCTGATCGACGCCATCTTCATCGGCCTCGGCATCTACTTCCTCGATGTGCCGATGGCCGTGCCGCTGGCCGTGTTCATCTTCCTGTTCGCGTTCGTGCCGCTGGTCGGCGCCGTGGTGTCGGGGGCGCTCGCGGTCGTCGTCGCGCTGGTGACCCAGGGCGTGTTCACCGCCGTGATGGTGCTGGTCGTGGTGCTGGCGGTGCAGCAGATCGAGGGGCACATCCTCCAGCCGTTCATCCTGGGCCGGGCGGTACGGGTGCACCCGCTCGCGGTGGTGCTGTCGGTGGCCGCCGGCGGCCTGGTGGCCGGCATCGGCGGCGCGGTGGTCGCCGTACCGCTGGTCGCGGTGACCAACACCGTGGTGGGCTATCTGCGGGCGCACTCCCGGGAGACCGCGCTGCGCGGGACGCCGCGGCCGCACGGGGCCACCTCGACCGACGCCGCGCCGGCGGCCGGGCAACCGCCGGCCGCCGACCCCCCGGGCGCCGAGCCGGACGCCGGATAGCCGCGGGCCCCGCCCACCAGGAGGTGGGCGGGGCCCGCTGCCGTGCGCGGGAACTACTCGGCGAGGACCGCCTCGGCGTCCAGCGTGGTGCCCACCGCCTGGATCACCGACGCGATCTTGAACGCCTCCTGGACCGTCTCCCGGTCCACGCCCGCCTTGCGCAGCACCTGCTCGTGCGAGTCCAGGCACATGCCGCAGCCGTTGATGGCGGAGACCGCGAACGACCACAGCTCGAAGTCGGCCTTGTCGACACCCGGGTTGCCGATGACGTTCATCCGCAGTCCGGCCCGCAGGGTGCCGTACTCGTGGTCCGACAGCAGATGCCGGGTGCGGTAGAACACGTTGTTCATCGCCATGATCGCGGCGGCCGACTTGGCGGCCGTGTACGCCTCGGGCGAGAGGTTCGCCTTCGCCTCCGGGGCCAGCTCGCGCAGCACGACGGGGGAGCGCGAGGCGATGGCGGTGGCCAGCACCGTGCCCCACAGCCGCTGCGCCGGCAGGTCGGAGTTGCCGATGACCGAGCCCAGGTTGAGCTTCAGGTCCTTGGCGTAGTCCGGTACGGCGGACTTCAGGGAGTCGAGGGACATGTCAGCTCACTCTCCGGACAGCAGCGCGACGGGGTCGAGGGTCTCGTCGCCCCTGCTCCAGTTGCACGGGCACAGCTCGTCGGTCTGCAGGGCGTCGAGGACCCGCAGCACCTCCTTGGGGTTCCGGCCGACCGAGCCGGCGGTCACCATCGTGAACTGGATCTCGTTGTTCTGGTCCACGACGAACACGGCGCGCTGCGCGAAGCCGTCCTCGCCCTCGATGCCGAGCGCGCGCATCAGCTCGTGCCTGGAGTCGGCCATCATCGGGAACGGCAGGTCGGTCAGGTCCGGGTGGTCCTTGCGCCAGGCGTGGTGGACGAACTCGGAGTCACCGGAGAAGCCGAGGATCTGGGCGTCCCGGTCGGCGAACTCCTCGGTCAGCCTGCCGAAGGCCGCGATCTCGGTGGGGCACACGAAGGTGAAGTCCTTGGGCCAGGCGAACACGATCTTCCACTTGCCCTCGTAGGTCTTGTGGTTGATCGTCTCGAACTCCTTGCCCTTCTCCAGCGAGACGCAGGCGGTCAGTTCGAACTCGGGGAACTTGTCACCGACAGTGAGCACACGCTCTCCTTGCAGCGAAGAAACGCCCGGTTTGCGGGCGTTTCCCTTGGGTTGGACGGTTCTGATCGTGGCACAGAGCGCATTGATTACGGAAATAGCTAGACTCGGTCGAGTTGATCGGAGGCAACTATCAGTACGGTCGGTCCCGAACCGCGGCAGCCCAGCCTTTCCCAGCTCCGCGCGTTCGCGGCGGTCGCCGAGCACCTGCACTTCCGCGACGCCGCCGCGGCGATCGGCATGAGCCAGCCGGCGCTCTCCGGTGCCGTCTCGGCCCTGGAGGAGTCACTCGGTGTCACCCTCGTCGAGCGTACGACGCGCCGGGTACTGCTCACCCCGGAGGGCGAACGGCTGCTGGTGCGGGCCAAGGCGGTACTGGCGGAGGTCGGGGCGCTGACGGAGGAGGCGGCGGCGCTGCGCGCCCCGTTCACCGGCGCACTGCGCCTCGGCGTCATCCCGACCGTCGCGCCGTACGTGCTGCCGACCGTGCTGCGGCTGGTCCACGACCGGCACCCGGACCTCGACCTCCAGGTGCACGAGGAGCAGACCGCGAGCCTGCTGGACGGGCTCACCGCCGGCCGCCTCGACCTGCTGCTGCTCGCGGTGCCGCTCGCCATGCCCGGCGTCGCCGAACTCCCGCTCTTCGACGAGGACTTCGTACTGGTCACCCCGGTCGGCCACTGGCTCGGCGGCCGGGCGGGCGTCCCGCGCACCGCGCTGCGCTCGCTCAACCTCCTGCTGCTGGACGAGGGGCACTGTCTGCGCGACCAGGCGCTCGACATCTGCCGGGAAGCCGGACGTGCGGAGGTGCCGGCGACCACGACGGCCGCCGGCCTGTCCACGCTGGTCCAACTGGTCGCCGGCGGCCTCGGCGTCACCCTGCTGCCGCGCACCGCGGTCCGGGTGGAGACCGCCCGCTCCGCCGGCCTGCGCACCGCCTGGTTCGCCGACCCCGCCCCGACCCGCCGGATCGCCCTGGTGATGCGTACCGGGGCGGCGCGCGGCGCCGAGTACCAGGAACTGGCGGCGTCCCTGCGGGAGGCGGTGCGGGCGCTGCCGGTCCGGGTCGTGGACCCGGGACCCCGGCCTACTCGGTACGCAGCCCGTCCGGCCGGACCAGCTTCAGCAGCGGCGGCAGGCTGAGCAGCGTCACCGTCAGCACGACCGCCGCGCCGACGCCGGTCATCGCCAGCAGGCTCGGCCAGTCGACGGCGACCGGGGTGCCGGCCATCTTCAGCAGGACCGCGCCGAGCGTCAGCCCCACCACCGCGGACAGCAGCAGGCCCACCGCGATCGGCACCGCCGTCTGCCACAGCACCGACAGGCCCAGGGTGCGGCGCCGGGTGCCGAAGGCGACCAGCGACGACAGCAGCTTGCGGCGTTCGCGCAACTGCTCCAGCTGCGTCACCAGCAGGCTCACGCCGATCAGCGCCAGCACACAGGCGGCGCCCACGAACAGGCCGGTGCGGATGGCCGTGAACTTCTCGTTCTGCTCGGTGGCCGACCAGACCGTGACGTCGGCCAGCGGGTCGACGGCCGCCGCGGTGTTGCGCACCCGCTCCTGGACGTCCGGCACCGCCTGGTCGAGCTGGAGGTAGAGCTCCGAGCGCAGACTCGCCAGCGCCTTGCCGCCCAGCGCCCCCGGTGTGAACAGGAACCCGGAGGTCGTGTTGTTGGTCAGGCCGACGCGTTCGCCGGCGTCCTTGATGCCCGCCGGCACCGTCCAGCCGGTCCGGGCGCCCGGCGAGTCGCCGTACGACGGGTCGAAGTACAGCCGCTGTCCCGGCTCGGCCAGCGCCTCGATGTCCGACTCCCAGGAGGGGTCGCGGACGACGAAGATGTCACCGTCCACGCAGGAGTCCAGCCGGACGACCTGGCGCAGCGATCGGCAGTCCCCGACCGTCACCTGCTCGGAACTCTCCGGGTCGTCGGGCCGGTCGCCGATCGAGCCCTCGGAGTAGGCGTAGACCTGCTCGACGCCCCCGGTGGACCGGAACTTCGCGGTGGCGGTGGCCGGCAGGTCGTCCGACAGGGACACCTGCATCTGCGCGCGCGAGACGTCCTGGCCGGTGTTCCTGGTGTAGTCGTCGTCCACCCCGGCGAACAGCATCTGCAGGGCGATCGCCCCGGCGACGGCCACCGCCACCCCGTTGACCATCCGGGCCGCGGTGCCGCTGTTGACCTGGATCCGGCGGACCGCGAGCTGCCAGGCGACCGGGCCGGCGCCGAGCCGGGCGACGAACCGCTCCACGATCCACGGCAGCAGCGCCGTCACACCGACCAGCAGCAGGACCACACCGCCGATCACCAGGTACTGGTTGAAGTCCCCGTTGTCGCGGCCCTGGCCGACCATCGGGTAGAGCAGCGCCAGCCCGGCCAGCGGCAGCAGCAGCCGCCACCACAGCCGGCGCCGCGCGGGCCGGGCCGTGCGGATCACACCGAGCGGCTCGATGACCACTCCGCGCAGCGCCAGCAGCGTCACCAGCACCGCGGCCGCCGGCACGGCCACCGCGACCAGCAGGGCCAGGACCGGCGAGGGGTTCAGATAGCTGGGGAAGACGCTGATGTCGTAGATCACGGCCTGCCCCGCGAGCTGCCGGCCGAGCAGGAAGAACACCGTGCCGAAGACCAGGCCGAGCACCGCACCCGCCAGCGCCTCACCGGCCGCGATCCGCCGGGTCATCGGGCTGTCGGAGCCGACCAGCCGCAGCGCCGCCAGGCGCCGGTCGCGGCGCTCGCCGCCGAACCGCACGGCCGTCGCGATGAACACGGCGACCGGCATCAGCAGCACCACGAACACCACGAGGATCAGCAGCAGCAGGACGGGGTCGAGTCCCTCCGAGTCGCCGCCGGGCGCGCCGAAGTGGTCGATCCGGGTGACGTGGGTGCCGTCGACGTGCGCGGCGAGTCCCTCGGCGCCCCGGACGAAGGCGAGTTCCGCCGAACCGACCAGGCCCTGCTCGGCGATGGTGCCGGTGACCGGGTCGGGCAGCCGCGCGCGCAACAGCTTCCCGGCGTCCGACTCCAGCAGCTTCTTCAGCGCGGGGGAGACGAACATCTCGCCCGCGGCCGGGACGGCGTCCAGGCCGGGCGGCACCGGCGCGTCGGGTCCCTCGGCCTGCATCGCGCGGCCCCGGATCCGCTGGCCGCGGAACTCCGTGTCCAGGTCCGCGACCAGCAGGGTGCCGGCCGAGCGCGCGGGGACGGTGGTGTTCATCCACGTGATGTCCGTACGGGCGTCCTCCCGGGCGTGCCGGGCGGACAGCGCGCTCGGGACGGCGGTGGTCAGCAGCAGCAGCGCCACCCCGAGCCCGACGCCGACGGCCGTCAGCAGCGCGCGGGTCCAGCCCTCGCGCCCTCCGGTGAGCGCGAACCGGACGCCCAGGGCCAGATCGCGGCCCCAGTGCCGGGCGTTCATACGACCCGCTCCATGTCCCGGGACCGGCCGTCGCGCACGATGATCTCGCGGTCCGAGTAGGCGGCCACCCGGGCCTCGTGGGTGACCAGCACCACGGCGGCGTTGGTGGACCGGGCGGCCTCGGTGAGCAGTTCCATCACGCGTTCGCCGTTGAGCGAGTCCAGGGCACCGGTGGGCTCGTCGGCGAAGAGCACCCGCGGGCTGGTCACCAGCGACCGGGCGACGGCGACCCGCTGCCCCTGACCGCCGGAGACCTCGCCGGGCCGCTTCCTGGCCAGGTCGTCCACCTCCAGGCGTTCCATCCAGCCGAGCGCGGTCCGTTCGGCCGCCTTGCGGGCGGTGCCGTTCAGTCTGAGCGGCAGCGCCACGTTCTCCACGCAGGTCAGTTCCGGTACGAGCTGGCCGAACTGGAACACGAACCCGAACTCGGTGCGCCGGAGCGCGCTGCGCTGGGCGTCGTTCATGGCGGACAGTTCCCGCCCGTCGTAGCTGATGGTCCCGGAGTCGGGCGGGACGATGCCGGCCAGGCAGTGCAACAGCGTGGACTTGCCGGAACCGGACGGTCCCATCACGGCGACGACCTCGCCGGGGTGGATGGAGAACTCGGCGCCGTCCAGCGCCAGGGTGGGGCCGTAGGCCTTGCGCAGGTCCTGCGCGGTGAGCAGCGAGCCGGGGGGCGGAGTCGTCACGGGGCCACCGCCGTACGGAGCCTGTCGAGGCGCGCCGCGGTGAGCTCCAGCCACCGCAGGTCGGCTTCCAGGTGGAACAGGGCGTGGTCGCAGATGAGCTGGTCGGCGAGGTCGCCCTTGCGCTTGCGGTCGGTCAGCACCCGCATGTGCCGCAGGTGCTCGGCGCGCTGCTCGTCGAGGATGCCGGCGGCGTCGCGGTGCGTGAGCAGGGCGAGGACGACCTTCGTGTACAGCGTCGACTGGAGGTACGGCTCCGGCTTCTCCGGCGTCGCGAGCCACCGCGCCACGTCGGTGACGCCGGCGTCGGTGATCGCGTACCGCTTGCGCTCCGGGCCGCCGCCGGCCTCGATGCCGTCGACCTCCACGAGGCCGTTCTTCAGCAGCCGGGACATCGTCGAATAGACCTGGCCGTAGTGGAGCGGCCGGTCGTGACCGAACTTCTCGTCGAAGGCCCGCTTCAGGTCGTAACCGTGGCGGGGGCCGGACTCCAGGAGCCCGAGCAGAGTGTGACCGATGGACATGCGGAGCACTCTACATACGGTGTATACGCGGTGTGTATACATCTTGTGTGTAGACCGTGGCGGGCGGTGCGGCCGTGCAGGTGGGGGCTTGTTGTCACGGTTGTGTCACATCGGGCGGCGGCCCGTCGCTCGACGGCGGCCGGCCCCGGCGGGGCAGCGGGCCGGTGTCGCGGGGCAGCCGGCCGGCCTCCGCGAGGGCCCGGCGCAGCAGGAACTCGATCTGCGCGTTGGCCGAGCGCAGTTCGTCGCCCGCCCAGCGGGCCAGCGCCTCGTACACCAGGGGGTCCAGCCGCAGCAGCACCTGCTTGCGCTGCTGCGGCCGGCGCCGCGGGGTGGGGTCGGCCCCGGAATCCGTCGTCACTGGTAGAGCGTCCCCGTGTTGAGCACCGGCTGCGCGGAGCGGTCCCCGCACAGCACGACCATCAGGTTGGACACCATCGCCGCCTTGCGCTCCTCGTCCAGCGTCACGATGTCCTCCCGGGTGATCCGGGCCAGCGCCATCTCGACCATCCCGACCGCCCCGTCCACGATCTGCCGCCGCGCCGCCACGACCGCCCCCGCCTGCTGCCGCTGGAGCATCGCCGAGGCGATCTCCGGCGCGTACGCGAGGTGCGTGAAGCGGGACTCGACGATCTTCACGCCGGCCGCCTCCACCCGCGCGTGTAGCTCCACGGCGAGCTTCTCGGTGATCTCCTCCGCGTTGCCGCGCAGCGACAGGCCGTCCTCCTCGTGGGCGTCGTAGGGGTACTCGATGGCGATGTGCCGCACGGCCGCCTCGGTCTGGGTCGAGACGAACTCCACGTAGTCGTCCACCTCGAACATGGCCTGCGCGGTGTCCTCGACCTTCCACACCACCACGGCCGCCAGCTCGATCGGGTTGCCGTAGGCGTCGTTCACCTTGAGCACCGCGGTCTCGTGGTTGCGCACCCGGGTGGAGATCTTGGTGCGGGAAGTGAGCGGGTTGACCCAGCGCAGGCCGTCCTGCCGGATCGTGCCCCGGTAGCGGCCGAAGAGCTGGACCACCCGCGCCTCGCCGGGCGCGACCATGTTCAGCCCGCACATCGCGAGGAACGCGGCGATCGCGACCAGGATGCCGCCGATGATCAGCGCCGTCTTGCCGCCGGCCGCCGCGACCGCCGTGGCGCTCGCGATCAGCCCCGCGCCCGCCAGCAGCCCGACCAGCCCGAGCAGCAGCGCCCAGCCCCCGCCGATGCTGTTGGCCGGGCACTCCCGCACCCGCGGCGCCGGCATCTCGGGCAGGTCGGCGGTGACCTGCGGGTCCTGTGCGGTCATGGGAATACCCCCGTCAGTAGCCATCGTGTTTCTATCTAAGTGATAGCACTTTACCCGCTCACGGCAACCTTCAAGCCCTCCCGTACGTCGGTTCCAAGTGGAGGAGGTGCTGATTCTCACGTGCCCAAAAGGCAGGATCGGCGACTCTTCGCCACATCTGGCGGTGCTAGCTTCTTACGCTGACCTGCTGACGGAACCTGTGTGGCCGGTGAGCACACACGAACGAAGCGGAGCGGAACGAGCCCATGGGACGAGCGGAAGAGAGAAAAGCGCGGCAGCGTGGCGGACGCCGCGCGGCGCCAAAGCGCCGCCGTCCACCGGCCGCCGCGAACGGCAAGGGACGGATACGCCGGCTCTTCACCTGGAAGAAGATGCTCGGCACCTTCCTCGGCCTCTGCCTGCTCGGCATGGGTGCCTTCATCGTGCTGTACATGATGATCCAGATCCCCGCGGGGAACGCCGACGCGACGCTGCAGAGCAACGTCTACAAGTACAGCGACGGCACGGTCATGACCCGCGACGGCGACCGCAACCGCGAGATCGTCGACCTCTCCAAGGTGCCCAAGGACGTCCAGCACGCCTTCGTCGCCGCCGAGAACAAGACGTTCTACGAGGACTCCGGCGTCGACCTCAAGGGCACCGCCCGCGGTCTGCTCAACACGGTCTCCGGCAAGGGCGCGCAGGGCGGCTCGACCATCACCCAGCAGTACGTCAAGAACTACTACCTGACCCAGGACCAGACCGTCACCCGCAAGCTGAAGGAACTGGTCATCTCCCTGAAGCTGGACCGGGAGAAGTCCAAGGACTACATCCTCGCCGGCTATCTGAACACCAGCTACTACGGCCGCGGCGCCTACGGCATCCAGGCCGCCGCCCAGGCCTACTACCGGGTCGACGCCGAGGACCTCACGGTCGAGCAGGGCGCCTACCTGGCCGCACTCCTCCAGGCGCCGAGCCAGTACGACTGGGCGGTGGCCACCGACACCGGCAAGAAGCTGGCCAAGGAGCGCTGGAACTACGTCCTGGACAAGATGGTCGAGCAGGACTGGCTGAGCAGCTCCGACCGGAAGGCCGCGAAGTTCCAGGTCCCCAAGGACCCCAAGGGCACCGCTGGCATGCAGGGGCAGACCGGCTATCTGGTGGACGCGGCCAACGACGCGCTGGAGCAGCAACTGGTCGACCAGGGCACCGCCGAGGACAGCGACCAGGCCGAGGCCATGCGGGAGGCCGGCGGCTGGACCATCACCCTCAACATCGACAAGAAGAAGCAGGCCGCGCTGGAGAAGTCGGTCAAGGCCCAGCTGACCAGCAAGCTCGACTCCGACGAACGCGACGTGGACGCCGACGTCCAGGCGGGCGCGGTCTCCGTCGACCCGAAGACCGGCGCGGTCGTGGCGATGTACGGCGGCGTGGACTACCTCAAGCACTACGTCAACAACGCCACCCGCAAGGACTACCAGCCCGCCTCCACCTTCAAGCCGGTCATCCTGGCCGCCGCCGTGGACCAGGACGCCGAGACCCAGGACGGCGTGCCGATCACCGCGAACACGGTCTACGACGGCACCAGCAAGCGCCAGGTGGTGGAGAACGGCACCAAGGTCGGCTTCGCCCCGGAGAACGAGGACGACGCCGACTACGGCGACATCTCCGTGCAGACGGCCATGAACAAGTCCGTGAACTCCGTCTTCGCGCAGATGGGCGTCGACGTCGGCATGCAGCAGGTGGTCGACGTCGCCGCCGACCTCGGCATGGACGACGACCTCCAGGCCGTACCGGCCCAGACCCTGGGCAGTATGGGCGCCAGCCCGCTCCAGATGGCCGGCGTCTACGCCACCCTCGACAACCACGGCAAGAAGGTCACCCCGGCGGTCGTGAAGTCCGTCGAACACAACTCCCGGGCGGTCGAGTTCCCCGACCCGATCGGCGAGCAGGTCATCAGCCGGGAGGCCGCGGACACCGTGACCAGCGTGCTGACCGGCGTGGTCGACGACGGTACGGCCAAGACGTCGGTACGCGACAACACGATGCGCGACGGCCAGCAGGTGGCCGGCAAGACCGGTACCTCCGACAACAACAAGTCGGCCTGGTTCACCGGCTTCACCCCCAAGCTGGTCACCTCCGTCGGCCTGTTCGGCGAGGACGCCAAGACCCACGGCCAGGTCGCGATGTACGGCGCGGGCGGCAACGACCGCGTCAACGGCGGCGGGTACCCGGCGCAGATCTGGGCCGCGTACACCTTCGGCGTGATGGACGCGACCAGCAAGTTCGACCTGGACACCAAGCAGGGCGCGGCGGTCGCCCCCACCACCTCGGCGCCGCCGGTCACGTCGGCCCCGCCCACCGAGGAGGAGACCACCTCCGCGCCGCCGACCGACGAGGAGACCACCTCCGCGCCGCCCACGGACGAGGAGACCACCACCCCGCCGCCGGACGACGAGGAGACCACCACTCCGCCGCCGGACGACGAGGAGACCACCACTCCGCCGCCGGACGACGAGGAGACCGACGAGGAGGACGACGGCATCCCGGGCGACGACTGGTAGGCGGCAGCTAGACGGGAAGGGCGCCCGGTGCACATCTGCACCGGGCGCCCTTCCGTCTGTCGGGGACTCAGCCGTGGTTCAGCTCGAACCACACCACCTTGCCGGTACTCAGCCGGGTCGCGCCCCAGCGCCGGGCCAGCCGGTTCACCAGGTACAGCCCGCGCCCGCCCTCGTCGGTGGCCCGGGCCTGCCGCAGCCGCGGCAGTTGCGGCACGTCGTCGCCGACCTCGCAGCGCAGCACGTCGGTACGCAGCAGCCGCAGGGTCACCGGCCGGGAGGCGTACCGCACCGCGTTGGTGACCACCTCGCTGACCAGCAGCTCGACCGAGTCGGTCAGCTCCTCCAGGCCCCAGCGGGCCAGCGCGTGCCGGGCCAGCCGGCGGGCCCGGCCGGGCGCCGCGTCCTCCGGCTCCAGGTACCAGTACGCCACGTCGCTCGGCGCGATCCCGTCGAAGCGGGCGGCGAGCAGCGCGATGTCGTCGTCCCGGTCGCCCGGCCCGAGCATGTCCAGCACCTCGTCGCACAGCGCTTCCAGGGGCGGCGGATGGTCCGGGCCGGTCAGCTGGGCGGTGGCGGCGAGCTTCTCCCGCAGCTGCTCTATGCCGGTCCACACGTCCCGCAGCCGCGACTCCACCAGACCGTCGGTGTAGAGCAGCAGGGTGGCGCCGGCCGGCGCGTCCAGCTCCACGGCCTCGAAGTCCACGCCGCCGACGCCGATCGGGGCGCCCGGCGGCACCCGCAGCACCTCCGCCCGGCCGCCCAGGTGCAGCAGGACGGGCGGCGGATGGCCGGCGTTGGCGATGGTGATGCGGTGCGAGACCGGGTCGTAGACCGCGTACAGGCAGGTCGCCATCCGGTCGGTGCCGAGCCGCTGGGCCTGCTCGTCCAGGTGGTGCAGCACCTCCTGGGGCGGCAGGTCCAGGCCCGCCAGGGTCTGCGCGGTGGTGCGCAGCTGGCCCATGATGGCCGCCGACGTCATGGAGTGCCCCATCACGTCCCCGACCACCAGCGCCACCCGGCTGCCGGGCAGCGGGATCGCGTCGTACCAGTCGCCGCCGACCCGGGCCGTCTCGGCGGCCGGGAGGTAACGGGAGGCCAGCCGGACGCCCGTGCAGCGCGGCAGGTTCTCCGGGAGCATGGTGCGCTGGAGCTCGTCCGCGATGTACGCCTCGCGGCCGTACAGCACCGCCTTGTCGATGCCCAGCGCGCTGTGCGTGGCGAGCTGCGCGGCGACCAGCAGGTCGTCGGCCTCGAAGGCGGTCCGGTCCGGGCGGCGCAGGAACAGCGCGGCGCCGATCACCCGGCGCCGGCCGCGCAGCGGCGCCAGGATGGCGCGCTGTCCTTCGGGGATGGGCAGTTCGCTGCGGTCGCCGAGGAGTTCGGGCAGGGCGGCGCGGGCCGCGGGCGCGTCCGTGAAGACCGGCCGCACGCCGCGCAGCACCTCCGCCAGTGCGCTGCCGGGCCGTACTTCGCACAGCTCGGCGCCGACCGCGTCCAGATCGGCCGGTTCCGGCTGGACCGGCGGCACGAAGCTGCCCTCGGTGTCCCGCTCGGCCGGAATCCGGTCGGTGCGGCGCAGCCGCAGCACCAGCGGACCGGTGGGCCGCTCGTCGCCGACCGGCAGCGGCTCGCGCAGATAGACCAGGATCGCGTCGGCGAACGTGGGCACGGTCGCCCGGCACAGCCCCATCACGATCTCGTCGAGGTCCATGCCCCGGGCGATCCGCCGGGTCGCGGCGCCCACGAACCGCAGCCGCTCCCCGTCCCGCCGCATCGGCGTGGGCCGGCCCGGCGGCAGCGGCTGCCCGCTGCGCCGCTCCGGACCGGCCGGCTCGGCCGGGGCGCCCTCCTGGACCGGCACCGGCCGGGGGCGGTGGGCGCCGGGCCCGGCCGGCTCCTCGGTGCCCGGCTGGGCGTGCTCGGAGACCCCGACGGGGTCGCCGCCCGCCGCGGCGGGCGCGGGCGGCACGGGTGGCGTCGGCGGGGTGTCCCCGGTGCGGCCCTGCGCCGGGAGGGCGCCCTCGGGGGCGCGTGGCGGTGCCGGGGTGTGCAGCAGCGCCCCGCGGGGGTCCGTGGGGTCGATGCCCGGCTGAGGGCGCTCGAAGGAGATCGGGTGCTCCGTCACGCGTGTCGAATCCGTCCGTCCGCGACTGCCCGCCGTGCGTGCAGTTCGTCCCGCAGAAATCCGATTACCCGGAACTGCCGTCCCGGGAACGGAATCCCCGCGTGGTCAGAGGCTGTGCCTGTACCGCCGCCGCACCGGCCGCGGTCCCTGCCGGCGCTGCCCTCGTACCCCTCGCTCACGTCCTGCCGCCCCTCGGTGACGTTCGGTCAAGCCCTGTGCGGGTCACGCCTGTTGCCGCCGCGAGCCCTTGCGGAGGACGATCCTACGTTTCTTGCCCGGGGGCGCATCAAGGGTCTCATGAGGACACGTGCGCGGGCGTGCGATCCCAGTCGGCCGGGAGGAACGGTACCGGCCACGCGGGGTCCGGGCGCCAGTGCTGCCAGCCGTCCGAGAACGGCGGCCCCCAGGCGCGGATCAGCGCCACGGCGGCCCGGCCGGCCGCCCGCACCCGCTCGGCCAGCGCCGCGTCCATCAGTCCGTCCCGCTGGGCCTGCGCGAACTCGTCCTCGTCCCGCCACTGCCAGCCGCGGTCCGGGTCGACGGTGATGTCCAGGAAGTGGTCCTCGGAGTCGACGCCGCCGGACCAGCGGGTCAGCGGCTCCTCCAGGTTCACGTACCAGTTCTTGAACCGCCAGTCCGGCTCCCAGAACAGCCACACCGACCAGGGCTCGCCGGGCCGGGCCAGCTTCAGCACCCCGGTGCCGAGCCAGTGGCCGCGGGCCACGGTCCGGGGTCTGGTGTAGCGGGTGGCCAGCGGTTCCCGGTGCGGGGGCGTGCCGTCGGCCAGCACCGGCTTGACGCATTCGGTGCCGGGGGCCAGCCAGACGGCGAGCAGGTCGGCGTCGTCGCGTACGACGGTGACGGGGCGGGCGATGTGCGGGCGGGGGCCGCCGTTCTCCCGGTAGCGCCACAGGATCTGGGTCCCGGGGGTCCAGAACGCCGGCCCGCCCGCCCGGGCGGCCGTACTCACCGCTTCACCGTCTGCCATGCGGAGATATTAGGTGCCGCGGGCATCCGGCGCTGCGGCATCCGTCACCTCGGCCCCCGTTCAGGGGCGGGTCATCCGCAGCACGTCCAGCGCCTCGTCGAGCTGCTGCTCGGTCAGGTCGCCGCGCTCCACGTACCCGCTCTCCACGACGACCTGACGGATCGTCTTCCGCTCGGCCAGCGCCTTCTTGGCGACCTTGGCGGCCTCCTCGTACCCGATGTACTTGTTCAGCGGCGTGACCACGGACGGCGAGGACTCGGCGTACTCGCGGGCCCGGTCGCGGTGGGCGACGATCCCGTCCACGGTCCGGTCGGCCAGCAGCCGGGAGACGTTGGCGAGCAGCCGCACCGACTCCAGCACGTTCTTGGCGATGACCGGCAGCATGACGTTCAGCTCGAAGTTGCCGGCCGCGCCCGCCGTCGCCACGGTGGCGTCATTGCCGGTCACTTGGGCCGCGACCATCAGCACCGCCTCCGGAATGACCGGATTCACCTTGCCCGGCATGATCGACGACCCGGGCTGGAGGTCGGGCAGCGCGATCTCCGCGAGCCCGGTCCGGGGGCCGGAGGACATCCAGCGCAGATCGTTGGCGATCTTCGTCAGCCCGACCGCGATGGTGCGCAACTGCCCGCTGGTCTCCACGATCCCGTCCCGGGCGCCCTGCGCCTCGAAGTGGTCGCGGGCCTCGGTCAGCGGCAGCCCGGTGACCCGGGCCACCTCCGCGATGACGGCGGCGGCGAACCCGGGCGGGGTGTTGATCCCGGTGCCGACCGCCGTGCCGCCCAGCGGCAGTTCGGCCAGCCGCGGCAGCGAGGCGTGCAGCCGCTCCACGCCGTACCGGACCTGGGCCGCGTATCCGCCGAACTCCTGCCCCAGGGTCACCGGGGTGGCGTCCATCAGATGCGTCCGCCCCGACTTCACGACGTCGGCGAACTCCTCGGCCTTCCGCTCCAGGGCCGCCGCCAGATGTTCCAGCGCCGGGACCAGGTCCCGGCTGACGGCGGCGGTCGCGGCGATGTGGATGGAGGACGGGAAGACGTCGTTGGACGACTGGGAGGCGTTGACGTGGTCGTTGGGGTGCACGTCCCGCCCGAGCCGTTCGCTCGCCAGGGTGGCGATCACCTCGTTGGTGTTCATGTTGGACGAGGTGCCGGAGCCGGTCTGGAAGACATCGACCGGGAAGTGGTCGTCCCACCTCCCGTCGGCGACCTCGGCCGCCGCCGCCCCGATCGCCCCGGCCACCTCCTGGTCCAGCACCCCCAGCTCGGCGTTGACCTTCGCCGCCGCCCCCTTGATCCGGGCCAGCGCCTCGATGTGCGCCCGCTCGATCCGCTGCCCGGAGACGGGGAAGTTCTCGACGGCCCGTTGCGTCTGCGCCCGCCACTTGGCGGCTGCGGGGACGCGGACCTCGCCCATGGAGTCGTGCTCGATGCGGTAGTCGCTGTCGCTCATGTCCGGTACAGCGAACGGCACCGGCCCGTTGTTCCTGGACGAGGTCCGTTCGGGTCAGGCGAGCCCCGGCCCTCGCACCGGGATCGACGTGAACGTCAGCTGCGGCGCGGGGTCCTGGAAGAAGTCGTTCCCCTTGTCGTCGACGACGACGAACGCCGGGAAGTCCTCGACCTCGATCTTCCAGACCGCCTCCATGCCGAGCTCCTCGTACTCGACGACCTCGACCTTCTTGATGCAGTCCTGGGCGAGCCGGGCGGCCGGGCCGCCGATCGAGCCGAGGTAGAAGCCGCCGTGCGCGTCGCAGGCGTCGGTGACCTGCTTGGACCGGTTGCCCTTGGCCAGCATCACCTTGGAGCCGCCCGCCGCCTGGAACTGCGCGACGTAGGAGTCCATCCGCCCGGCCGTGGTCGGCCCGAAGGACCCGGAGGCGTACCCCTCGGGCGTCTTCGCCGGACCGGCGTAGTACACCGGGTGGTCCTTCAGGTACTGCGGCATCTCCTCGCCCGCGTCCAGCCGCTCCTTGATCTTGGCGTGCGCGATGTCGCGGGCCACCACCAGCGGGCCGGTCAGCGACAGCCGGGTCTTGACCGGGTACTTGGTCAGCTCGGCGAGAATGGCGTCCATCGGCTGGTTGAGGTCGATCCGGACGACGTCGCCCTCGACGCCCCCCTCGTTGAGGGTCTCGTCCGTGGTCTCCGGCAGGAACCGCGCCGGGTCGGTCTCCAGCTGCTCCAGGAACACGCCCTCGGCGGTGATCTTCGCGACCGCCTGCCGGTCGGCCGAGCAGGAGACGGCGATCGCGACGGGGCACGAGGCGCCGTGCCGGGGCAGGCGGACCACCCGTACGTCGTGGCAGAAGTACTTGCCGCCGAACTGCGCCCCGATCCCGATCTGCTGGGTCAGCTCGAAGACCTTCTCCTCCAGCTCCTTGTCCCGGAACCCGTGCCCGAGCGGCGAGCCCTCGGTGGGCGCGTTGTCCAGGTAGTGCGCGGAGGCGTACTTCGCGGTCTTCAGCGCGTACTCGGCCGACGTGCCGCCGACCACGATCGCCAGGTGGTACGGCGGGCAGGCGGCCGTACCCAGCGAGCGGATCTTCTCCTCCAGGAACTTCATCATGGCGGACTCGTTCAGGACCGCCTTGGTCTCCTGGTAGAGGAACGACTTGTTGGCCGAGCCGCCGCCCTTGGCCATGAACAGGAACTTGTAGGCGCCGCCGTCGGTCGCGTACAGCTCGATCTGGGCGGGCAGGTTGGAGCCGGTGTTCTTCTCCTCCCACATGGTGAGCGGGGCCATCTGGGAGTAGCGCAGGTTGAGGTTCTGGTACGCGTCGTAGATGCCGCGGCTGAGCGCCGCCTCGTCGCCGCCCGCCGTCAGCACGTTCTGGCCGCGCTTGCCCATGACGATCGCCGTACCGGTGTCCTGGCACATCGGCAGCACGCCCGCCGCCGCGATGTTGGCGTTCTTCAGCAGGTCGAGGGCCACGAACTTGTCGTTGCCGGAGGCCTCCGGGTCGTCGATGATCCGGCGGAGCTGCGCCAGGTGCGCGGGGCGCAGATAGTGCTGGATGTCGTGGATGGCCTCCTCGGCCAGCTTGCGCAGCGCCTGCGGCTCCACCTTGAGGAACGTTCGCCCGTCGGCCTCGAAGGTGGAGACACCCTCGGAGGTCACCAGCCGGTAGGGGGTGGTGTCCTCTCCCTGGGGGAGCAGATCGGTGTACGCGAACTCAGGCATCTCGCCCATTCCTCACTCGACAGACGGTCGCTGGCCTCCGTTGGCAGCGTTCCTCAGCGTAGAACCTGCCGGTGACGGTGAACTTGTGAGGTTGTCCTCAGTAAGTACCGGCGAGGGCTGGTCGCGATCTATCGCGTTTGGGTACGCTGCTGCCGTGGACCTTCAGAAGCACGCGCCGCAGCAGGACGCCCCCACGCCCGTCGCCGAACTGCGCGCCTCGGACGCCGACCGCGACCGCATCGCCGACATGCTCCGCGAGGCGCACGCCGAGGGGCGGCTCAGCGCCGACGAGCACGCCGAGCGGGTCGAGGGCGTGCTGGCCGCCAAGACCGTGGGCGAGCTGGACGGGTTCGTCCGGGACCTGCCCGCCGCCCACGAGCGGCGCGCGTTCCCCTCGGCGCCGCCGCGGCGCCCCGTGCCCGGCGCGCTGCCCGCCGAGCCGGACGACCGGGTGGTCGCGGTGTTCAGCGCCGCGGTCCGCAAGGGCCGCTGGCGGGCGGGCCGCCGGATCCACGCCTACTCGGTCTTCGGCAGCGTCGAGATAGACCTGAGCGAGGCGGTCTTCGAGTACCAGCAGGTGGTCGTCAAGGCCGTCTCGGTCTTCGGCAGCGTCGACATCCGGGTCCCGGAGAACGTGACGCTGCGCGGCGCGGGCGGCGCCGTGCTGGGCAGCTTCGAGGTGGACACGGCCGACTCGACCGACACCGAGGCCCCCGTGGTGCACGTGGACGGCTGGGCGGTCCTGGGCAGCGTCGAGGCCCGCCCCAGACGCGGCAGTCTGGTCGTGGACATCCTGGACCGGGTCCAGCGCAAGGTCGACCGGCATGTGCGCAGGCATCTGGGGCGCTGACCGTTGCCGTCGTGAACGCCCGGGGTGAGCGCGGCGGTTCGGGACCCAGTGCATAGGCGCGCGTACAGCGGGTAAGGCTTGCTGCATCGTCTCTCGCTCGCGAAGCCGTCGTCAGGAGTAGACCGTGCTGCAACCGCCGCCTTCGTCCCTGCAGGTAGCCGCCGTTCCGGCCCAGCGGGTGCCGGCGCGAGACCGGGACCAGGACGCCCCCTGGCACACCGAGGCGGTGTGCCGACGCGACGAGGCGGGCCTGTTCTTCGCACCGTCCAAGGAGCCGACCGCCGCCCGGCTCTCCCGCGAGGAGGCCGCCAAACGCGTCTGCGCGCGCTGTCCGGTGATGGTGGAGTGCCGCGAGCACGCCCTGCTCCAGCCCGAGCCCTACGGCGTCTGGGGCGGGCTCACCGCCGCCGAACGCCGCGTGGTCCTGGCCCGCCGGCGCCGCCGCGACCTGGAACTGAAGAAGACGACCCGGACGACGGGCCACATAGCGGCGGCGGGCTGAGCCGGATACGAAAGGAAAGGCACCCCCTCCGCACCAGGGGGTGCCTTGCGACGCCCGGAAGAGAGCTCACCCAGGGGCGCGCGGAACTGCGCGACCAGCCACGAACTACCCGCAGTCGGTCACTTCGCCCTATCGAAGTCCACCGCGCTGTACGCCCGCAGCTTGCTCAGCCGGTGCTCGGAGTCGATCCGCCGCACCGTCCCCGACTTCGACCGCATCACGATGGAATCGGTCTGGGCCGTCTCCGGCCGGTACCGCACCCCGCGCAGCAGTTCCCCGTCCGTGATCCCGGTCGCCACGAAGAACACGTTCTCCCCGGTGACGAGATCCTCCGTGGTCAGCACCCGGTCCAGGTCGTGCCCCGCGTCCAGCGCCCGCTGCCGCTCCGCGTCGTCCTTCGGCCACAGCTTGCCCTGGATGGTGCCGCCCAGGCACTTCACCGCACAGGCCGAGATGATGCCCTCGGGCGTACCGCCGATCCCGAGCAGCAGGTCGATGCCGGTACCCGCGCGCAGCGCCAGGATCGAGCCGGCCACGTCGCCGTCGGAGATCAGCTTGATCCGGGCGCCGGTCTCCCGGACCTCCTGGATCAGGCCCTGGTGCCGCGGCCGGTCCAGGATGACGACCGTGACGTCCTCCGGCGTGACCCGCTTGGCCTTGGCGACCCGGCGGATGTTCACGGAGACCGGCGCGTTGATGTCGACGAAGTCGGCCGCCTCCGGTCCGGTGACCAGCTTGTCCATGTAGAAGACGGCCGACGGGTCGAACATCGAGCCGCGTTCGGCCGCGGCCAGCACCGCGATCGCGTTGGTCATGCCGTTCGCGGTCAGCGTGGTGCCGTCGATCGGGTCGACCGCGATGTCGACCTCGGCGCCGGTGCCGTCGCCGACCCGCTCCCCGTTGAAGAGCATCGGGGCCTCGTCCTTCTCCCCTTCGCCGATGACGACGACGCCGTTCATCGACACGGTCTGGACGAGGGTCCGCATGGCGCGCACCGCGGCACCGTCGGCGCCGTTCTTGTCGCCGCGCCCGACCCAGCGGCCCGCGGCCATCGCCGCCGCCTCGGTCACGCGGACCAGTTCCATCGCGAGGTTGCGGTCCGGGGCCTCGGCTGGGACGTCCAGCTCGGACGGCAGATGGTGATGATGCTCGGTCATCGATACGCACCTTTCTGTACGACGACGGCCGGATGAGGGTATGGCCATGACTCTATCGTCAGTCCGACTAAATGAGCAGGGGACCCCACGGATGAGCACTTCGGGTACCTGCGACGATAGGGGGCGTGGCAGGTAGAAACGGCAAGCAGAAGACCGCGCGGAACATGATCTACTCGCTGGGCGTGACCGTCCTGGCCGGGCTGGTCATGTGGGCCTTCGTCCCGCACGACGACAAGGATCCCGACCTCCAGCGGGTCGACTACCGGGTGGAGCTGCTCACCGCCCGCCGCGCCGCGCCGTACCCGGTGGCCGCGCCGCAGGGGCTGCCCAAGGAGTGGAAGCCGACATCGGTCCGCTACCAGGCCACCGAATCCGAGAGCTGGCACCTGGGCTTCCACCTCCCGGACAGCCAGTACGTCCAGGTCGAGCAGTCGACCGGGAAGCCGTCCGCCTTCATCGAGGAGGCGAGCCAGGGCGCCTCGGCGACCGAGGTCACCGAGCGGATCGACGGCCGCACCTGGACGCGGTACGAGGGCGGCCGGTACGACGCCCTGGTGCTGACGGACACCGGCGGGGTGAAGGGCGCGACGACGGTGGTGGCCGGCACCGGCTCGTTCGGTGAGCTGACGAAGATGGCGGCGGCGCTGAAGATGTCCTGAACGGCCGCGGAGGAGGTCCCGCACGGCGCGGGGCCTCCTCCGGAGCCGGTGCCTGCTCAGCCGGTTCAGACGGTGGTGACGACCTCGTCGTACGCCAGCCGCGGCGAGCGCGGGTACCAGGCGTCCGGGCCCGGCCGGCCGATGTTGACGATCATCAGCGGGGTGTGGTCGCCGTCCAGGAACTCCTTGCGGACGCCCTCGAAGTCGAAGCCGGTCATCGGACCGGCGGCCAGGCCCGCGGCGCGGACGCCGACGATGAAGTAACCGGCCTGGAGCGCGGCGTTCAGCGCCGCGGAGCCCTCGCGGGCCGGGCGCTCGGCGAAGAACGCGTCCTTGGCCTGCGGGAAGTGCGGGAAGAGCTGCGGCAGTTCCTCGTGGAACTCGTTGTCCGCGGACAGGATGGCGACCAGCGGCGCGGTGGCGGTCTTGGCGGCGTTGCCCTCGGACATGTGCTTCACCAGCCGCTCGCGGGCCTCGGGGGAGCGCACCAGGGTGACCCGCAGCGGGGACTGGTTGAAGGCGGTCGGACCGTACTTGACCAGGTCGTAGATCGCCTGCACCTGCTCCTCGGTGACCGGCTCGTCGGTGAAGGTGTTCGCGGTGCGGGCCTCGCGGAACAGCAGGTCCTGGGCGGCGGGGTCAAGAACGAGAGACATGCGTGATCTTCCTCGAAGTGCGGATCCGTTGACGGGTACGACGGTACGACAAAGAAGTTCAAGGTTCAACAAATATCGGAATCGGGTGATCCGCATCACGCCGCCGCCAGGGTGAAGGGGGTCGCGCCGATCGCCGGGCGCCGCGTGTCGGGGCGCCGGAGGGATGTCTGAATACGCCTATATGACCGTGTGAACGCCCTGCTGCCCGGCACCCGCACCCGCGCCCCGGCCCTTTCCCCGGTCCGGCTCGCCGCCCGCCGCCTGGGCGGGCGGCTGGACGCCCTGGACGCCGAGGTCCGCCGCGGCGTCGTCAGCCTGCTCACCCTGGTCGCCCTGCTGCCCCTGCTGCTGCTCCTGGCCCGCCGGGCGGTCCGGCTGCCGCACGGCTCCGACCTGCCGCTGTGCTACGGCCTGACCGTCCTGGCCGGCACCATCTGCCTGCTGCACCTCGCCTACAGCCGCTACGACGACCCGGCCCTGCGCCCGCTGCGCCGCCGCCCCCGCGACCTCGCCGCCTTCCCGCCGCTGCCGGCCCGGCCCCGGGTGAGCTTCCTGCTCGCGGTGCGCGACGAACGCGAGCACATCGAGACCTGCGTGCGCTCCATGGCCGCCGTCGGCCATCCCGACGTACAGATCGTCGTGGTCGACGACGCCTCCACCGACGGCACCGCCGGCATCCTGGAGCGGCTCGCCGCCGAACTGCCCCTCACCCTGATCCGCCTGGAACGCAACCTCGGCAAGAAGGGCGCCCTGGTGCGCGCCTGCGAACTCGCCGACGGCGACATCCTGCTGTTCACCGACTCCGACTGCGTCATCGCCCCGGACGCCGTCACCGCCTGCGTCACCGCCATGACCCGGCACCCCGAACTGGGCGCGCTCAGCGGCCACTGCCGGGCCCTGAACACCGACGCCGGCCTGCTCGCCCGGATCCAGGACGTCTGGTACGAGGGACAGTTCCGCATCACCAAGGCCGCCGAGGCCGCCTTCGGCTCGGTCGCCTGCGTCTCCGGGCCGCTGGCCGCGTTCCGCCGCGAGGCGATCTGGAACTACCTGCCCGCCTGGGCCGCGGACCGCTTCCTCGGCGCCCCGTTCCGCTTCGCCACCGACCGCCAGCTCACCGGGTACGTCCTCGGCCAGAAATGGCGGGGCCGCGCCCTGAAGCGGCGGCACGCGGACTCGCCGTTCGTCCGCGACCACGACTACCCCGAGCTGAAGTGGGAGGTCGGCTACTCCCGCGCGGCCCGGGTGTGGACCCGGGTGCCGTCCCGCCCCGCCGCGTTCCTGCGCCAGCAGATCCGCTGGAAGAAGAGCTTCGTCCGCAACCTCTTCTTCACCGGCCGCTTCATGTGGCGCCGGGGCCCGGCCGCCGCCGCGCTCTACTACGGACACGTCCTGTGGGTGATCGCCGCGCCCGTCCTCGCCGTCCGCCACCTGCTGTGGGCCCCGCTGCACCTGGCCGGCCTGCTCACCCTGCTCTACCTGGGCGGCGTCGTCCTCAAGGGCTGCGTCTGGGGCCTCGCCTACCGGCTCGACCACCCCGCCGACCGGGCCTGGCGCTGCCGCCCGCTGATGAGCCTGCTGTCGTGCTGCGTACTGGCCTGGCTGCTGCCGTACGCCCTGTGCACCCTGCGCCGCAACGTCTGGTCGAGGAGCCCCGCATGAACGCCCGGCCGAGGAACCCGGTCACGAGAACGCCGCTGCGCGCGCTGGCCCGCGCGCTCGCCGTCGGCACCACGGGCGCCGTGATCGCCCTGGTCTACCTGTTCGTCATCAGCCGGGGGCGGCTGCTGTGACCGCCCGGCCCGGCGGACCCCGCCTGCTCCTGCGCGGCACCCTCGCCCTGCTCTCGCTCACCGTCGTCGCCCTGCCCTTCGCCGCCACCTGGCGGTACGACGCCCTGCGCCGTGCCGTCGCCCCCCAGGCACCGGCCCCGGCGGCCGAGGGCAAGGCGGCCGGGGCCCCGGCGCCGGGCCGGGCCGCCGCCCCGGTCGTCCTCGCCTACCACGACATCGGCGCCGAGCCGACGGGCCGCTACGCCGTGTCCCCCGAGCGCTTCGACGCCCACCTGCGCGCCCTGCGCGCGGCCGGCTACCGCACCCTGTCGACCGCCGAGTTCACCGGGTACCTGCGCACCGGCCGTACCCCCGCGCCGCGCACCGTCTACCTCACCTTCGACGACGGCACCCACGGCCTGTGGACCCACGCCGACCCGATCCTGAAGCGGCACGGCGCGCAGGCGGCGGCGTACCTCATCACCGGCAAGGTGGGCACCCACCGCCCCTACTACCTGTCCTGGGCGGAGACCGAGCGGATGGCCCGCTCCGGGCGCTGGGACTTCCAGGCGCACACCGACGACAGCCACGTCCGGGCCCCGGTGGACGCCGCCGGCCGCCGGGCCTCGGTCCTCAGCAACCGGATCTGGCTGCCGGCCGCGGGCCGCCGGGAGACCGTGGCGGAGTACCGGCGCCGGATCGCCGCCGACCTCGACCGGTCGATCACCGCCCTCACCGACCACGGGCTGCCCCGCCCGGAACTGTTCGCGATGCCCTTCTCCGAGGTGCTGGACCGCACCAACCTGGGCCCGGACGGCGCCGCGACGCTCCGCTCGCTGCTGCGCGAGCGGTTCACGGCCGCCCTGACCAACAGCGGACGCCGCCCGGCCCCGCCCGGCCGCCGGGCCGCCGCGGCCGGGTTCGTGCAGCGCCTCGAGATCACGCCGGACACCGGCGCCGAGGACCTGCTGAAGGAACTGGCCCACTGGGCGCCCCGCCGGCCCGCCGACGCCGGACGGCCGCTGCGGCAGCCCGGTGACTGGCACTTCGGCTCCGCCCGGGGGGTCGGCCTCGGCGCCCTCACCGGCGCCGGCCCCTACCCGCGCGACCACTACGTCTGGGCCGACCACCTGCCGCTCGCCACCGCCGACTGGACGGCGTACCGGCTGCGGGCCACGGTGACCGGACTGCGCGGCGGGGTGACCGGCGCGAGCGTCCTGGTCCGCGCCGGCAGCCAGCGTCCCGTGGTGCTCTCGGTGGGCCACGGCGCCGCCCGCCTGACCGGGAAGAACTCCGGGCGAGCGGGCCGGAGCTGCGAACTGCGGGCCGCCGCCGAGCACCGGCTGGAGGTCTCGGTGAGTCCCGAGCGGGTCCGGGCGACGGTCGACGGACGCCCCTGCGCCACCCTGCGCTCGCCCCGGGCCGCCGACCCGGCGGCCGGGTCGGGCGGCTTCTCGCTGGCCGTGCGCAACGAGCGGGCGGACGGCGCCTGGCCCGCCTTCACCTCGCTCACGGTGGAGTGATGCGGACCACAGGGGCCGGCCGGCGGCTCACGCTCCATCGAGAAGCGGTACGGCCGTCCGACCGCGGGGTGGACGGCGCTCGGCGCCCGGCCGAGGACCGGGTACGCGCTCGGCCACGGTCACGGTCAGGCGAACGCCCTGGCCGCGCACACGCCGGCCGAGGACAGCGGCAGGCAGCGGGTCCGTCCGCGCCTAGGAGGCCGCCGCCGGGTCCTCGCCCCCGGCCTCCTCGGCCAGGGCCGCGTCCAGCCGGGCCCGGGCCCCGTCCAGCCAGCGCCGGCAGACCTTCGCCAGCTCCTCGCCCCGCTCCCACAGGGCGAGCGACTCCTCCAGCGTCGTACCGCCCGCCTCCAGGCGTCGTACGACCTCGATCAGCTCGTCCCGGGCCTGCTCGTAGCCGAGCGCCTCGGTCCGGGCCGCCGTCTGCTCCACCTCGCTGGTCATCCGTTCACCCTATGCGTCGACTCGGACAGTGAGATCGCCCTCGGCGACCCGGGCCCGCAGCGTCTCGCCCGCCGTCACCTCGGCCGGATCGCGGACCGCCTGGCCGTCGGACCGCTGCAACACCGCGTACCCCCGCCGCAAGGTCGCCGCGGGGGAGAGGGCCACCACCCGCGCGTGCGTGTGCGTCAGCTCGGAGTCGGCCCGGTCCAGGTGGTGGCGCAGGGTGCGGCGGCCCCGCTCCAGCAGGGCCGTCACCTGCTCGGCGCGCTCGTCGATCATGCGCTGCGGGTCCTGTATCGCCGGGCGGGCCAGCGCGTGCGCCAGGCCCCGCTCCTCACGGTCGACGAACGCCGCCACACAGCGCCGGGCCCGGTCCCGCAGCAGCCGTACCCGCTCGTACTCCTCGCCGACGTCCGGCACCACCTTCTTCGCCGCGTCGGTCGGGGTGGAGGCGCGCAGGTCGGCCACGTGGTCCAGGAGCGGGTTGTCCGGCTCGTGCCCGATGGCGGAGACCACCGGCGTACGGCACTCGGCGACCACCCGGACCAGCTGCTCGTCCGAGAACGGCAGCAGGTCCTCCACGCTGCCGCCGCCGCGGGCCACGACGATCACGTCCACCTCGTCCAGCGCGTCCAGCTCCTTGACCGCCTGGACGACCTGCGGCACGGCGTGCACGCCCTGCACCGCGACGTTGCGCACCTCGAAGCGGACGGCGGGCCAGCGGCGGTGGGCGTTCTCCAGCACGTCCCGCTCGGCGGCCGAGGCGCGGCCGCACACCAGCCCGACGAGCTGCGGCAGGAACGGCAGCGGCTTCTTGCGCTCCGGCGCGAACAGACCCTCGCGGGCGAGGGACTTCTTCAGCTGCTCGAGGCGGGCCAGCAGCTCGCCCACTCCCACCGGCTTGATCTCGGCGGCCCGCAGCGACAGCTGCCCGCGCGGCGCGTACCACTCCGGTTTGGCGCGGACCACGACGCGGGCGCCCTCGCCGATCACGTCGGCGACCGCGTCGAAGACCTGCCGGTAGCAGGTGACGCTCACCGAGATGTCGTGCGAGGGGTCGCGCAGGGTCAGGAACACCACGCCCGCGCCGGGCCGCCGCGACAGCTGGGTGATCTGCCCCTCCACCCAGATCGCCCCCAGCCGGTCGATCCAGCTCCCGATCAGCCGCGACACCTCGCCCACGGGCAGCGGCGACTCCGGACTCGTGTTCAAAGCCATGCGGCGAGCGTAACGGGAGCCGCTGACATCGCCGGGTGCGAGCAACGGCCTCACCGGACCCGGGGCCGTGACCTGTGCGGCTCCGCCGCGCGGGCGCGACAGCCCGCCGTCGAAGGCCGCCACCCGGTCCGCCCGGCCGCGAACGGCCCGCACCCGCCGACCCGGGTCACCTTCACGGCGATGGCCGTCCCCGCTGCACCACCAGCACCACCAGCCCGATCACCAACCAGATCAACGCCACCACCTGCGCCGTCCCCGACGCCTCCGCGATCACCGCCACCGTGATCGCCGCCCCGACGACGGGAACCACCAGATGCCGCCACCAGCTCACCGCACCCCCCGCCCGCCGTACCCGCACCACGAACCACCCCACCACGCTCGCGTGCAACAACGTGAACGCGGACAACGCGCCCAGATTCACCACCGAGGTCAGATGGTCGAGCCCGTCGTCCCGGCGCGCCGCCCACACCGCCGCGACCAGCGTGATCACCGCCGCCACCAGCAGCGCCACCCGCGGCACACCGGAGTACGTCCGCGCCAGCACCCCCGGCAGCCGCCGGTCCCGGCCCATCGCGAACAGCAGCCGCCCGGCCGCCGCCTGCCCGGCCAGCGCCGCGAACGCCGCGCCGATCGCCTTGCTCACCGCCACCAGATCGTGCAGCCAGGTCCCCGCCGCGGAGTTCACCGTGTCGTAGAACGCCGACCCCTGCCCGCCCGGCTCGGCCGCCAGTTCCGCCGACGACATCGGCGCCAGCAGCCCCGCCAGATACGTCTGCGCCACGAACAGCACCCCAGCCAGCGCCAGGCAGAACAGCAGCGCGCGGGCCACCTTCGCCGACCCGCCGGTCACCTCCTCGGCGAACGTCGCGATCGCGTCGAAGCCGAGGTACGACAGCACCGCCACCGACACCGCCCCGACCACCGCCGACAGCGCGAACGCGCCCTGCGTGCCGTCCCCGCTCAGCGGCGACAGCCACCCGCGTTCCGCCCCGTCCCGCACCAGCACCACGACCGCCGCCACCACGAACACGGCCAGCACCACGATCTCCATCGCCAGCACCGCGAACCCCACCCGGGCCGCCGCCCGTACCCCCCACAGGTTCAGCAGCGTGGTGACGACCACGGCCAGCGCCGTCCACACCCAGCGCGACACGTCCGGCACCAGCTCGTTCATCGCGATGCCGGAGAAGAGGTAGGCGACCGCCGGGATGAGGACGTAGTCCAGCATCGCCATCCACCCGGCGACGAAACCCGCGGCCCTGCCGAGGCCCGCCCGCGCGTACGCGAACACCGACCCCGCCTGCGGGACCACCCGCACCATCTGCGCGTAGCTGAACGCGGTGAACGCCATCGCCACCGTCGCGACGAGGTACACCAGCGCCACCGCGCCGTGCGACTTGGCGTCCAGCGTGCCGAAGACACCGACCGGCGCCATCGGCGCGATGAACAGCAGCCCGTAGACCACCAGGTCGCGAAAGCCCAGTGTGCGCCGCAGCGCGTCGTGCTCCTCGGCCCGCTGGGCCCCTGCGCCGGTCTCGGACATCGCGCCTCCGCCATTACCCGTACAGCCTCCGGCCAGTCTCTCCGCCAACGCGCCCCCCACGCGATCTCCGACCCGCCGAACGCGCCCGTACGATGGACCGCATGACTGCTTCGCCTGGCCGCCGTGTCCTGCTCGCCGCCCCCCGTGGCTACTGCGCGGGTGTGGACCGCGCCGTGATCGCCGTCGAGAAAGCGCTGGAACAGTACGGCGCCCCCGTCTACGTCCGGCACGAGATCGTGCACAACAAGTACGTCGTGCAGACCCTGGAGAAGAAGGGCGCGATCTTCGTCGAGCGGACCGAGGAGGTGCCCGAGGGCAACATCGTGATGTTCTCCGCGCACGGCGTCGCCCCCGTCGTCCACGAGGAGGCCGAACGCGGCCGGCTCGCCACCATCGACGCGACCTGCCCGCTGGTCACCAAGGTGCACAAGGAAGCGGTCCGGTTCGCCAACGACGACTACGACATCCTGCTGATCGGCCACGAGGGCCACGAGGAGGTCATCGGCACCTCCGGCGAGGCCCCCGAGCACATCCAGCTGGTGGACGGCCCCGAGGACGTCGCCAAGGTCGAGGTCCGCGACCCCTCCAAGATCGTCTGGCTCTCCCAGACCACCCTCTCCGTCGACGAGACCATGGAGACCGTCGACGCGCTGAAGGAGAAGTTCCCGCAGCTCATCTCCCCGCCCAGCGACGACATCTGCTACGCCACGCAGAACCGCCAGCTCGCGGTGAAGCAGATGGGCGCCGAGGCCGAACTGGTCATCGTGGTCGGCTCCCGCAACTCCTCCAACTCCAAGCGGCTGGTCGAGGTCGCCAAGCAGGCCGGCGCCCGCGACGCGTACCTGGTGGACTTCGCCGACGAGATCGACGAGACCTGGCTGGACGGCGTCAGCACGGTCGGCGTCACCTCCGGCGCCTCGGTCCCGGAGATCCTGGTCGAGCAGGTCCTGGAGTACCTCGCCGCGCGGGGCTACGAGGACGTGGAGATCGTCAAGGCGGCCGAGGAGTCCATCACCTTCTCGCTCCCCAAGGAACTGCGCCGGGACCTGCGCGAGGAGGCGGCGGCGCTGGTCGCGGAGCGCGGCGCCCCGGGTACGTCAGCCTCGGGTGCGTCCGCCCCGGGTACGTCAGCCTCGGGTGCGTCCGACCTCGGGTACCTCGGGGGAGTGACTGTCAGTCGCAGGCCGTAACGTGGTGCCATGCAGATCTTCGGCGTGGACATCGGCGGATCCGGCATCAAGGGTGCCCCTGTGGATCTCGACAGGGGCGACCTGGCCCAGGAGCGCTGCAAGGTGCTCACCCCGCATCCGGCGACGCCGGACGGGGTGGCCGACGGCGTGCGGGAGGTCGTCGAGCACTTCGGCTGGACCGGCCCGGTCGGCCTGACCTTCCCGGGCGTGGTCACCGGCGGCGCCACCGTGCGCACGGCGGCCAACGTCGACAAGAGCTGGGTCGACACCGACGCCCGCGCCCTCTTCGGCGACCGCCTGGGCGGCCTGCCGGTGACCGTCGTCAACGACGCCGACGCGGCCGGTGTCGCCGAGATGCACTTCGGCGCGGGACGCGGCCGCAAGGGCACGGTGATCCTGCTCACCTTCGGCACCGGCATCGGCAGCGCCGTCTTCGCCGACGGCGTCCTGGTCCCCAACACCGAGCTGGGCCATCTGGAGCTGGACGGCCACGAGGCCGAGAAGCGGGCCTCCAGCAAGGTCAAGGACGACCACGACATGTCCTGGGAGCACTGGGCACACCGGGTGCAGAAGTATCTGACCCACGTCGAGATGCTGTTCTCGCCGGAGCTGTTCATCATCGGCGGCGGGGTCAGCCGCAAGGCGCACAAGTTCCTGCCGTACGTCGACGGCATCCGCGCGGAGATCGTGCCGGCCCAGTTGCAGAACAACGCGGGGATCGTCGGGGCGGCGATGCGGGCGGCGGAAGGGGCGGCGGCCGGCTGAGCCGCGCGGGGCGGGAGCGCTCATGCCGGTGCGCTCAGGCCGGTGCGCTCATGCCGGTGCGCGGCCGCCGCGGGCGGCGACCCGGCGCCGCACCAGCCGGATCCGGCGCGCGATCACGATCGAACCGGCGATCAGGGTCCCGCCGTACAGCCACCCGGCCTCCGTGGCCAGCGCGGTCACGAATCCGCCGAGCGCCCCGGTGAAGCCGTCGCCGCCGTCCGCCACGGTGGTCAGCCCCACCGCGAAGGCGATCGGCACCACGATCGGCGCGGTCAGCAGATCGCCCCGGCGCACCCAGACCGCGGTCAGCACGCAGGCCGGCAGGAACAGCACGCCGTACACCGTCGGCGAGGCGCCGAACAGCAACTGGTCTAGGAACCCGAAGGCGAGCATCAGCGCGGCGCAGAACAGGCCGCCGCCCAGCCCGGTCAGCCGGGGACTGGGCATCCGCCGCCCCGCCCCCACCGCCTCCGGTCCGGCCGGCCGCACCGCCGCCGTCCGCCGCGCGGCGCCGCCGCCGGAGCGCTGCACCCCCGGCCCGGGTGCCCGCACGGGCCGGGCCGGTCCCGGAGAACCGTCCGGGCCCCGGCCCTGCGGGGGCAGCGGCGGCCGGCCGCCTCGCGGTCCGTACTGCGCAGGTCGCGTCCTGTGTTGCTCCACTGGTCCAACTTAGGTCGGTTAATGTGCAGAATCGGCTCTCGGACACGCCGGAGACCGGCCCCGGCCATCCGTTCGACTGCCCGCGTGGCCGGTACCGCACACCCCGTAGACTGGGGGATCGGCCCGTGCCGGGCTGCTCCCTTCGCACCTACCCCTCTCCGCATCCTCACGTACGGGAAGTCGCAACGTGTCGCTCACGATCGGAATCGTCGGTCTGCCGAATGTCGGCAAGTCGACCCTGTTCAACGCCCTGACCAAGAACGACGTGCTGGCGGCCAACTACCCGTTCGCCACGATCGAGCCCAACGTCGGCGTGGTCGGGGTCCCCGACCCCCGCCTGACGAAGCTGGCCGAGATCTTCTCCTCGGAGAAGACCCTCCCCGCCACCGTCGACTTCGTCGACATCGCGGGCATCGTGCGCGGCGCCAGTGAGGGCGAGGGCCTGGGCAACAAGTTCCTGGCGAACATCCGCGAGTCCGACGCGATCTGCCAGGTCATCCGCGCCTTCGCCGACGAGAACGTCGTCCACGTGGACGGCAAGGTCTCGCCCAAGGACGACATCGAGACGATCAACACCGAGCTGATCCTCGCCGACCTCCAGACCATCGAGAAGGTCCTGCCGCGGCTCCAGAAGGAGTCGCGGATCAAGAAGGACATCGGGCCCAAGGTCAAGGCCGTCGAGGAGGCGAAGGAAATCCTCGAAAAGGGCGACACCCTCTTCGCCCACGGCATCGTCCAGGGCAGCGAGCGCGCCGAGCTCCTGCACGACCTGCACCTCCTCACCACCAAGCCGTTCCTCTACGTCTTCAACGTCGACGAGGACGAGCTGACCGACGAGGACTTCAAGAACGAGCAGCGCGCCCTGGTCGCCCCCGCCGAGGCGATCTTCCTCAACGCCAAGCTGGAGGCGGACCTCGCCGAGCTGGACGAGGCCGACGCGATGGAACTGCTGGAGTCGGTCGGCGCCACCGAACCCGGCCTGGCCACCCTCGCCCACGTCGGCTTCGACACCCTCGGCCTCCAGACCTACCTGACGGCCGGCCCCAAGGAATCCCGCGCCTGGACCATCAAGAAGGGCGCCACCGCCCCCGAGGCCGCCGGAGTCATCCACACCGACTTCCAGAAGGGCTTCATCAAGGCGGAGGTCATCTCCTTCGCCGACCTGGTGGAGACCGGCTCGGTCGCGGAGGCCCGCGCGAAGGGCAAGGCCCGCATGGAGGGGAAGGACTATGTGATGCGGGACGGGGACGTGGTGGAGTTCCGCTTCAACGTGTGACCAATTCATCGCTGTGCGTTAGCGCCATTCGTTTAGCGTGCTTGTTTGGGGCCGAGCCTTCTTGGGGGCTCGGCCCCGTTCGTGTTCGTGGGCGGGCGGGACGATTCGACTCGAGGCGCATGGTTCGGCGCTGTCGAGGCGGCCCTTCCTCTCGAATGCCGCTTCAGGCGAATCTGATCAAGCCCCGCTTCACCGGAAGAGCGGTCAGTCGATCATTGGGTACATCAGGGTGCTACGGACAAAGCGTCTCGGAAGATCCGCTCAGGTGTGATCCCTTCCAGCTGCAGCGCGTGGGACAAGGTGTACTTGATTCCGCGTGGTCAGCGCTTCGCCATTGCCGTCAAGCGGCGTACGACGTGGTGGTCCCGGTCGAAAGCCTTGCGCAGGCCATCACAGGTCCAGTGCGCGGCCGACTGGGACACCGGACGACCCAAGTCTGCCGACAGCAGGTGGTAATGCGCGGCGGTCCAGAGAGTGTCCGGATGGCCGGGAGGCAAGATCTCCTTCCGGCACTTCAGGGTCTCCTCCAACAGTGGGAGAGCTTTCCGGAATTCGTGCAGAGCGACGAGACAGAGCGCCAGATGATGGGCTGTGTCGAGGGTGTGCTGGTGGCGGACACCGAGGTGGTCCCGTTGGAGACGGTAAATGTTCAGGCCAAGTTGATAAGCCTGCGCGGGGTCCTGCGTTGTCTGGAGCCGTGCCAGATAGCTTCCTGTGAGCATCGCCGGCCGGCTTTCCTGGCCGAAGATTTTGCACTGTTCCAGCCAGGATTGTCGGGCAAGCTGGCATGCGTCAGAGTGGTGGCCCTTGGCGCCGAGATCGAGCGCGCAATACACCGAAGCGGCCAGAGTCCTGGGATCGCTCGGGCCCATCTCTCTCTCACTCTCCAAGTAGACCTGCAAGTTGAGTCGCTCGGCGTCTTCGTAGTGCCCACGTCCGAAGTGGGCGCGAGCCAGCACTGACATCACCACAAGTTCGTCCGCGCGATGTTGTGCGAAGTACTCCGCCCATGCCATGCGGAGACTACCGAGGCCGTCAATGGCCTCCCTGTATCTGCCGCTGTCCACCAAGTAGCCATATGTGCCAAGCAGAGCTTTGCGCCCAGGTTCCGTGCGGATATTCGCGGGATCGACAGCGAGGACGGATGGAGCGACCAGCGCCCAGTCGCCCCATGCTCCCTCCGGCGCGGCACGCTCTGGCACCGCTGCCACCAGCAATTGTTCCGCCAATGAGAAGGCGCCCGTCTCGTCCTCGGGGCGGGCAACGAGCAGGTCGCGGATGACCGCGCCGCTCATCTCATCGAGTTTCGCGGCCCCGGTCTGTAAAATCATCAACCCTCGATCGCGGAGACCTCCAAGTCTGCGATGCAGATCGTAAATGGTCAGTAGGCGCTGTGCATCCGACTCTGACACTTCCCATCGGTCGCTCCTCAAGGCGCGAGTGGGAAACGGATCGGGACCGAGAACGGCCAGTGCGTGAAGGAGGTGAAGCATCCGCTGGTCTTCCTCGGATCCGGCTGCAAGCGCACGCGTTGCTTTCGACAATCGGCCTGCCAGCGATCCCGGAAAATCGGATGAGCGATACCCGCTGAGGATTTTCGAGGCGCTCGACTCCAACTGTTCGAGCACCTGCTCCGGCGTCATGCCACTCGTCAGCCAACTCGCCGCGTTCTCCATGGCAAGCGGCAGGTCGTCCAACGCACCGGCCAGACGCATGGCGTCGGCCTCCGTGAGTCCGTGGACCTGTGTCCTCAGCAGGCGCACCGATTCCTCTCGGGGTAGGACCGGAACCTGGATCACCCGAGCGATCCTGTGCCAGATCCCTGTGTCGGCCCGTGAGGTGATCAGGACCTTGGTCTCGTCCTGAGGCAGATACCGGACAACGTCTTCCGGGTCCGACACCCCGTCCAACACCAAAAGATGAGGGCCCGATCTTCCGCTGACGGTGGTCAGGCAGGCGGCAATCCGTTCGGCCGAATGACCAGAACCGGAGGTTGCCATATCGATCCAGCTCACGTCCGCGTACCGCGAGTGCTGCCGATGCGCCAGTTCGCTGCTCACCACCGTCTTCCCGATGCCCACTCGCCCGTTGAGCACGACCGGTACGCCGTCATCTGCCCGGTCCAGATACCCGGGGAGTACGTCGTCCACCAGCTCGGTACGCCCGAGGAAACTCGGATCGCGGCGCGGGAGCGCGAAACTCTCGTTCATCCGTGCATGCCCCCGAGCCACTCGGTGTTTGTCTTTAGGTACCGCAGGTTGACCCATTCCTGGGCGAGGCGGTCTTCGCCGCACAACAGTGCGGTCACCATGGCCTGGTGTGAAGGATCGAGCCACCGCACTCGGCCGGCCGCCTGTTGTGAAGTAAGACGCCTCTCCTTGCGTGGCAACGGAGTACCGATGCCCAGCAGTGCCTCATAGAGCCCGACCGCAGGGAGTACGACGGGAAGGTCGTTGTCCTTGAGGGCCTCCTCGGCAGCCGCCGCCGGGATGGACAACCCGGTCGGGTCGAGGTCGCCGAAGTAGCGGATCTTCGCGATCTTGCCGCGTCGGAGCATCTTGACACCGGCGAGTGAGGCCAAGAACGAACTTCCCATCCCGCAGGCCACGTAGCCGACTGCGTGGCCCTCCATCCTGTCCAACGCCTCTATCAACGACCAGCAAGTGGTGACGTTCTCCACGACCAGGAGGATGTCACCGTCGCCGATGCGTCCGTAGTAGCCGTCGCTCTCCGGGATGAGTCTTTCGGTGAGGATCTGAGGTGGTGCGGAATACATCTGCAACAGTTCGTACAGAGCTTCCCGGTCCGAGAAGAACGGACCGCTCAACTCGTCGAACGCTTTTTCCTCGGCCTCGAAGCATCCCGAGTAGGTGCGACTCCCGAAGATGTCAAGAGCACGCTCACGTTTCGGCGCAGGTGTCATGTCCGGCTCGGAAAGGAACCAGTTGTTGATCGCGCGGTAGCCGATCCGCGTTCTGGGGGCGGCGCTGTCCCAGTACTGGGCCACCTTGCGCATCTTCGGATGCAAGGGAGGAAGCGGCTCCCGCACCTTCTTCACCGACGGGTGGGTGGGAAGCACCCACACTCCCTTCGGCAGCGGAACCTTCTCCCCGTCGTCGCCCTTCATCGCGGTGATGGCACCGTACCCGTACAACTCGTCCAGATGACGGTGCAGAACCACCGACTCCAGTTCGTCCTCCACCTTCGGATGAGGCACCGAATGGAAGACACGGCGCAGCTCCGGCAAAGAGACGCGGGTCCTGCGAGTACCGTCCCACTTCTTCTGTGAACGGGCGTACTCGTACAGCGCGTTCAGCAACTCACGCGCGGGACGACTCAGATCGGTCAACGCTCTCTTCCTCGCGGTCCTGGTGGCGGTTGTGCTCTGCTTCGGCGCGGGCGTGGTACTTGATGGATGTGATCACCGGGTTCTCGCCCTCCTCCAGCGGCTCAAGAAGATGCTTTCTCCCGTCGCCCACGACGGTGAGGTACATGCGGTGTGCGCGCAGGTCGGCGTCATTGCGCAGACGGATGACGAGCGGGAAGGAGTCCAGGACCGCCAGATCGTTCAGCCCTGTGGTGTAGACGAGTTGGACGCCCAGCGCGCGGGCGACCGACTGCTGAAGCCTCAGCAGATAGCCGGCCGAGGCCCGACCGATCGGGTTGTCCAAGAACAGCACCCCCGAGTTCCGGCGGTGCTGCACCCTGCCTTTCTCGTTCGCGCGGAGCGCTGCCATGGTGCAGTAGAGGACGATGGCAGCGGTCAGCACCTGGCCGCCCGAGAAGACGTCCTTCATGGCCGAGACCGGCACCCGCTCCGTCCGCAGGACGGCGTCCGGTTTGAGAATCCGTACCCGGAACCCCTTAGGGGCCACTGCTTCGGTCACGCCGCGTAGCAGCAGTGCCAGACCGTCCCGTTTGATCTCTTTTCCGCGGATCACCGCTTCGGCGGTCTCGTCGACGACGGTACCGAGCCGGTCCTCCAGCGCCTGTTCGGAAACCTCGGTGAAGCGGATTCGCAGGAATTCCTGCTCGGACCACTCCTGCAGCCCCTTGGGGAGTCTGGAAAGAGCCTGCGCGCGCCTCAAGGTCCGGAGGGCCTCCTGCACCTGCTGGCACAGCTGGAGGACGATCTGTCGGCGGTGCCGTTCGATGGAGTCCAGGTCCACTGTGAGGCTGCGCAGTCTGGGGCGGAGATTGTCACTCCATTCGGCCGCCCGCGCCGGCAGTTCGGCACGAGGACAGGACTGGATGACTGTCCGGCTGGGGGAGGACAACTCTCCGAATCGGGCGCCCGAGGCGAACCCGACCAGTTGGTCGGTCAGTGTCCGTTCTTCGGCGAGTGCCGTCTCGACCTTCGCCCCGATCCGGTCGTATTCGGCCTTCAGTACGGTGTGCCTGTCTCGGGCGGCTGAGACCCCGCCCTCGTACGCCATGTCGTCTTCTCGGGGCTCACCCGACCGGGACAGGACGGTGATCAGGTCCGTGAAGTTCTTTGCGGAGGTGCGCAGGGCGATGGCGGCGCTCTCGGCACGCTCGCTGTGGTAGGTGAGTTCACGCCGGATACGTCCTGCTTCATCGCGATCGTGCTCCGCCGCCTCGATCAGGCGCATGCCGTGTATGACGTGCAGAGGCGGGCCGTAGGGAGCGAGATCCACGTCGGTGAGCGGTTCCGGAAAGTCTTTGAGGACCGCTCGGTGTTCCGCCATACTCGCGTCCGCCCCGGCCAGTGAGGTCTGGCAGTCGGAGACCGCCTGTTCGGCACGGCGTTGAGCGGCGGCCCGGCTCGCGCCGTCCACTCCGTCAGGACCGTTCAGCAACGCCTGAGCGGTTGCTCGTGCTCCGGGAGAATCGTTTTCCAGCTCCTGCGCAGCGTCCTTCTCGCGTTGCTCCGCCTGACGCATGTCGAGAAGAAGGTCGGCTCCGACTGATGCCCGTTCGTACTCGATGGCCGCAGCCTCGTAGGCACGGCGCAGTACGGGGAGCGGCTCCGCCGGAACCTCCGTCCTGCTCTCCGGAACGGCGTCGGTGCCCGGAAGTTCATCCAGTTCGGCGGTCATACGGTGTGCGGAGCCGGCCAGTCGGTCCATCGTGCGCACGTGCTCGGCGCTGGCGGCCCGGTGACTCTTGGCGGCCGTTTCTGCCTTTTGAGCGGCTTCTCGGGCGCGGACCTCCGCCGTCCGAGCCTGGTCCACGGTGGTCTGCCAGTCGGGGATCCGCTCCTCTTGGCCGGCCAGAGTACGCAACGTGGACTTGCGGGCCTCCAGTGCCGACTGCGCCGTACGAAGCTGCGGGATGGCTTCGCTGATGGCCTTGAGACGGGCGGCCGCGAGCTCACGCTTCGTGGTCTGCTCGGTCAGCGCCGCTTGGGCCTCGTCGTGAGCCTGTACTCGGACGGTGACGATCTCGCGCAGTTCGGCGAGCTTTCCTTCAGGGAAATCCGCCCGCCACTCCTCAAGGCGGTTGAGCAGCGAGAGGAACAGGCGTTGCCGTGCGTCCCACTCGGCGATCCGCGCGCGGTGTTCGTCATGGCGTCGACCGAGGGCGAGCCGTTCCTCCGCGGCTGCTCTCTCGTCGTACAGCGCCGGATGCGGGGGTACCACGAAATCCAGCCCGGAAAGCGATGCGTCGGGATCGTGCATGTCCGTGGTGGTGCCCAGCGCCACCAGCGTGCTGGGCCACAGCTTCCGGGCGGCCAGGATCTCCGTTGCCCGGGTCGTCTGCTCCGGATCGTTCAGGAGTACACCCGTGACCAGATGCGGCACGCGCTCGATGAGTGCGCGCCGCTGCTCGACCCGGGGCAGACCGGCGAGGTAGTCCCAGCCGGTGTAGGCGTCAACACCGGCTTCTCGCAATGTCTCGCACGCTTCCGCGGCCTCCGGGGAGGGCGGCAGCAGTTCGTTCGTCTCCAACGCGAGCCTGGCCCGTTCGTCACGCACCATGGCGATACGGACCTCGGTCCTTGCCACATCTGCGGCGTCACGTCGCTGAGCGAGCTTGCCGACCAGCCGGGGAGCGTCCACCTCAAGGTCGAGACGGTCGATGTCCAGGAGCGCGAGCGGCTGGATTTCCGCTTCCAGGGCACGGGTGCGCTCGTCGGCTCTCGCCCAGTCGCGGCGGGCCAGATCGAGAGAGTGCCGGGCCTCGGCCAAAGCCTGCTCGGCAGCTCGGCAAGCCTGGTGGGAAGCATCGTGAAGCCCCGCCGCGTCCTTGGCGGCGGATTCCTGCCGGGATATCTCCTCGGCGTTCTTACGGGCCTCCTCCTCGGCTTGCCGCGCGGCGTCACGAGCCGTCACGCCGTCGCTCAGCAGACCGTCGCGCACGGCGCCTGCGAGGGCGTCCCGCACTTCCTGGATACGAGTGTCGAGCGCCTTGGCCTGCGCCTGGTGCTCGGCAGCCAGGCCGACGGCCGCGTTGTACTCGGTCTGAGCCTGCTCGGACAGCGAGCGTTCGGTCTCTGCCTGACGCTGCGCCGTCGTAGCCTGCTCAGTGAGGCGCCGCGACATGGCGCGCAGTGCCCCGACGAGAACCCCTAGCGCGGCGTCCCGGGCCTGCAATGCCGGAAGGGCGGCTTCCTCAGTACGCCGGACCAGCTCACGCAACCGGTTCGCGTTGGCGATCGCTTCCAGGCTCTTGGCCAGGCGGGGTACGACCTTCCAGGCGCGTTCGGTCTCCTGCGCCCGGTTCCACGCGGCGCGCGCCCTCTGTTGTTCCTCCAGAGCTTCGGCCAGCTTCAACAAGGCTGTGAGGCGGCCCAGTTCACGAGCAGCGGCCACGAGCTTCTCATGATGGAGCACGGCCCGCCGTAGATCGCCGCCAAGGCGTTTGGCAATGTCCTCGCTCGTCTTCGCGGCCTCGGCTTCACGGAACGCGCGTACCTTGACCGAACGGACAAAGGCGTCCAGCGTCTTCCTCGCGGCGCGCTGTTCCTCCTGGGCGGTGAGAGCGGTGGTATGGACGCCGGCCAGTGGCTCGAGGAACTCCAGCGCGCCGGCCACGAAATCCCGTTCCAAGGTCAGCGCACCACGCCTGCCGAGCTTGTCGCCGTAGGAGTTCAGCAGGTTGGCGAGATCCTGGGCCGGTCCGGTGGGCAGCACAGCCGACAACAGAAACTCTACGAAGGCGGCGTCGCTGGCGAAGGAGAAGACGTCGGCCGCCTCACCTTCCCCGGCGTTCATCGCCCGTTGGTAGCGAAAGAGTTCGGGGTCCAAGCCGAGGTCTGTGAGTCGCTCGGTCCACTCCGACTGAACACGGAAATGATTGAACTCAAGTTCGGGATCAGCCCGTTGGGCCTCATCGAGTTCGCCGATGAAGTCGGCCAGCCGCAGATATCGTCCGTCCTCGGCCACGGGGAGGGCTTCGAGTGTGGTCTCTCGCGTAGGGCGGAAGTGGTACCAGCGTTCCATCAAGTTGGACGCGTCGGGAGTCGCCTTGAGATGGCGCCACTCGGCGACTTTGCCGGTCACCAGCCGACGCCCGCTGCGGGTGTGCGTCCACTCCAACGCGATGTGGGCCACATCTTTGTCGAGCACGAATCCGCTCAGCGTACGGGGATCACGAGTCCCCACCACTTGACGGCGCCCGGGCAGCAGGACCGAGAAGATCAGCTTGATCAGTACGGACTTGCCGCCGCCGTTCTCCAGGAAGAGCACCGTGGCCGGGGAGGGGCGCCGGACAGGTTGCTCGCCCCTGACGCTGAACAAGGTGGCGGGGCGGTCGGCGATGGGATCTCCGACGCCGCTGAAGTCCAGGAGAACGTTCTCGTAGCGCGCCGCTGTGGGCCCGACGCACTGCAGGAGCACTCGGGACAGTTCATACATCCTCCGGGGCCTCCGGCACGGTTCCCGGTCCGGTCGTCACCGCCATGGGAAGGACTACGCCCAGCGCCACCAACTCCTCGAAAGCGCTGGTGGCCGCGAGTTCGCGCACCTGGAGCTGGTAACGGCGTGTGGTCTGAAAGACGTCGTCGCCGGCGTTCTTCATCGGCGTCAGGAAGCCTTGCTCGGCGAGGAAGTTCAGGGCTCGGGAGACCATGCCCTTGGTCGTGTTCATCGCTCGACGCTTGTCCTTCGTGGGGAATGCCTCCGGCCGGTTGGCATACACGTGCCACGCCAATTCCAGTTCCGGTGCGTCACTGGGTACGTCAGCCGACTCCTCACGGGACGCCGCTTTCTCCCGCAACCGGTCGCAGGCTTCGCGAACGACGGCGTCGACCACATCGACACTGACCCTGCCGACGTACTCGTCTTCAGCGAGGTCGTCCGGCCGGGGAAAGGACACCGCGGCGACGGCAAGGTGGATGATGCCGTGCAGAAATCGCTCGGCATAGCCGCCTTCCTTCTGGGTGCGGCGGGCGTAGGTCTCCATCTTGGTCTCGAAGGGAGAACCTCCGTCGGCCGCGATCGCGAGGCCGATGTCCTCGTGTTCCCCTAGCACCCTGAGTCCCAGACCGGTGGCGATCCGCCCGGTCAGGGTTCGGAACGCGCCGTCGTGCCGGTAACGGCGCAGCAGCTCTCGATAGGCGTTGTCGCGACTTGGCAGCAGCCGAGGGCGCATCGCGAAGGCGAGCAACTGCGCAGCCTGTTCGGCGTCGTCATCCGTGAAGCGAGATCTCATCACCGAACTCCTCGTGCCGAGCCGTACCGGGCTCGTCTGATCCTGGAACGACTGGCCTTACGCCTGCCCTCGTGAGCCACAGTTCGTCGCCACCGAACTCCCGGTCGTGCAGCGGATCTCCGGTGGGTACGGCTATCAACACCTCGGGTACGCCCTCACGAACCGCGTCACCGACGGACGGGTTGAAGGCGTGTGCCGCCCGATGCATCACCAGCTTGGCGACCTGAGGCGCATAGCGATGCGCATGGTCGAGCAAGTCGCTCAGCAACGCGGAGCCATCAGGCAGGGAGAGGATCTCGCTTGACAGCCTGAAGTGTTCGGGAGTGAACAATTCGCGTTCCGGCATGAGGTCGAGGCGCGGCTCCCGGACCTCGCCTGCGAACCTCTCGGGCTCCGAGGGCGGTTGCAGCAAGCGCCCGACAAGTGACGGCAGCGTGAGAACTTCGGGGGGCGCCGGGGCGACCGCTCCCCGGAAGAAGTCGTACACCGGTCCGAGTGCCTTACCCACGGGAAGTCCGAGCAGCGGTACCAGCAGTTGCCCGTGCAAGTGCAGCGCGGCACGCTGCGGTTCGCCGGAGAACAGCTGACGGTCCTGTTCGGAACGGAATTGATCCCCCGCTTCCTGTACCGCTTTCTGAAGCTGCATATGACGGCGGATGCAGTCGCGGACGATCTCCACGAGCTCCGCCGCCCGCTGCTTGTGGCGCGGATCGTCAGAGTCGTCCCGCGCGGCGGTGATGTTGGTCAGGATGGCGTGCTCCGCCGTGTAGCGCCCCTCGATGTGCTCAAGGGCGTCCAACAGCAGGTCTGGTACCACTCGCTCCCAGTCCACCGTGCGCACGTCGCGACGAGTGGCGTCCAGGTAGCGACGTAGGGTCTCTCCGTATTGGACTGTGCGGTATCTGGCCTGTTCGGCGGCGAGTTTGGCATCGGCGAGTCGACCGCGTCTGATGAGATTGTCGAGTTTGACCTCGGCGGCGATCTGCGCGGACTCCACATCCGTGTCCAATGCGCCGACGAGTACGTTGATGGCCTCGTCGGTGGCTCGCAGTGAAAACCCGTCGGGTGTCGACTGTTCCACCAACAGCTTGAAGTCGAACTCGAAGCGATTGTAGGTTCCCTCGTCGCCCACGAGCCCATAGGGCCAGGAGAATCCACGTTCGATGGTGCCGACATTGATCAGTCGCTGGAGCACCCAGTCGGCCACTGCGGTGTGCTCGGCGTCACCTCTGTCGGGTGCCTGAGCCGCGACGAAGTGCTTTACCTGCTCAAGTACCTTGGTGTGCTCGGCTCCGGTGTCGAAGTCCATCGCGATGGTGACCTGGTCGATCGTGTGCAACGCGATTTCGGCCATGTGATAGACCTTGGCATCCGCCCAATCCAGCGACGTCTTGCGCTGATCCAACGCCTGCAATGGCGCCGTACAAGCCAATGCCTTGACGCGGCGAACCAGTCCTTCATCAGGCAAGTGAGGTGGGTGGGACAGATCGTGGTACACAATCCGCCACGCTAGCACCGCCTACACCACCATACGCAGCGATCTCCAAATATCCGGCTCGACAACTCCCTTCGCTCGTAATCGAGCCATAGGCTGAAATTCGTCGCTCGCGAACTGATGTTCCCCTGTTCCGCGGCTCGCTGGACACTTTGGGGCACTGCATGGACCCGGTATGCGGATTTTTTCACTCCGCTACAGGCTGCGCCAGATCGCAGCGATGCCACTGCCTGTCCGAGCGATCGGGTAGCTGCTCCTACCTCTAGCCTCAGGATCTCCGGGCCCGTACGGGCTGGTCGTCGGAGACCATCGGTGGTCAGACGGTGCGGATTACAGAGGCGGGCTTGATGTCCTGGGCGTCGATGAGGGCGCGGATGTCGTCCGGGTCCGAGGTCCAGACGATGGCGCCGAGGCAGGCTGCCATGGTCACGACGGTGGCGTCGACGATGTCGGAGGTGCCGGCCTTGCCGCAGAGGATGCCTGCGGCTTTGGCGGTTTCGAGGCCGACGGGTACGACGTGGCACCCGGCGAGAAACTTGCCGAGTCTGACCTGGCGGCGGGAGTCCCGCCATGCCTGGCTGACGACGACGGACGGCACGTGGATGTCCCGGCCGTCGTCGAGGGCCAGGCTGTGGCGGGCCCACATGCGGCGGTCGTTGTTGTCGATGGCGATGAGTACCCCGGCGTCGTACAGATAGGGGATGTTCACGCGGCCGAGGCTCCCGAACTGCTGAGGTACTCGGCGTCGGCGGCGGCCAGGTCCGCGCGGGCGGCGGCGAGTTCTTCCAGGGTGAAGGCGCCGTGTTCGGCCTGCCATTCCTGGATGACGGCTCGGCCGGCCCGGAGGCGCAGCTCGCGTTCGGCTGCTCCGGCGACGAGGCGGGAGAGTGGGATGCCTTCTTCCTCGGCGGCTCCGGCCAGGGCTTCGACCAGAGATTCGTCGAGAGTGATAGTCACCTTCTTGGTAGCCATATATCAACCATAGCGCGGTATGGCCTTCGATGCTGATGGATCGCGTGCCGGCGAGTGCGGAGGGCGTAAGCGCATCCAGCGAGGAGGGTCCTCGCAGACTCGATGCCGGCCTGGTCGATGTGGACGGCAAGGCCAGGTGCACGCCCGGCGGTCTGCGGCACTTCTTCGCCTCGACCGCATTGGCGAACGGCGTACCGATCCGCGAGGTCTCGCGCTGGCTTGGCTGTCCCCGAGGTGTGGGATCGTTGTCGAGAGATCATGCAGAGCTCGGCCCCGACGGTGCTGGATGGGTGCTGGATTCGATCACGCCAAGGGACGTTCCCGCAGGTGAGAGCGCTGCATTGAGTGTTCCGCTGCAATGTGTAGCGGGTGACATAACACCACGTCGTTGATCTGGGATCGTGCTGGGATGGGATGAGAACGCCCGTGGGGGCGAGCGGGAGTGGTCTCATCTGCACGCCTTCTTCACGGCTCCGGGGTTCCGCGCGGATCCGGGCCGTGGCGCTTTTCCTACTCGTTTGACACACTCGGCGCTATGGGTGAGACGACGTACAGCATCGGGGAAGGGCCGGCGACGCGGGTGAGCTTGTCGCTGCCGGAGGGGACCGCGGAGGCGATCCGGGCGCGGGTGGGCAAGCGGGAGTTCTCCGCGTTTATCGCTGAGGCGGTCGAGCGTGAGCTGCGAGGGCAGGTCCTCGACGAGTATTTGGCGGACTACGAGAGCCGCAAGGGGCCGGTCTCCGAACAGGCTCGTCAGCGGGCGCGGCAGGTCTTCGATGAGGTGTTCGCCGAGGAGGGCGAGTGGCCCGCCGCAAGCTGAGTCACGAGGGGACGCTGGTCGTCGACAGCGAAGGTCTCTCGAAGATGCTCGCCGATGACGAGCAGGTGGTGGCCCTGGTCGCCGAGGCGCGCTCGCGCGGTATGGAGGTCGCGATCAGTGTGCTCACCATCATCGAGGCCGTTCACGCTCGTACGAACAAGTCCCGTCTGAACTGGCTGCTCTCCGGACTGCGTGTGGTACCGGTGGGCGACGAGGAGGCGAGGGCGGCTTCGAAGTTGCTGATGGATGCTGGTTTGCACGGGCACAAGTACGCGACCGATGCAGCGGTCGCCGAGGCCGCGCTGCGACAGCACCGCCCTGTGGTCATGTTGACTTCCGATATCGACGACATGGTCAAGCTCTGCGGCGATCGGGTCCGGCTCGTGGCGGTCTGATTTCTGCGGTCGGACGACCCGGACCATTAGCTGTCCGGCTCGGTCAGCCCGGCTCGGTACTCACTCACCCGCGGGCCAGCGTCTTCCTCATGATGTCCTCGATGGGGATGTCGGGTACGGGGCGGCGTCGCGGTTCGCACGTTCAGCCAGGGGAAACGACTCCGCGTCCGTGCCGTTCGGTGCTTACGATGCGCCCAGTCGTACGGCAGCAGTACGGCATGTCCGCAGGCGCCTTGGCGTCGCTGTCCGAGTCAGGAGCACGGTTTCGTGTCCATACCGCCGCCGCCCCGCCCGGTCTGGGGTCAGTCCTACGGGGCGCCTCGTCCGGCGCCTGTCAACGGGGTGGCGATTTCCGCCCTCGTCCTCGGGCTGCTCTGTTTTGTGCCGGCCGTCGGGCTGGTGCTGGGACTGATCGCGCTCAGTCAGATCAGGCGGAGCGGGGAGCGGGGCAAGGGGTTCGCGGTGGCCGGGGCCGTGCTGTCCTCGGTGGGGCTGGCGCTGTGGGCGCTGCTGCTGGCCACGGGCGGCGCGGCGGTCGTCTGGGAGGGCTTCAAGGGCGCGGCGAGCGGGGAGGGGACCGCGTACGCCCTGGACGCCGGCCAGTGTTTCGACACCCCGGACGGGGCGCTGGAGGGCGTGACGTACGACGTCGACGAAGTGCCGTGCGCGGGTGCGCACGACGGTGAGGTGTTCGCCGTCTTCGATCTGGACGACGGGTCCTTCCCCGGCGACGACTCGATCACCGCCGCGGCCGACGACAAGTGCTACGCGCTGCGCGCCGGTTACGCCATGGACGCCTGGGCGGTGCCCGCGAACGTCGACGTCTACTACCTCACGCCGACCCGGCAGAGCTGGCGCGCGGGGGACCGCGAGGTCACCTGTCTGTTCGGCGGCGCCGCGCGGGGGGACGTGCTGACCGGGTCGCTGCGCAACGACCGGACGACGCTCGACGACCACCAGTTCGCGTTCCTGAAGGCGGCCGCGCCCCTCGACGAGGTGCTGGCGGCCGAGCCCGCGACCGCGTATATCGAGGACGACCTGCCGGGGCATCGGGAGTGGGCGGGTGAGGTGGCGGGCGCGCTCGCCGGGCAGGTCGAGTCGCTGCACGGGCACAGCTGGCCGGCCGACGTCGAGCGGCCGGTCGCCGGGCTGGCCGAGGATCTGGACGCGGCGCGCGAGGAGTGGGCCGCCGCCGCGAAGGCGTCCGACGCGGACACGTTCTACGAGCACTACGACACCGGGTACGACCTGATCGCTCCCGCCGGTTCGGTCGCCGCGCGCAAGGCTCTGGGGCTGGCCACCACGCCGCCCGTCTACCAGGGGGGGGACGCGGGGGAGGGAGGGGACGACCCCGGCTTCGAGGCGTGAGGGGTGGGGGTGAGGGGACGTGAGGTCCGGGGCGTCGAGGGTGGGCCCTGCGGTGAAGCCGCTGGGAAACCCGTCGCCGCCACATGTCATCACATCGAGTGATTCCCTGGCCTTTGCTTGCCTGGCACAACCTACGGTTGCCACGCTGTCGCTGTCTGTACAACCTGATGGGAGAGCGGCCAGTGACATTCGGTGAGCAGCCGGCGTATCTGCGTGTCGCGGGGGATCTGCGCAAGAAGATCGCCGACGGCCTGCTGCCGCCCCACACCCGCCTGCCCTCCCAGGCCCGCATCCGCGAGGAGTACGGCGTCTCGGACACCGTCGCGCTGGAAGCCCGCAAGGTGCTGATGGCCGAGGGCCTGGTCGAGGGCCGGTCGGGTTCGGGGACGTATGTGCGCGAGCTGCCGGTGCCCCGGCGCATCGCCCGCTCCGGTTACCGGCCGGCGGGCGGGGCCACGCCGTTCCGGCAGGAGCAGGCCGACGCCGAGGCGCGCGGCACCTGGGAGTCGAGCAGCGAGCAGGCGGAGGCCAGCGCCGCCGTCGCCGAGCGGCTCGGCATCAAGCCCGGCGAGCGCGTGATGTGCACGAAGTACGTGTTCCGCGAGGCCGGCGAGGCGGTCATGCTCTCCACCTCCTGGGAGCCGTTCGCCGTCACCGGCCGTACGCCCGTGATGCTGCCCGAGGAGGGCCCGCTCGGCGGGATGGGCGTCGTCGAGCGGATGGCCGCCATCGACGTCGTCGTGGACAACGTGACCGAGGAGGTCGGCGCCCGCCCCGGCCTCGCGGAGGAGCTGCTCGCGCTGGGCGGTGTCCCCGGCCATGTCGTCCTGGTCGTGCACCGCACCTTCTTCGCCTCCGGCCTCGCGGTCGAGACGGCCGAGGTGGTGATCCCGGCGGACCGGTTCCGGGTGGCCTACCACCTGCCGGTGAAGTAGGCCCGGCCGACAGACCTGTCCGGCAGACCTATCGGGCAGACCTGACCGGCAGGCCCGCCGGGCCGGATGCACGGCCCGGAAGCATCCGGTGTGAGATGGCGCACGCCTCCCGCACCTCTCGCGCCCCTCCGACGCGCCCCGCGACGGGTGCCCGCGGCCGGCCGCGCCCGTCGCCGGCGCAGTGATCCGGCCGTTCTCGCAGGTGGCCCGGACGGGTCCGGTCGCCGCCTTGACCCGGTGCGCCGACGTACCGGCGGGGCGCGTTCGGTGGTGTGCGCCCCGGGCGCTGGCCGGTTGCCTACCTCTTCGTAAAAAGCCGTATTCGGTGCGTGAAGGTTGGGCGTAAGGTCGGGCATATGCGGACTGCGGTTTCCTGGGGAGGGGCGCAATGAATGACGGCACGGTCACTCTGCCCTGGCTCGTCGTCCGGCAGGACGACAACGGCCATCGCTACCGGGTGGGCAGGTACGCGACCCGGGCCGAGGCCCAGAAGATCGCGGACCGCCTCGGTGGCCGCGGCAGCAAGCAGATGTACTGGGTCGAGCAGCTCGGGCCGAACGGCACCGCGGCCGACTGACCGACGTGTCCGGCGGGTCCGCCCCCTCCCGCAGGCTCCGGCGCATGACGGAACGGATCGTGGTCGGGGCCGCCCTGATCGACGGCGGGCGGCTGCTCGCCGCGCGGCGCAGCGCGCCGGCCGAGCTGGCCGGCCGGTGGGAGCTCCCCGGCGGCAAGGTGGAGGAGGGCGAGACGCCCGAGGCCGCGCTGGTGCGGGAACTGCGCGAGGAACTCGGGGTGGACGCCCGTACCGGCGACCGGGTGCCGGGGCAGTGGCCCCTGAAGTCCCCCTACGTCCTCCAGGTGTGGACCGCGCGCCTGCTGCCCGGCTCCGCCGCCCCCGAGCCGCTCCAGGACCACGACGCACTGCGCTGGCTGACCCCGGCCGAGATCTGGGACGTGCCCTGGCTGGACCAGGACGTGCCGGCCGTCCGCCGGGCGCTCGCCCACCTCTCCAGGACCTCGGACAGGACCTCCGACAGGACCTCCGACGGGACCTCCGACAGGACCTCCGGCAGGGCCCCCGACAGGGCCTCCGGGGTGGCGTGAGCCGGGGTGCGCCTCGCCGTACGCCCCCTGTGCCGCAGTGCGCCGGGTCGGACGGTACCCGACCTCGCTAATCGGGTATGACCCCATTAACCCCATGAATGCGGACATGTGTGTGGGGCGGGTTCCAGTGGCCGGGGAGTGAGCGGTGTGATCGACACCGAGGGCGAGTGCGCCGAGTGGCTGTTCCCGGCGGAACCGGGCGCCGTGCGCGCCGCCCGCTCCGTGGTGCGCGGCCGGCTGCGCGACTGGGGCCTGGACGACCTCGGCGACCTCGCCGTCCTGCTCGTCAGCGAACTGGTCACCAACGCCCTGCGACACGCCACCGGCCCCGTCGGAGTCCGCCTGGTGCCGCCGGCCGGACCGGACGGGGTGCTGCGGGTGGAGGTCTCCGACTCGCTCCCCGACCTGCCCCGGGAGCGGCCCGCCCGCCCCGAGGACGAGAGCGGCCGGGGTCTGTACCTGGTCTCCGCCGCCGCCCGGCGCTGGGGCGCGCGGCCGGCCGCGGACGGCAAGACGGTGTGGTTCGAACTCGCCCCGGCCGGGTGAGCGCCCGTCACGCTCCGTACCGATGCATCCGTGACCCGGACCATTGCCGAAGTACGTGGTTCGATGGCGTGTCCGCTGGTTAGAAGACTGAAAGTGTTGTCACGGACCGGTCCGGAAAGCACAGGGACCGTGCTGTGATCGTGAACACCGTGTTGTGCGGCGCCGTAGTGCTGGATACTGCGGACAGCCGCCCCCGGTGACCGGTGCCGGACGCGGTGAGCTGGAGGGGACGGTTCGCGTGAGCGAGATACCAGCGAGGGCCACAGGGTCCGAGGACGCGCCGAACGGCGCGCTGCCCACGGGACGAGGGCCCGCCGGGCGGGGCGGAGCCCTGCCCGCGGACACCATGTGGCAGAGCAGTCCGCCCGGCTCCATCTACGACTACATCAAGGTCGCCTCCTTCTCCATCGGGCCGGACGGGCTGGTGGACCAGTGGAGTCTGCGCGCCGAGCAGCTGTTCGGCATCCCCGGGGACCGGGCCCTCGGCGTCGATCCCATCGACGTCTTCATCGACCCCGACCTGCGCGAGCGCGGCCAGCGCAAGATGGCCGAGATACTCGACGGGCGGGAGTGGACCGGAGTGGTCCCCTTCCGCATCCCGCACGGCGAGGGCGGGGAGTGCGGCAAGCGCGGCCTCGCCGAGGTCTACGTGATGCCGACCCGGACCCGGGACGGGGAGAAGGCCGCCGTCTGTATCGTCGTGGACGTCCGCACCCTGCGCAGCATCGAGACCGACCTTGCCGCCTCGCAGTCCATTTTCGGTCAATCTCCGTTCGGATTCCTGCTGATAGACCCCGATCTGAAGGTGCGCCGCGTCAACCAGCGGTTCGCCTCCGTCTTCGGCGGCGCCCCCGACGACCATCGCGGCCGGGGCGTCCACGACTATCTGCCGCGCGGCGAGGGCGACCGGGTCGCCGCGACCCTGCGCCGGGTGCTGGAGACCGGCGACTCCATCACCGACATGCATGTCACGGGCTATGTGCCGGACTCCGACGAGCGCCGCCACTGGTCCGTCAACATGTACCGGGTGCACAGCGGTTCGGGCCGCCCCATCGGCGTCGCCTGGCTCGGCACGGACATCACCGCCCGCCGCGCCGCCGCCCGCGAGGCCGCCGCCGCCCGGCGCAATCTCGCCCTGCTCAACGACGCGGGCGCCCGCATAGGTACCTCCCTCGACCTGGAGACCACCGCCCGCGAACTCCTCGACGTGGTCGTGCCCGGCTTCTGCGACCTGGCCACCGTCGACCTCTACCAGGGCCTGCTGACCGGCGACGAGACCCCGCCCGGCCTCGCCGACGGCAGCGCCGAACTGCGCCGCGTCGCCTACTCCAGCGCCGTCGCCGACGTGCCCTTCCTCGGCACCGGACAGAAGGTCCAGGTCGGCGCCGTGCACCACTACCCCTTCACCTCGCCGCACGCGGACGCCCTGCGCACCGGCCGGCCGCGCACCGTCCCGGCCGAGGAGGGCGGTCTGGTGCAGTCCACGCTGGCCGTGCCGATGGTCGCCCACGACACGGTGGTGGGCCTCGCGCAGTTCGCCCGCACCAAGGGCAGCGAGCCGTTCGGCGACCGCGACCGGGGTCTCGCCGTGGAGCTGGCCGCCCGCGCCGCCGTCTGCATCGACAACGCCCGGCTCTACCGGCGCGAGCACGAACGGGCGCTGATACTGCAACGGTCCCTGCTGCCGCCCGGTGACCCGGAGGCGTCCGGCCTCGACATCGCCTGCCGCTACCTGCCCGGCAACGCGGCCACCGGCCGGCCCAGCGAGGTCGGCGGCGACTGGTTCGACGTCATCGAACTGCCCGGCCACCGCACCGCGCTGGTCGTCGGCGACGTGATGGGCCGCGGCCTGCGGGCCGCCGTGGCGATGGGCGAACTGCGCACCGCAGTAAGGACGCTGGCCCAGCTCGACCTGGAACCGGCCGAAGTGCTCGCCCAGTTGGACGAGATCGCCCGCGGCCTCGGCGCCCCCGGCGGCCCCTCGCAGGCGTTCGCCGGCGGCGTCCAGCAGGCCACCCGGGCCGCCCGCCGCCCCCGCGAGGCCGACCTCTCCGAGGTGTACCTAGCGACCTGCGTCTACGCCGTCTACGACTCGGTGACCCGGCGCTGCACCTTCGCCAACGCCGGGCACCTGCCGCCCGTCCTGGTCGAACCGGGCGAGCCCGCCCTGATGCTGGACGTGCCGCCCGGGCTGCCGCTCGGCGTCGGCGGCGAGCCCTTCGAGGAGGTGGAGGTCGAACTCCCCGAGGGCGCCCTCCTCGCGCTCTACACCGACGGTCTGGTCGAGAGCCGCGACCATCCGCTGGACGAGGGGCTCCAGGCGTTCGTGGGCGCGCTGACCGACCCGGCCCGCCCGTCGGCCGCCGCGCCGCGCGCCGCCACCCACAGCAACCTGGAGGACGTCTGCGACCACGTCCTCAACACCCTCGACTCGCACCACGGCGAGGACGACATCGCGCTGCTCATGGCCCGGGTGCAGGGGCTGCCCGCCGAGTCGGTCGGCGACTGGACGCTGCCGCGCGAGCCGCGCAGCGTGGGCCGGGCCCGGGAGTACGCCCGCACCCAGCTCACCGGCTGGGACCTGGAACCCCTCGTCGACACCACCGAACTCCTGGTCAGCGAACTGGTCACCAACGCCCTCAGGTACGGCGAGGGCGAGATCAGGCTGCGCCTGCTGCTCGACCGTTCGCTGGTCTGCGAGGTCTGGGACTCCGGCCTGGTCCAGCCGCGCCGCCGCCGCGCCCGCGACACCGACGAGGGCGGCCGGGGCCTGCAACTGGTCGGCCTGCTCAGCGCCGCGTGGGGGTCACGGCGTACGCCGCGCGGCAAGACGGTGTGGTTCGAACTCCCCCTGCCGGGCGGCGACACCGGCCTGCCCGACCCGGCGGAGGCACTGCTCAGCCTGTTCTGAGCGGGCCCCCGAAGATCGCAACCGGCACCCTCGTCCCGATCGTCCTCGCCCGTGACACCTGCCACCGGGGCGGGACGAGGGGGCAGGGCATGGCAGACCCGACGGAGGAGCCGGACACCCCGGCGCCCGGTGCCGACGGCGACGACGGTGACGGCGACGGCGGCATACGCGAGCCGAGACCGACGCGCACCGCGGCCACCCGACCGGCGGCTGAATCGCCGGCCGGACCGGCGGACCCGGCCGGCACCGGGGGAGACGACCCGGCCGCCACCGCGACAGGCGACCCGGCCGCCACCGCGACAGGCGACCCGGAAGCCCCCCGCGCCCCCCAGGCCCCCCACGCCCCCCGGCGGCCCTGGCCCCGCCGGCTGCGCCGTACCGCCCTGGTGCTCGTCCTGGTCCTCCTCGTCCCCGTCCTCGCCGCGCAGGCCGCCCTGCGCCTCAACTACGCCGGCGACCCGGCGGACGGCACGTACACCCGGCACAAGGACGCGATCTGGCTCGGGCACGCCTGGGTCGACGGCCGCAAGACGGACGCCGACCTCGCCGCCCTCGGCCGGCGACTGGCCGGCACCGGCCTCCGCGACCTCTACGTCCACACCGGCCCGCTGGAGCACGACGGCACCCTGCCGGGCACGCTGTACCCGAAGGCCCGCTGGCTGGTCCAGGCCGTGCACGACGAGTTGCCCGGCATCCGGGTACACGCCTGGCTGGGCGACGTCCTGGCCACCGAGACCCCGGACGGCATGCGGCTCGACGACGCCGGGACCCGGGCCGCCGTCGTCCGCTCCGCCCGGCAGATCCTCGCCGAGGGCTTCGACGGCGTCCACCTCGACCTGGAACCCGCGCACTCCGGCGACACCGACTACCTCGCCCTCCTCGACCAGGTCCGCGAGGTGACCGACGAGCACGGCGCCGTACTGTCCGTCGCCGCCCACCAGATCGACCCGCTGCCGGCCCTGCACACCGTCGCCGGCGCCCTCACCGGCCACCCCAAGTGGTGGTCGCAGCGGTACTTCGGCCAGGTCGCCCGCCGGGTCGGCCAGATCGCCGTCATGTCGTACGACACCGCCCAGCCGTTGCGGAGCACCTACGGCGGTTACGTCGCCCAGCAGACCGCGCTGGCCCTGGAGGTCACCCCGCCCGGTACCGACCTGCTGATGGGCCTGCCCTTCTACTACGAGAGCGACCCCTCCCACTGGGGCCACGCCGAGACCGTGCCCGCCGCCGTGCGCGGCGTCCGCCTCGGCCTGTCCCGCACCGACCCGGACCGGAAGAACTTCGGCGTCGCCCTGTACGTCGACTTCGCCGCGACCGAGGCGGACTGGCGGGCCTACCGGGCGGACTGGGTCAGCTCTCCCGGCGCCGCCTGATCCGCGCGCCGAGCCAGACCAGCGGGTCGTACTTGCGGTCCACGGCCCGCTCCTTCAACGGGATCAGCGCGTTGTCCGTGATCTTGATGCCCTCGGGGCAGACCTCCGTGCAGCACTTGGTGATGTTGCAGTAGCCGAGGCCGTGCTCGTCCTGGGCGGTCTGCTTGCGGTCCAGGCCGCTCGCCTCGGCCGCGTCCAGCGGGTGCATGTCGAGTTCCGCGACCCGCATCAGGAACCGGGGACCCGCGAAGGCCGGCTTGTTCTCCTCGTGGTCGCGGACCACGTGGCAGGTGTCCTGGCACAGGAAGCACTCGATGCACTTGCGGAACTCCTGCGGCCGGTCCACGTCCTCCTGCGTCATCCGGTACTCGCCGGGACCGACCCCCGGCGGCGGCACGAACGCCGGGACCTCACGGGCCTTGGCGTAGTTGAAGCCGACGTCCGTCACCAGGTCCCGGACCACCGGGAAGGCGCGCAGCGGCGTGACGGTGATCGTCTCGTCCTGGGTGAAGACCGACATCCGGGTCATGCACAGCAGCCGGGGCCGCCCGTTGATCTCGGCGGAGCAGGAACCGCACTTGCCGGCCTTGCAGTTCCAGCGCACGGCGAGGTCGGGGGCCTGGGTGGCCTGGAGGCGGTGGATGATGTCGAGGACCACCTCGCCCTCGTTCACCTCGACGGTGAAGTCGGCCAGGGCGCCGCCCCCGGTGTCGCCCCGCCACACCCGGAACCGGGCTGCGTAGCCGTCGTTGCCGCTCATCGGTACAGCTCCTCATCGGCGAGGTACTTGGCCAGCTCTTCCTTCTCGAACAGGGCGAGCAGGTCGGGGCGGACGGGTTCGGTGGTCTCCCGGTCCAGGGCGATCTGGCCGCGCACCGGGTCGGTGGCCGCCAGGCCGTCGGTCGGGTCGGTCAGCCGGCACAGCAGGTTCACGTTGCGCCAGCGGCGGTCCATCGCGGCATGGTCCTCGCGGGTGTGGCCGCCGCGCGACTCGGTGCGCTCCAGCGCGGCCCGCGCCACGCACTCGCTGACCAGCAGCATGTTGCGCAGGTCCAGGGCGAGGTGCCAGCCCGGGTTGAACTGCCGGTGCCCCTCGACGCCGGCCCGGCGGGCCCGCACCCGCAGCTCGGCCAGTTTCTCCAGGGCCTGCTCCATCTCCGCCTCCCGGCGGATGATGCCGACCAGGTCGTTCATCGTCTGCTGGAGCTCCTGGTGCAGGGTGTACGGGTTCTCCGGCGCGGCGGCGTCGGGGCTCTCCGCCGAGAACGGCCGCAGCGCCTCGGCGGCGGCCGCGCCGATGTCCGCCTCGGCCACCCGGGGCCGCTCCCGGCCCGCGGCGTACTCCGCCGCGTGCCACCCCGCCCGGCGGCCGAACACCAGCAGGTCGGAGAGCGAGTTGCCGCCGAGCCGGTTGGAGCCGTGCATCCCGCCGGCCACCTCACCGGCCGCGTACAGCCCCGGTACGCCGCGCGCGGCGGCGGTGTCGGAGTCGACGGCGATGCCGCCCATCACGTAGTGGCAGGTGGGCCCGACCTCCATCGCCTCGGCGGTGATGTCGACGTCGGCCAGCTCCTTGAACTGGTGGTACATCGAAGGCAGCCGTCGCTTGACGACCTCGGCGGGCATCCGGGTCGACACGTCCAGGAAGACCCCGCCGTGCGGGGAGCCGCGGCCCGCCTTCACCTCGGCGTTGATGGCGCGGGCCACCTCGTCGCGCGGCAGCAGTTCGGGGGGCCGCCGGTTGCGTTCCGGGTCGTCGTACCAGCGGTCGGCCTCGGCCTCGGACTCGGCGTACTTCTCCTTGAAGACGTCCGGGACGTAGTCGAACATGAACCGCTGGCCGGCGGAGTTCCGGAGCACCCCGCCGTCGCCGCGCACCGACTCGGTGACGAGGATGCCCTTGACCGACGGCGGCCAGACCATGCCGGTCGGGTGGAACTGCACGAACTCCATGTTCAGCAGGGGTGCGCCCGCGAGCAGGGCGAGGGCGTGGCCGTCCCCGGTGTACTCCCACGAGTTCGACGTCACCTTGAACGACTTGCCGATGCCACCGGTGGCGATGACCACGGCGGGGGCTTCGAGCACGAGGAAACGGCCGGTCTCGCGCTCGTAGGCGAAGACACCGGAGACCTGGCCACCGTCCTTCAGGATCCGCGTGACCGTGCACTCCTGGAAGACCTTCAGCCGGGACTCGTAGTCGCCGGTCTCCCGGTGGTCCTCCTGCTGGAGGGCGACGATCTTCTGCTGGAGGGTGCGGATCAGCTCCAGGCCGGTGCGGTCGCCGACGTGGGCGAGGCGCGGGTACTCGTGGCCGCCGAAGTTGCGCTGCGAGATCCGGCCGTCCTTGGTGCGGTCGAACAGGGCGCCCCAGGTCTCCAGTTCCCAGACCCGGTCCGGGGCCTCCCTGGCGTGCAGTTCGGCCATCCGCCACTGGTTGAGGAACTTGCCGCCGCGCAGGGTGTCCCGGAAGTGCGTCTGCCAGTCGTCGCGCTCGTTGGCGTTGCCCATCGCCGCCGCGATGCCGCCCTCGGCCATCACCGTGTGCGCCTTGCCGAACAGCGACTTGCAGATCACCGCCGTACGGGCGCCCCGCTCGCGCGCCTCGATCGCGGCCCGCAGCCCGGCGCCGCCCGCGCCGACCACGACGACGTCCCACTCCTGCCGGTCCACCACGGACATCAGAAGCACCTTTGTTTTCGTCAGAAGATGGTCGGATCACTGAAGGCACCGGACGCGACCAGGTACACGTAGAAGTCGGCGAGCGCCACGCTCACCAGGGAGGCCCAGGCGAGCTGCATGTGCCGGGCGTTGAGCTTTCCCACCCACTGCCACATCCGGTAGCGCACGGGGTGCTTGGAGAAGTGTTTGAGCTTGCCGCCGACGATGTGCCGGCAGGAGTGGCAGGACAGCGTGTACGCCCAGATCAGCACGATGTTGAGCAGGAAGACCAGGGTGCCCAGGCCCAGGTGGCCCCACGCGTAGTGCTCGTCGCGGAAGGCGAGCACGGTGTCGTACGTCAGCACCAGGGCGACCAGCACCGCCGCGTAGAAGAAATAGCGGTGGAGGTTCTGGAGGACCAGCGGGAGGCGGGACTCGCCGGTGTACTTCCGGTGCGGCTCGGCCACCGCGCAGGCCGGCGGCGAGGCCCAGAAGCCGCGGTAGTACGCCTTGCGGTAGTAGTAGCAGGTCAGGCGGAAGCCGAGCGGGAAGATCAGGATGATGATCGCCGGCGAGATGCCCCACCAGCCGCCCAGCAGGTCCCAGTTGGGGCCGGAGCGCATCGGCGCGCAGCGCTCGGCGAGGCAGGGGGAGTAGAACGGCGAGACGTAGGGGGCCGCGTAGTAGTCGGCGTCGGCGAACGCCCGCCAGGTCGAGTACACGATGAACGCGAGCAGTCCGGCGGCGGTGCCGGCGGGGGCCAGCCACCAGCGGTCGGTGCGCAGGTGCGGGGCGCTGATGGCGGCGCGCGTCGGGGTGTGGACGCCGCCGCCCGGGGGATGGGCGTCGGTGGGCGGGGGTTCCGTACCAGTGGCCACTAGTGACTCCGGGTCGGGTGCGGGTTCAGGGAGCGCGTCGGTCGCGGGCGCCGAGGCCCTCGTCGTCCGAGTCCGTCCACAGGGAGAGGTCGTACGGGGCGTCGGAGATGGTGACCAGGTCCGGGCGTTTCGGCGCGTCCGGCGCGGTGGCGGCGGCGCGCAGCAGGGCGACGCTCTCCCGCAGATGGCCGGCGTCGGTACGGACCCGCCGGACCTCCAGACCCTCGCGGCCGGTCTGCTGCTCCAGCCGGCTCAGGGCGCGCGACAGATCGTCGAGGCAGCGCTGGATCGTGGTCAGTTCGTCGTGCACGGACATGACGTGACCTCACTTCCGTCGGTGCGCCTGAGAGTGTCGCGCGTCACACCTGTCGCTGTGAAGGGATGTGCGGGGATTGGCCGGGGCGCGCGGGCGTGCCCCGGCGCGCGCGTTCCCCCGCACGGGTGAGCTTGCGGGCCGTGGCCGACGTGTCGCACTGCGTTGCCGAACCGATTCCTCTTCAGTGGCCGCAGACGTCTGAATACAAATGATCAACTCCATATACCGCCATAAGGGAACGTAACGCCCGCGGCTTTCCGGAGGTAGAGAGATGTCCCACGTCGGCGTCGGACCACGCGCCCTCGCGCGCTCGGTCGCCTTCCTCACCGCGGGCGCGCTCGCGGTCCCCGTGCTCACCGGGTGCAGCTCCGACGAGCCCGCCGGCGAGCCGCTCGCCGCCCCGGACACCGCCACCGCGGCCCGGGCCCGGATCGCCGACGGCGGCACCCTGCGCTGGGCCGCCGACTCCGTACCGGACACGCTGAACGTCTTCCAGTCCGACGCCGACGCCACCACCACCCGGGTCGCCCAGGCCGTGCTGCCCTCGATGTTCCGGCTCGACGCCACCGGCCGCCCGGTGCGCAACCCCGACTACCTGGAATCCGCCGAGGTGGTCGGCACCGAGCCCAAGCAGGTCGTCCTCTACAAGCTCAACCAGCAGGCGGTCTGGAGCGACGGCCGGGAGATCGGCGCCGCCGACTTCGCCGCCCAGTGGCGCGCCCTGTCCGGCAAGGACACCGCCTACTGGACCGCCCGCAACGCCGGCTACGACCGCATCGAGAAGATCCAGCGGGGCAAGAACGACCTGGAGGTCAAGGTCACCTTCAAACGCCCCTACGCGGACTGGCGGTCGCTGTTCACGCCGCTGTACCCGCGGGACGTGATGGGCAGCCCGGACGCCTTCAACGACGGGGCGCGGCGCAGGCTGAAGGTCACCGCCGGTCCGTTCGCCCTCCAGAAGGTGGACCGCGAGAACGACGAGGTGGTGCTCGACCGCAATCCGCGCTGGTGGGGCGAGCCGGCCAAGCTGTCCGGGATCGTGCTGCGCTCGGTGCCGCGCGGCAAGCGGGTCAAGGCGCTGACCGCCGGCACCCTCGACCTCGCCGAGATCGACCCGGAGACCGCCCGTGAGGTCGGCCGGGCCGGCGCCCCGCCCGGCACCGGCAACCCGCTCGACGGCACCGCCGCACCGGGCACGGCACCGCTGGCCGGCCCGGAGAGCGGCCAGGGGCGGTCCGCCGCCGACGCGCTGCGCTCCTGGGCGGTCGCCAACGGCTCCGACGAGGACGCCGCGTACGAGGAGACGCTGGCCCGCGAGAAGCGGCGCAAGGCACTGGCCAAGGCCGAGCGGCGGCGGGCCGCCCTGCGCGGCTTCGAGGTCCGCAAGTCGCTGGAGCCCGCCTACACGCAGCTCGCCCTCAACGGCGCCGACGGCCCGCTCGCCGACGAACGGGTGCGCCGGGCGGTGGCCCGCGCCGTCGACCGCGAGCAACTGGCCAAGGCGGTCCTGAAGCCGCTGGGCCTGCCCGCCGAGCCGCTCGGCAGCCACCTCGCGCTGGCCGGGCAGGACGCCTACGCCGACGGCAGCGGCGCGCTCGGCGACCCGGACGTCAAGGAGGCGCGGGCGCTGCTCGCGGACGCCGGGTGGGTGCCGGGCGGGCCGGTGGAGAAGCGCGAGGAGCAGGACGGGGAGGAGGCGGCCGGCGCCGAGGAGAGCGGCCCGGACGGCGACGGGAGTACCGAGAGCGACTCCCCGGGCGGCGACGACGGCACGTACATCGTGGGGGAGGACGGCAAGGGCGAGGACGGCGGGGGCGGCAAGGGGCAGGCCGACGGCGAGAAGAACGACGGGGAGAAGAACGACGGGGAGAAGAACAAGGCCAACGGCAGCGCGCCCGGCGCCTACGCCCCCAAGGGCACCGCCGCCCCGGCCGGCGCGGCGGCGGCCCCGCTGGCCAGGAACGGCAAGCCGCTCACCCTGCGCTTCGTGCTCCCCTCCGGCCCCGGCTCCGGCACCCTGCGCACGGTCGCCGACCGGATCAGCGCCATGCTGGACCGGATCGGGGTCCGCACCGACATCACCAAGGTCTCCGACGAGAGCTACTTCCGCGACCACATCGCGAACGGGAACTACGACCTCGCCCTGTACTCCTGGCCCGGCACCGCGTTCCCGGCCACCGACGCCCGCCCCATCTACGCCAAGCCGGTCCCGGGCGCCGACGGCTCGCTCAACGTGGAGCAGAACTACACCCGGGTCGGCACCGACCAGGTCGATCAGCTGTTCGATCAGGCGATCGGCACCCTGGACGAGAAGGAGGCCCGCTCCCTGATCCGCAAGGCCGACTCCCGGATCTGGGCGACGGCCGGCTCGCTCCCCCTCTACCAGCGCCCCCAGCTCACCGCCGCCCGCAAGGACCTCGCCAACGCCGGCGCCTTCGGCTTCGGCACCCCGGTCTACGAGGACATGGGTTTCCTGAAGAAGGGCGCCCGGGGCGGCCAGCGCTCCGCGAGCCCGTCCGCGTAGCCGCCTCGGCGGCCGTCCCCACAGGCCGTCCCCACAGGGTCGAACAAGGCCACTGCCGCCCGCCCCGTACCATGGAAGGGAAAAGGCCGAGGCGTCACCAGCCCGGCGAAGGCCAGCGCACAGTGACCTGGCCGTCCTCACCACTCCGGGAGTACGCCGCACCATGGCTGTGTCCGCAACGCGTCACGACATCCGCAACGTCGCCATCGTCGCCCACGTCGACCACGGCAAGACCACCATCGTCGACGGCATGCTCAAGCAGGCCGGCGCCTTCGCCGCGCACCAGCTCGAAGGCGTCGACGACCGCATGATGGACTCGAACGACCTGGAGCGTGAGAAGGGCATCACGATCCTGGCCAAGAACACGGCCGTGAAGTACCACCCGAAGGATGGTGGCGAGGTCATCACCATCAACATCATCGACACCCCGGGCCACGCCGACTTCGGCGGCGAGGTCGAGCGCGGTCTGTCGATGGTGGACGGCGTGGTGCTGCTGGTGGACGCCTCCGAGGGCCCGCTGCCGCAGACCCGCTTCGTGCTCCGCAAGGCGCTCGCCCAGCGGCTGCCGATCATCCTCTGCATCAACAAGACGGACCGCCCCGACGCCCGCATCGACGAGGTGGTCAACGAGACCTACGACCTCTTCCTCGACCTGGACGCCGACGAGGAGCAGATCGAGTTCCCGATCGTCTACGCCTGCGGCCGGGACGGCGTCGCCTCGCTGACCAAGCCGGAGGACGGCACGGTCCCCACCGACTCCGACAGCCTGGAGCCGTTCTTCTCCACCATCCTCCAGCACATCCCGGCGCCCACCTACGAGGAGGACGCGCCGCTCCAGGCCCACGTGACGAACCTGGACGCGGACAACTTCCTCGGCCGCATCGCGCTGTTGCGCGTGCACAACGGCGAGCTGAAGAAGGGCCAGACGGTCGCCTGGCTCAAGCGCGACGGGTCCACGCAGAACGTGCGGATCTCCGAGCTGATGATGACCGAGGCGCTCACCCGCAAGCCCGCCGAGAAGGCCGGCCCCGGTGACATCTGCGCGGTCGCCGGCATCCCGGACATCATGATCGGCGAGACCCTGGCCGACCCGGAGAACCCGGTCCCGCTGCCGCTGATCACGGTCGACGAGCCCGCCATCTCCATGACCATCGGCACCAACACCTCGCCGCTGGTCGGCCGCGGCGCCACCGGCAAGGGCGCCGACAACAAGGCGGCCGTCAAGGACCGCAAGGTCACCGCCCGCCAGGTCAAGGACCGCCTGGACCGCGAGCTGATCGGCAACGTCTCGCTGCGGGTGCTGGACACCGAGCGCCCGGACGCCTGGGAGGTGCAGGGCCGCGGCGAGCTGGCGCTGGCCATCCTGGTCGAGCAGATGCGCCGCGAGGGCTTCGAGCTGACCATCGGCAAGCCGCAGGTCGTCACCCAGCAGGTCGAGGGCAAGACCTACGAGCCGGTCGAGCGCATGACGATCGACGTGCCCGAGGAGCACATGGGCGCGGTCACCCAGCTGATGGGCGTCCGCAAGGGCCGGATGGACAACATGTCCAACCACGGCTCCGGCTGGGTCCGCATGGAGTTCGTCGTGCCCTCCCGCGGTCTGATCGGTTTCCGGACCGAGTTCCTCACCCAGACCCGCGGCACCGGCATCGCGCACTCCATCCACGAGGGCCACGAGCCCTGGTTCGGCACGCTCACCACGCGCAACAACGGCTCGCTGGTCGCCGACCGCTCCGGTGCCGTCACCGCGTTCGCGATGACGAACCTCCAGGAGCGCGGCGTGCTCTTCACCGAGCCCGGCACCGAGGTGTACGAGGGCATGATCGTCGGCGAGAACTCGCGCGCCGACGACATGGACGTCAACATCACCAAGGAGAAGAAGCTCACCAACATGCGGTCGTCCTCGGCCGACACGTTCGAGGCGATCGTCCCGCCGCGCAAGCTCTCCCTGGAGCAGTCGCTGGAGTTCTGCCGCGACGACGAGTGCGTGGAGGTCACCCCGGAGGCGGTTCGCATCCGCAAGGTGAACCTGGACGCCCGCGAGCGCGCCCGCGCCGCGAGCCGCGCCAAGCACGGCTGACCCGTCCCGAACCGGAGCCCGGGCACCCCGCAGGGGGTGCCCGGGCTTTTTGCAACTCCCTTTTATGACCCCGGTGTTCGACATGCGGAGAGCGGCGCCCGATAGCTATGTAACACGTCCGTTTCGCGGCCTTCTCGTCCCGAACAGTTTGTCCAGATTTTGGAAGATCTAGGCGTGAGCTGTGACTGAATTGAGATTTAAAGACGGTGGTCGGTCCTTCTGGTCATGGCAGATAGTTAGCCGCGTAGCGCTCGGGTCAATGGGTTCGCGCTGTGGGGACAGCGCCGACTCACGAGCACCAGGGGGCGTCTGATCTTCCGTCAGGGGTGTCGGAAGCAAGACGTGTGCCCCCTCCTGTCGGTGAACACGTGGAGTCATGAGGAGGAGCCCCATGTGCGGTGTCTTGAGCACTAGGCGGGTCACACAGCCACAGTCACAGCCACAGTCACAGTCGCAGTCACAGTCACAGTCACGGTCGCAGTCATACGCCGCCGGCGGCGTCCGGCCTCGCGGCTACGCGCGTCCGGCTGCGCGTTTCTGACCTGACGCTTCTTCACGCGCCGTACCGCGACCAGGCATGGGTCATGCCGGTCGGCGGTCCGGCACACCCACATCTGTGAAATGGGCGAACTGTGACAAGTCCTATCGAGACCGAGGGCGGCGGCGGGACGTCGGCCGTCGTCGACGGCGGGCCGGAGCCGGCCGGGAAACCGGAGTCCGAGCGGCTGGAGGGCCGCTCCCCGGGCCAGTTGATGTGGCTGCGCTTCAAGCGCGACCGGACCGGTGTCGTCTGCGCCTGGGTGGTGCTCGCCTACTTCGTGGTCGCCGCGCTGGCCCCGGTGATCGCCGCCCTCTACGGCAAGGACCCGTACACCCTGTACGGGCAGGACCCCGAGTACGTCGCCCAGAACCCGGTACTCGACGACTTCGGCCTGCCGCTCGGCTACTTCGGCGGGGTCACCGGGGAGCACTGGTTCGGCGTCGAGCCGCAGTTCGGCCGGGACGTCTTCACCATGCTGCTCTACGGCATGCGCACCTCGCTCTACATGGCGCTGGGTGTGAGCACCCTGCTGATGACGACCGGTGTGGTACTCGGCCTGATCGGCGGTTACTTCGGCGGCCGGACCGACTACTTCATCGGCCGGGTCACCGACTTCTTCCTGTCCTTCCCGCAGCAGCTGTTCTTCATCGCCTTCATGCCGGTGGTGACCGCGTTCTTCGTCGACCCCCGGGACGAGACCCCCACCTACTTCCGGGCGCTGGCGATCCTCATCGTGCTGTGGCTGCTGGGCTGGATGGCGATGGCCCGCCTGGTGCGGTCCACGGTGCTGTCGCTGCGCGAGCGGGAGTTCGTCGAGGCGGCCAAGGTGGCTGGCGCCTCGCCCTGGCGGATCGTCCGCAAGGAGATCCTGCCGAACGTCGTCTCCCCGATCCTGGTGCAGTTCACCTACCAGCTGCCCAGCACCATCCTCACCATCGCCTTCCTCTCCTTCGCCGGCGTCGGCTTCGTCGAGCCGACCCCGGACTGGGGGCGGATGTTCGCCACCGGGGCCAAGGTCGCCGAGCAGGACCCGGCGTTCATGTTCTTCCCCGGAGTGGCGCTCGTGGTCTTCGTCCTGTGCTTCAACCTCCTCGGAGACGCCGTACGGGACGCGCTCGATCCCAAGTCAGGACGGTAAGAGGGGTCCATGGCCGAGGGGTCCATGGGTGGGGGGACTGCCGCCCTTTCGCCGGCTCGCCGGCCGCGTCAGGCAGTGCACAGCAGTGGTCAGTGGATTACCAAACCGACAGGCAGGTGCATCACCACATGAACACGCTCAACTCTCGCAGCGCGCGAGCCGCGTTGGTCGCGCTGGCGGCCGGATCACTGGTCCTCACGGGATGCTCGGAGAACAAGGGCGGCGACTCCGGCAAGGACTCCAAGGAGGACCAGAAGGAGGCCGCGGTCCAGTCCAAGCCGGTCACCTACGGGGACGCCGCCGCCTCCACCGGCCCGGCCGAGGAGGTGACCGGCGCCAAGAGCGGCGGCACCATCCAGGTCTACCAGGAGCAGGGCCTGACCCACCTGGACCCGGGCCAGATCTACGTCTCCGACGCCGGCCAGGTCGCCAACCTGCTCTTTCGCGGCCTGACCAACTTCGAGGAGGACGGCAAGGGCAACGTCTCGGTCGTCGGCGACCTCGCCACCGACTCCGGGAAGTCCTCCGACGGCGGCAAGACCTGGACGTTCACGCTGAAGGACGGCGTCAAGGACCAGAACGGCAACCCGATCACGTCCGCCGACATACGCCACACTGTCGAACGCCAGTACGCGAAGTTCATCTTCGACGGCCCGACCTACCTGCAGACCTGGCTGAGCGGCGCCGACTACCGCAAGGCGCTGCCCGACGGCGGCTACGGGAGCAAGCACCTGCCGGCCTCGGTGCTCGACACCCCGGACGACAAGACGATCGTCTTCCACTTCGACACCGCCCGGCCCGACCTGCCGCAGACCCTGGCCATGCCGGGCTACACCGTGGTGCCGGAGGAGACCGACACCAAGGAGAAGTACGACAAGGCGCCCGTCTCCACCGGCCCGTACAAGATCGCGGAGTACAAGGTCGGCAAGTCGCTCAAGCTGGTCAAGAACGAGAACTGGGACCCGAAGACCGACTCCGTGCGCCACCAGTACGTCGACGGCTACGGCTTCGACTTCGGCGTCACCGAGTCCACCCAGACCAAGCGGCTCATCGCCGACCAGGGCGACTCCAAGAACGCCATCCAGCTCACCGGCGCCGTGGAGTCCACCCAGGTCCAGGACGTGGTCGGCGACCCGGCCGTCAACAAGCGCACCATCAAGGGCTACCAGCCCTACGTCATGGTGCTCAGCTTCAACCTGGACCGGATCAAGAACAAGAAGGTCCGCGACGCCATCACCTACGCGGTCAACTCCAAGTCGCTGATCGCCGGCGAGGGCGGCGCGTACGGCGGCGATGTCGCGCCCAACCTGTTCGCGCCGACGCTGCCGGGCTACGAGGCGGACTACGACCCGTACGGCCGGCTCAAGATGCCGTCCGGGAACATCGAGAAGGCCAAGGAACTCCTCAAGGACGTCCCCGCCGCCGAGAAGAAGATCGTGCACGCCTACCGCAACAGCGAGGCCGGCCAGAAGCACAAGGTCGCCATCGAGGACGCGCTGAGCAAGATCGGCATCGAGGTCGTCTCCAAGGAGGTCGACGCGGCCAGCTTCTACGAGCAGGTCGGCAAGCTCGACAACCCGTACGACGTCTACATCACCGGCTGGGGCCAGGACTGGCCGTCGCCGGGCACCGTCGTCACGCCCATCTACGACGGCGACCAGGTCGCCGACGGCGCGCCGAACTACTCGCACGTCGACGACCCGAAGGTCCAGGAACTGATCAACAAGGCGCTCACCCAGGAGCCCACCGAGGCGGCGGCGACCTGGAAGGAAGCGCACCACTACATCCTGGAGAAGATCAACCCGTCGGCCCCGCTGTGGTACACGAAGCAGTTCCAGCTCTACGGCTCGAACATCGGCGGCGCCCGTTACAGCACGGAGTCCAGCTACATCGACGTCAACCGGCTGTTCCTGAAGTCCTGACGCGGGCGGTCGACCCGCGGGGTGCGCCGCGCGCCAGGCGCGGCGCACCCCCCGGGGTCCCGTGACACCTCCCGACCCCCTCCGCCTTCCGCAGAGAGCAGCCCTGTCGCCATGCTTCAGTTCATCATCCGGCGTACGGTCGGAGCCGCCGTCACCCTGTTCCTGATCGGCGCCGCCACCTTCTTCCTCTTCGTCGCCGCGCCGTCCGACTACGCGTCCCTGGCCTGTGGCAAGGACTGCTCGGCCAGTCGGCTGGAGGACATCCGTGCGGCGCTCGGCCTCAACCTGCCGCTGGCGCAGCAGTTCTGGGACTTCATGTCCGGCATCGTGGTGGGCCGCGACTTCCCGGCCGGCCACTGCGAGGCGCCCTGCCTCGGCCAGTCGTTCTACTCGGGCGACATGGTGTGGAGCACCATCATGGACCGCTTCCCGCTGACCCTGTCGCTGACCGTCGGCGCCATGGTCGTATTCCTGGTGATCGGGGTCGGGGCGGGCATGCTCGCCGCCTTCCGCCGCGGGTCCCCCGTCGACAAGGTGGCCACCGGCACCTCCATGGTGCTCAGCTCGTTCCAGATCTACTTCCTCGGCCCGATCGCGCTGACCGTCTTCGTCTACAGCACCGGCTGGATGGAGGACCCCAAGTACGTGCCCATCACCGAGGACCCGGTCGGCTGGCTGATCGGCCTGTCCATCCCGATGTTCGTGATGGCCACCATCTTCACCGCCCAGTACACCCGGATGGCCCGTTCCTCGCTGATCGAGCAGCTCGCCGAGGACCATGTCCGCACCGCCCGCGCCAAGGGCATGTCCCAGCGGTACGTCTTCTTCCGCTACGCCTGGCGCGGCTCCCTCATCCCCATCGTCACCATCCTCGGCATCGACCTCTCCAGCCTGCTCGGCGGCGCGGTCGTCACCGAGCTGACCTTCTCGCTGCAGGGCATCGGACGCCTGGCGGTGGACGGCGCGGTACACAAGGACCTGCCGCTGACCATGGGCGTGATGCTGGTCGGCGCCTTCGTGATCCTGATCCTCAACATCCTCACCGACATCGTGTACGCCTGGATCGACCCGCGCGTCCGGCTCTCCTAGGACGCAGGAAGAGGCAACAACCGTGACCACAGTGACCAAGACCGCCAACGCGCCGGTCCCGGCCGGGCCCGAGGGGTTCCTCTCGGTCCGCGATCTGAGCGTGCGGTTCGCCACCGAGGACGGTGTCGTCAAGGCGGTGGACGGCCTCTCCTTCGACGTGGAGCGCGGCCGGACGCTGGGCATCGTCGGCGAGTCCGGCTCCGGCAAGTCGGTGACCAACCTGACCATCCTGGGCCTGCACAACCCGCGCACCACCACCATCGACGGCGAGATCGTCTTCGACGGCAAGGAACTCGTCACCGCCACCGAGCGGGAACTGGAGAAGCTGCGCGGCAACCGGATCGCGATGATCTTCCAGGACCCGCTGACCGCGCTGTCCCCGTACTACACGGTGGGCCGGCAGATCGCCGAGCCGTTCATGAAGCACACCGGCGCCTCCAAGAAGGCCGGCTGGGACCGGGCCGTGGAGATGCTCGGCAAGGTCGGCATCCCCAATCCGGCGCAGCGCGCCAAGGACTATCCGCACCAGTTCTCCGGCGGCATGCGCCAGCGCGCGATGATCGCGATGGCCCTGGTCTGCGACCCCGACCTGCTGATCGCCGACGAGCCGACCACCGCCCTCGACGTCACCGTCCAGGCGCAGATCCTCGACCTGCTGAAAGACCTCCAGCAGGAGTTCGGCTCGGCGATCGTCTTCATCACCCACGACCTCGGGGTGATCGCCGACATGGCCGACGACATCATGGTGATGTACGCGGGCAGCGCGGTCGAGCGCGGCTCGGTGGCCGAGGTGCTGCACGCCCCCCGCCACCCGTACACCTGGGGCCTGCTGAACTCCATGCCCCGGCTGGACTCCGACCTCAGCGCCGCCCTGGAGCCGATCCCGGGCACCCCGCCCTCCCTGCTCAACCCGCCCACCGGCTGCCGGTTCCATCCCCGCTGCACCTTCCAGGACCGGGTGGGCGGCAGCCGCTGCGTCACCGAGCGGCCGCCGCTCGGCGCGGACCGCTCCTCGGCGTGCCATCTGACGGCGGAGCAGAAGCGGACCATCTTCGCCGAAGAGATCAAGCCCCGACTGGGCTGAAAAGGGAGTCAGAGCAATGAAGGAAGATCTCGTCCTCCCCGCGCCGCGCGAGGCGGTGGCCGGCACGCCCCCGGAGCCCCTGCTGGTTACGGAGGGACTGACCAAGCACTTCCCGGTCATGGGCGGGTTCCCGATCCGGCGGACGGTCGGCCAGGTACAGGCCGTCGACGGCATCGACCTGACCGTGGGGGTCGGCGAGAGCTTCGGCCTGGTGGGGGAGTCCGGCTGCGGCAAGTCGACCACCGGCCGGCTGATCACCCGCCTCCTGGAGCCGACGGCCGGCAAGATCCTGTACAAGGGCCAGGACATCTCGCACGCCGGGCGCAAGAAGCTGGCCCCGGTCCGGTCCGAGATCCAGATGATCTTCCAGGACCCGTACTCCTCGCTGAACCCCCGGCAGACGGTCGGCAAGATCATCTCCGGTCCGATGGAGATCAACGGCATCAGCCCGGCGGGCGGCCGCGAGGCACGCGTCCGTGAGCTGCTGGAGATCGTCGGCCTCAACCCCGAGCACTACAACCGCTTCCCGCACGAGTTCTCCGGCGGCCAGCGCCAGCGCATCGGGGTGGCCCGCGCCCTGGCCCTGGAGCCGAAGCTGATCGTCGCCGACGAGCCGGTCTCGGCACTGGACGTGTCGATCCAGGCCCAGGTGGTCAACCTGCTCCAGAAGGTGCAGCGGGAACTGGGCATCGCCTTCGTCTTCATCGCCCACGACCTGGCCGTCGTCCGGCACTTCTCCCAGCGCGTCGCGGTCATGTACCTCGGCAAGATCATCGAGGTCGGCGACCGGGACTCCATCTACACCCGCCCCCGCCACCCCTACACCCACGCCCTGCTCTCCGCCGTCCCCGAGGTCACCCTGGCCGAGGGGGCCGGCAAGCAGCGCGAGCGCATCCGGCTGGCCGGCGACGTGCCGTCCCCGATCTCACCGCCGTCCGGCTGCCGCTTCCGCACCCGCTGCTGGAAGGCCCAGGACAAGTGCGCCGCCGAGGTCCCCCCGCTGGTCCGTCTCGACGGCAACCGCGAGGGCCACCTGACGGCCTGCCACTTCCCGGAGGCCCCGACGATCACGGCCCGCGAGGAGGACATCGTGCTGGATCCGGCGCTGGTGGCGCTGGAGGAGGGGACGGAGGGGGCGGAGAGCTGAAAGGGTGGGGCGCGTGACTGAGAAGAACGCCACCACGCCCGAGGCCGGCATCAGCGTCCCGGCCGAGGTGTACGACCGGCTGGCCGGGGCGGCGGCCGGTGCGGGGCTGTCGCTGCGGGCGTACCTCGGCCGGCTCGCCCAGTCGCTGCCCACGCCGGCCCCACGGGCCGAGCCGGCGGAGCGAACTCGCGCCGTACGCCACGAGTGGAACGGCTACGACCCGAGCGAGGAAGAGCAGGCGGAGCTGGACGTCGAACTCGACCGACGGCTGGCCCGGGCGGGCACCCGTGACCTCCTCGCGGCCGGCCCCGCCCCGGCTTCGGCGGCATCCGGGCCGCCCGGCTGATTCACCGTGCTCACACGATGCCGGACCGGGATCAGTACGCGCCCGTGTGCGCCCCGGTCCGGCCGGTACGACGAAGAGGGCCCGCGCTGGGAGGCGCGGGCCCTCGTCCCCTGGAGCGGACATATCCGGGCTCGGGTCAATGGGCCATGAAAGTCCGTTCCGCAAGGCGCGGCTGACGGAAAAGGGGTGTTGTCAGGCCGCTGCCTCGGGGTTCTTGGAGAGCCGGCCGGCGGACACCGTCTCGGCCGTCTCCGGGTAGTGGCACGCGGTGAGGTGGCCGGGCCTGTTGCCCTCGACCTGCACCAGCGGCGGCGCCTCGGCCGCGCACTTGTCGGTCGCCTTCCAGCACCGGGTGCGGAACCGGCAGCCGGACGGCGGGTTGATCGGGGACGGCACGTCACCCACGAGCCGGATGCGCTCACGGGGCGTGTCCTCCACCGTGGCCTCGGGCACGGCGGAGAGCAGGGCCCGCGTATAGGGGTGGCGCGGGTTGCCGTACAGGTCGTCGCGGTCGGCGATCTCCACGATCTTACCGAGGTACATGACCGCGACGCGCTGTGAGAAGTGCCGCACGATCGCCAGGTCGTGGGCGATGAAGACGAAGGCGATGCCCAGTTCCCGCTGCACCTTCTGGAGCAGGTTGACCACCTGGGCCTGGATCGACACGTCCAGTGCCGAGACCGGCTCGTCGGCGACGATCAGCTTCGGCTCCAGGGCCAGGGCGCGGGCCACCCCGATGCGCTGGCGCTGGCCGCCGGAGAACTCGTGCGGGAAGCGGTTGTAGTGCTCGGGGTTGAGGCCGACGATCTCCAGCAGCTCACGGACGCGGGCCTCGCGGCCGCCGGGCGGGTTGATGCCGTTGATCTCCATCGGCCCGGAGATGATCTTGCCGACCGTCTGCCGCGGGTTGAGGGACGCGTACGGGTCCTGGAAGATCATCTGGATCTCGGACCGGACCGGCGCGAGCTGCCGGCGGCCGGCGTGGGTGATGTCCTGGCCCCGGTAGGTCACGGTGCCGCCGGTCGGCTCCAGGAGGCGGGTGATCAGCCGGCCGGTGGTCGACTTGCCGCAGCCGGACTCGCCGACCAGGCCCAGGCTCTCGCCCTCGCCGACCTGGAAGTCCAGCCCGTCCACGGCCCGTACGGCACCGACCGTGCGCGGGATCGGGAAGCCGCCCTTGATCGGGAAGTGCTTGGTCAGACCGCTGACGTCCAGGAGCGGAGTTGCGTTGCTCATGATGGTAAGTCCCGTCTCGTGTCCGTCAGTTGTGCCGGGCGGCCGTGGCACCGGCGTAGTCGGCGAAGAGTTCCGAGCGCTGCTCGCTGGTGAGGTGACAGGCCGAGCCGCGGCCGTCCACCACCTCGAGCAGCGGCCGCTCCGAGGAGCACCGCCCGCCCGGCACCTTCTCCACGAAGGGGCAGCGCGGGTGGAAGCGGCAGCCGGAGGGCGGGTTGAGCAGCGACGGCGGCGAACCGGGGATCGGGGACAGCGGCACGTCGACCGGCCCGTCCAGGCTCGGCATGGAACCCATCAGACCCAGCGTGTACGGGTGCTGCGGGTCGCGCAGCACCTCCTCCTTGGTGCCCCGCTCCACGCACCGGCCGCCGTACATCACCAGCACGTCGTCCGCGATGTCGGCGATGACACCGAGGTCGTGGGTGATGAAGATGATGGCGGTGCCGAACTCCTGCTGGAGGTCCTTGAGCAGGTCCATGATCTGCGCCTGCACCGTCACGTCCAGGGCGGTGGTCGGCTCGTCGGCGATCAGCAGCTCCGGGTCGCAGACCAGCGCCATGGCGATCATCGCGCGCTGGCGCATACCGCCGGAGAACTGGTGCGGATAGTCGTCCACCCGCATGTCCGGCTGCGGGATGCCCACCCGCCGCAGCATCTCGATCGCCCGGTTCCAGGCCTCCAGCTTGGAGGCACCGGTGTGCTTGCGGTACGTCTCGGCGATCTGCCGGCCGACGGTGTGGTACGGCGACAGGGAGGCGAGGGCGTCCTGGAAGATCATGGACATCTTGTTGCCGCGGAGGCGCTCCAGCGTCTGCTCCGGAGCGCCGTTCAGCTCCTCGCCGTCCAGGACGATGGAGCCCTCGACCGTGGTGTGGTCGGGGTGGTGCAGGCCCAGGATGGTCAGGTTGGTGACCGACTTGCCGGAGCCCGACTCGCCCACGATGCCCAGCGTCCTGCCGCGTGCGAGGTCGAAGGAGAGACCGTCGACGGCCTTGACGGTGCCGTCCTCGGTCGAGAAGTGCACCTTCAGGTCCTTGAGGGACAGGAAGGGCTGCTGGTCGGTGCTCGTCACGGGGACGCTCCAGATGATGCGGGGGGTAGGGGACTACGGGCGGAGGTCAGGCGAGCCGGATCCGCGGGTCGATCAGGGCGTAGCAGGCGTCCACGACGATGTTGGCGATGATCACGAAGGACGCGGTGATCACCATCACGCCGAGCAGCATCGGCAGGTCGTTGGTGCTCACGGACTTCACGGCGAGCATGCCGAGGCCCTGGATGCTGAAGGTCTTCTCGGTGATCATGGCGCCACCGAGCAGGACACCCAGGTCAATGCCGAAGATGGTGACAATCGGTCCCATCGCGCCACGCCAGGCGAAGCGGAAGAAGACGGTACGGCGGGAGAGGCCCTTGGCCCGGGCCGTGCGGACGAAGTCCTCGTTGAGCGTCTCGACCATCTGAGAGCGCGTCATACGGGTGTAGTTCGCGGTGAAGATCAGGGCGAGCACCAGCCAGGGGAGCAGCAGTCCGCTGAACCAGGCGGCCGGGTTGTCGGAGAGCTTTGTGTACGACGGCTGGTCCATGACGTGCCACTGGTACACGAGGAAGTACATGGCCAGCGTGCCGACGAAGTAGATCTGCATCGACGAGGCGACCAGCGAGGCGCCGGAGGCGAGCTTGTCGAGGGCCTTGCCCTGCTTCACGGCGGCGAGCATGCCCGCACCGACACCGATGATGAGGAAGACGACGGCCGCGCCGATGGAGAGCGAGAAGGTCGTCGGGAACCGGTCGAGGACCGTGGAGAGGACCGGCTCGCGGTTGACGAACGAGTAACCGAGGCAGGGGGCGTCGCAATTGCCGAAGCCAGGGTAGTCGCGGCCCACGAAGATGCCGGCCAGCCAGTGCCAGTACTGCTCCGGCAGGGGATCCGAGATCCCCAGGTTGTGCCGGATCACCTCAAGCGTCTCCGGCGTGCAGACCTTGCCGCAGGCTATCCGGGCCGGGTCGCGGGGCACCGCGTAGAAAAGTATGAAGGTGACCGCGCTGATGATCAATATGGTGATCACCGCGCCGATGAACCGGCGGACGAGGAAGCGAAGCATGGGGGATTGGCTTTCCTGGGAGGGCCGTCGTGCGGATCGGGCCGGACCGGGGCGACCGGGGCCCCGAGGACGAGAGCCGAGGGTGGGGGCGGCGCGACCGCCCCCACCGCTCAGTGACGGATCAGCTCTTGACGTACAGCTTGTAGAGCATGCAGCCGTCGAAGTTCGGGTCCATTTTGACGTTGCCGAGCTTCGAGCCGTGCAGGTACGTGCGCTTCATGTACACGTCGGGAACGAAAGCGCCGGTCTCGGTGACCTGCTTGTCCAGGGCAGCCCACATCTTGTTGGCCTTGTCCTGGTCGGTCTCCAGGGTCGCGGCCTTGATGGCGGCGTCGACCTTGGGGTCCTTCAGGTGCGAGTAGTTGGTGCCCTGCTCCCGGATCTGGCTGCTCTCGAACAGCGGCTGGAACACCGAGTAACCGGTGGGCCAGTCGGAGGACCAGCCGCCCCAGTAGATGTCGTACGGGTTGTCCAGCGCGCCGATCTGGTCGTACCAGGTCGTGGAGTCGACACCCTTGGTGACGACCTCGAAGCCGGCTTCCTTCAGGGCGTTCTCAATGACGACCTTGATCTTCGCCTGCGTCTCGTCCTGCTGGTAGGCGTAGACGACCTTGGTGCCGAGCTTGCCGGCCTTCTTCAGGACCTTCTTCGCAGCCGCGGGGTCACCCGCCGGGTTCTTCAGCTTGCCCCAGACGTCCTGGGACTCGTAACCGGCCACGAGCGGACTCATGACGCCGGTCGCGTAGTCACCGCGGTGCGTGCCGCCCCACAGCTGCCGGACCTGGGAGGTTGGCCAGGCGCGGATGATGGCCTCGCGGACGGCCAGGTCGGTGACCCGGGTGGTGTTGATCCAGAAAAGGCTGGTACCGGAGGACAGGTCCTCGAAGACGCGGTCCTTGGCCTCGGCGGTGGCCTTGGCGATGCGCTCCACGGGAATGGTCCGCCAGGAGACGGCGTACTGGTCGTTGCCCGAGTCGGCGAGCAGCCGGTCGGCCGCGGTCAGCTGCTCGATGCCGAAGCTGAAGTCGAACTGGTCCGGGTAGGCGTTGCGGATCGGGTCGGTGTCCGCGTCCCAGTGCTCGTTGCGGACCAGCACCATCGACTTGTCGGTGCTGTGCGACTTGATCATGTACGGGCCGTTGGAGTACGGCTTCTTGTCGTAGTTCTGCTTGGTGTCGTGCTTGACCGGGGTCGGCGCGTAGGACTGCATCGCTACGACGTAGTTGAAGTCCGGGCGCGCCTCGGAGAGGTGGAAGGTGATCGTCTTGCCGCTGGTCTCGATCGACTTCAGGTGCTTGCCGCTGTAGGGACCGGAGTACGACTTGCGGTAGTCCTGGCTTCCGGTCAGCCAGGTCTGCGCGTAGGAGGCGCCCTCGGTGACGAAGCTGGCGAAGCCGCGCTCGAAGCCGTGGCGGACGTCGTCGACGGTGACGTCGGAGCCGTCCTCCCACTTGACGTTGTCCTTCAGAGTGAAGGACCAGGTCTTGCCCTCGTCCTCCATCGTTCCGGTGTCGGTGGCGAGGTCGCCGACCAGGGTCAGGGCGCCGTCGTCGGCCACCTTGTAACCGGTCAGGGTGCGGGAGAGGACGATCGCCGCCAGCGAGTTCCAGGCGTAGTAGATCCGCTGCGGGTCGAGGTGCGAGAAGTCGTCGTCGTTCAGCAGGTAGACCGTGCCGCCCTTCTTGGCGCCGGAGACCTCCGGAGCCGGACCCTTGGAGTCCTCGGCGGTGCCAATCGTGACGGTCGTCGCGTTGGCCTTGGCGGCTTCCTGCTTGCCACCGCCGCTGCTGCTGGTGTCACCGCTGCTGCACGCGGTGAGCACGGAGCCCGCCGCAGCCGCGACGCCGGTGGCTATCAGGAAGTTTCTGCGCGAAAAGGACATCGCATCCTGCCTTGAGGAGTGGGTTGATGAGAGAGGATCCGGCACCCGGCGTCTTTGCCGTGGTCCTGAAGGCCGTGGTCCTGAACGTTCGTGGTCCTGGTAGGGCCGGGGTCAGCGCTTGGTCTTCGGGTCGAGCGCGTCGCGTACCGAGTCGCCGAGCAGGTTGAACGCCAGAACGAAGATCACCATCGCCACACCCGGGAAGAGCAGGAAGGTGATGTCGTCCTGGTAAAACTTCGCGGCGTAGCTGATCATGAGGCCCCAGTCGGGGGTCGGGTCCTGGAGGCCGACGCCGAGGAAGGAGAGACCCGCTTCCGTGGTGACCATCATCGGCAGGTTGAGAGTCGCCTGGATGAGGATCGGCGTCCACAGGTTCGGGAGCAGCTCCTTGAAGATGATGCGTGTCGGGGAAGCACCGGTGACCTTGGCCGCCTCGACGAACTCCCGCTCGCGCAGGGCGAGCACCTGGCCGCGCAGCAGCCGGGCGATGGACGCCCAGCCGAAGAGGGTCAGCAGGCCGATGAGGCACGTGACCGTCAGCCAGATCGGCGTGTTCTCCTCAGGGGATACGAACAGGGCGATCACCACAGGCGTGAAGGCTACGAAGAACAGCTGGGACGGGAAGGCCAGCAGCAGGTCGATGACCCGGCCGATGAACCAGTCCGTCTTGCCGCCCATGTAGCCGGCGGTCACGCCCACCACCACGCCGATGATCACTACGAGGATGGTGATGCCGATGGAGATCAGCAGCGAGTTGCGGATCGCGTAGAGCAGGAAGCTGAAGACGTCACGGCCGAGCTGGGGGTCGATACCGAACCAGAAGTCGCCGCTTATGCCGCCGTTGGCACCCACGGGGAACCCGTTGTCGCCCAGCAGCCCCGGTGTGTTCAGTCCGTAGGTGGTGTAAGGGTCCTTGCCGTACAACTTGGTGATCAGCGGCGCGGCCAGCGCGACCACGAAGAAGAAGATCACGATGCAGGCGGAGACAATGCCCGTACGGTCGCGCTTGAACCGGCGCCAGGCAAGCTGCCCGGGAGAGCGACTCTCATTGCCCTTGGAGGTGGCGGGCGTGGGCGACGCGGGGGCCGTCTCGTCGGTCACCTCGAGCGGGGCAGCCGCTGATGGAGTTGGGGGGGTCATGGTGCTCCTGGCCCAAGGGAGGGTCTGATGACTCCGCAGGGCACTCCCCTACGGGCTACGCCGGACTTTTTCAACGCAATTCGTTCAAGGTCAATAAAATCTGGGTCAGCTTGGGTTTCTCTTTACTTTCTTTACCTCGACTTTGCCGATCCGTAGCTACGCGTGTAGCGCGTTGTGATCTATCTGTGCCTTATAACGAACTAATCCGGCAATTCAGGCAAGGCGTTCGTTATGCGGACGCCTGGGTGTCGAAATGTGAACATCACGGGGTCGCATTCCAACGGTTCCGCATCGGATGGTGAAGATCTGTTGCGCGGCCGTTCAAGATCCTTCGTGCGGGGTGACAAGGGATCGTTTGGGCCTCTCGTTCGGCCCGTTCGTCCGGCTGGCGGGTTCCTCCAAAGGGCCCCATCCGTGTGCGGCGTGCACTTTTTGGCGTGATATTGGCCGTTAAGTGATCGGCGGACGAGGAGGCACCCATGCGCAGAGCGACGCACGCCACACGGGCCGCGTGCGCGGCGGCGGCGGCAGCCCTCGCGGCGACCGCCTGCGGCGGCGGTGGCGGGGGCGGCGGGGGCGACGCGGTGCTCAGTTCCTCCTGGGGCGACCCGCAGAACCCGCTGGAGCCGGCCAACACCAACGAGGTGCAGGGCGGCAAGGTGCTGGACATGATCTTCCGGGGCCTGAAGCGCTACGACCCGGACAGCGGCGAGGCGCAGGACATGCTCGCCGAGAAGATCGACACCTCCGACTCGCAGAACTTCACCGTCACCGTCAAGGACGGCTGGACCTTCAGCAACGGCGAGAAGGTCACCGCCAAGTCCTTCGTCGATGCCTGGAACTATGGGGCGAGCCTCAAGAACAACCAGCGCAACGCCTACTTCTTCAGCTACATCGAGGGCTACGACAAGGCGCACCCGGAGGACGGCGGCAAGCAGAGCGCCGACACCCTCTCCGGACTGAAGGTCACCGGCGACCGCACCTTCACCGTCGCGCTCAACCAGAAGTTCTCCACCTTCCCCGACACCCTCGGCTACCCCGCCTACGCCCCGCTGCCCAGCGCCTTCTTCGACGACCACGCCGGTTGGCTGAAGAAGCCGGTCGGCAACGGCCCGTACCAGGTCGACAACTACACCCGGGGCTCCCAGATGTCCCTGCGCAAGTGGGACGCCTACCCCGGCGACGACAAGGCCGCCAACGGCGGCGTCGACCTCAAGGTCTACACCGACAACAACACCGCCTACACCGACCTCATGGCCGGCAACCTCGACCTGGTCGACGACGTCCCGGCCGCCCAGCTGAAGAACGTCAAGAACGACCTCGGTGACCGGTACATCAACACCCCGGCCGGCATCATCCAGACCCTGGCCTTCCCGTACTACGACGACAACTGGAACAAGAGCGGCTCGGAGAAGGTCCGCAAGGGCCTGTCCATGGCGATCGACCGCGACCAGATCACCAAGACGATCTTCCAGAACACCCGCACCCCGGCCACCGACTGGACCTCACCCGTGCTCGGCGCGGACGGCGGTTACAAGGAGGGCCTGTGCGGGGAGGCGTGCGAGTACCGGCCCGACGAAGCCAAGAAGCTGATCCAGGACGGCGGCGGGCTGCCCGGCGGCCAGGTCAAGATCACGTACAACTCGGACACCGGCTCCCACAAGCAGTGGGTCGACGCGGTCTGCAACTCCATCAACAACGCCCTCGGCAACGACAAGGCGTGCGTCGGCAACCCGGTCGGCACCTTCGCCGACTTCCGCAACCAGATCACCGGGAAGAAGATGAGCGGCCCCTTCCGGGCGGGCTGGCAGATGGACTACCCGCTCATCCAGAACTTCCTCCAGCCGCTCTACTACACCAACGCCTCCTCCAACGACGGCAAGTGGTCCAACGACGAGTTCGACGGCCTGATCGACAAGGCCAACGGCGAGACCGACACCGCCACGGCCATCAAGGACTTCCAGCAGGCCGAGGGAGTCGTCCGGGACAACATGGCGGCCATCCCGCTCTGGTACCAGAACGGCAGCGCCGGCTACTCCGACCGGCTCTCCGGCGTGAAACTCAATCCGTTCAGCGTCCCGGTGTACAACGAGATCAAGGTGAGCTGATCCGCCGTGGGCCGCTATGTGATCCGACGGCTGCTCCAGATGATCCCGGTCTTCATCGGGGCCACCCTGCTGATCTTCCTGATGGTCAACGTCATGGGCGACCCGATCGCCGGGCTGTGCGGCGACCGGGAGTGCGACCCGGCGACCGCCGCCCAGCTCAGGCGGGAGTTCGGCCTCGACAAGCCGGTCTGGCAGCAGTACGCGACCTACATGGGCAACGTCTTCACCGGCGACTTCGGCACCGCCTTCAACGGCCAGCCGGTCACCGAGCTGATGGGCACCGCCTTCCCGGTCACCATCCGGCTGACGATCATCGCGGTGGTCTTCGAGGTCGTCATCGGCATCACCCTCGGTGTCGTCACCGGCCTGCGGCGCGGCCGCCCCGTCGACACGGCGGTGCTGCTGCTCACCCTGATCGTCATCTCCGTCCCCACCTTCGTCACCGGCCTGCTGCTCCAGCTCCTGCTGGGCGTGAAGTGGGGGTGGATCGCGCCGTCCGTCTCCTCCGAGGCCCGGCTCGACGAGCTGATCCTGCCCGGCCTGGTGCTGGCCTCGGTCTCACTCGCGTACGTCACCCGCCTCACCCGTACCTCCATCGCGGAGAACCGGCGCGCCGACTACGTCCGCACCGCGATCGCCAAGGGCCTGCCCCGGCGCCGGGTCATCACCCGGCACCTGCTGCGCAACTCCCTCATCCCGGTCGTCACCTTCATCGGCACCGACGTGGGCGCCCTGATGGGCGGCGCGATCGTCACCGAGCGCATCTTCAACATCCACGGCGTCGGCTACCAGCTCTACCAGGGCATCCTGCGCCAGAACACCCAGACCGTCGTCGGCTTCGTCACCGTGCTGGTCCTCGTCTTCCTCGTCGCCAACCTCCTCGTCGACCTCCTGTACGCCGTACTCGACCCGAGGATCCGTTATGCCTGAGCAGCAGCCCTACGAACCGGAACGCGCCATCGCCGGTACCGGCATGGGCGGGCAGATGGACCTGGGGGCGAGTGAGGCCGTCACCCTGGAGAAGACACCCGGGGGGCCAGAAGGCACCGGACCGCAGGAGAAGCCGCACAGCCTCTGGTCCGACGCCTGGCACGACCTGCGCCGCAACCCGGTCTTCCTGATCTCCGCCCTGGTGATCCTCTTCCTGATCGTCATCTCCATCTGGCCGTCCCTCATCGCCTCCGGCAACCCGCTGCACTGCGACCTCGCCAAGGCCCAGGAAGGCTCCCAGTCCGGCCACCCCTTCGGCTTCAACGGCCAGGGCTGCGACGTCTACACCCGCACCGTCTACGGCGCCCGTACGTCCGTCCTGGTCGGTGTCCTGTCCACGCTCGGGGTCGCCATCCTGGGCAGCGTGCTCGGCGGGCTCGCCGGGTTCTTCGGCGGCTTCTGGGACGCGATCCTGTCCCGGATCACCGACATCTTCTTCGCGATCCCGGTGGTCCTCGGCGGCCTCGTCCTGCTCTCCGTCATCACCAGCAACACCGTCTGGCCGGTCATCGGCTTCATCGTGCTGCTCGGCTGGCCGCAGATCTCCCGGATCGCCCGCGGCTCGGTCATCACCGCCAAGCAGAACGACTACGTCCAGGCCGCCCGCGCCCTCGGCGCGAACAGCTCCCGGCTGCTGCTGCGGCACATCGCGCCCAACGCCGTCGCGCCGGTCATCGTGGTCGCCACCATCGCGCTCGGCACCTACATCTCGCTGGAGGCGACGCTGTCCTTCCTCGGCGTCGGCCTGAAGCCGCCCAGCGTCTCCTGGGGCATCGACATCTCCGCCGCCGCCCCTTACGTCCGCAACGCCCCGCACGCGCTGCTGTGGCCCTCCGGAGCCCTCGCGATCACCGTCCTGGCGTTCATCATGCTCGGCGACGCGGTGCGCGACGCCCTCGACCCGAAGCTGAGGTGAACCGCCGTCATGCTGCTCGAAGTGCGTGACCTGCACGTGGAGTTCCGCACCCGGGAGGGCGTCGCCAAGGCCGTCAACGGCGTCAGCTACGGCGTGGACGCCGGCCGCACCCTCGCCGTGCTCGGCGAGTCCGGCTCCGGCAAGTCCGTCACCGCCCAGACCGTCATGGGCATCCTCGACGTCCCGCCCGGGCGGATCACCGCCGGCGAGGTCCTCTTCGAGGGCCGGGACCTGCTGGAACTGAAGGAGGAGGAACGCCGCAAGGTGCGCGGCGCCGAGATGGCGATGATCTTCCAGGACGCGCTGTCCTCGCTGAACCCGGTACTGACCGTCGGCGACCAGCTCGCCGAGATGTTCACCGTGCACCGGGGGATGTCGCGGAAGGACGCGCGGGCCAAGGCGGTCGAGCTGATGGACCGGGTCCGCATCCCGGCGGCCAGGGAGCGGGTACGGCAGTACCCGCACCAGTTCTCCGGCGGCATGCGCCAGCGCATCATGATCGCGATGGCGATGGCCCTGGAGCCGAAGCTGATCATCGCCGACGAGCCGACCACCGCCCTCGACGTCACCGTCCAGGCCCAGGTGATGGACCTGCTCGCGGACCTCCAGCGCGAGTACAACATGGGCCTCATCCTCATCACCCACGACCTCGGTGTGGTCGCGGACGTCGCCGACGAGATCGCCGTGATGTACGCGGGCCGGATCGTGGAGAGCGCCCCCGTGCACGAGATCTACAAGGCCCCTGCCCACCCCTACACCCGCGGCCTGCTGGAATCCATCCCGCGCCTGGACCACAAGGGCCGGGAGCTGTACGCCATCAAGGGCCTGCCGCCCAGCCTCACCCGCATCCCGCCCGGCTGCGCCTTCCACCCGCGCTGCCCGATGGCCCAGGACGTGTGCCGCACCGACGTACCGCCGCTCTACGAGGTGAGCGGGACCCGGGGCAGCGCCTGCCACTTCTGGCGGGAGTGCCTCGATGCCTGAACCCCTCCTCGAAGTCCGCGCACTGGTCAAGCACTACCCCCTCACCACCGGCATCGTCTTCAAGAAGCAGGTCGGCGCGGTCAAGGCGGTCGACGGCGTCGACTTCCACCTCGACCGCGGCGAGACCCTCGGCATCGTCGGCGAGTCCGGCTGCGGCAAGTCCACGGTCGCCAGACTGCTGGTCAACCTGGAACGCCCGACCGCCGGCGAGATCCGCTACAAGGGCGAGGACATCACCCGCCTGTCCGGCCGCGCCCTGCGCGCGGTGCGCCGCAACATCCAGATGGTCTTCCAGGACCCCTACACCTCCCTCAACCCCCGCATGACGGTCGGCGACATCATCGGAGAGGCGTACGACATCCATCCGGAGGTCGCGCCGAAGGGCGACCGGCGCCGCCGGGTCCAGCACCTGCTGGACGTGGTCGGCCTCAACCCGGAGTACATCAACCGCTACCCGCACCAGTTCTCCGGCGGTCAGCGCCAGCGCATCGGCATCGCCCGGGGCCTGGCCCTGCGCCCGGAGATCATCGTCGCCGACGAACCGGTCTCCGCCCTCGACGTCTCGGTCCAGGCCCAGGTCATCAACCTGATGGGCCGGTTGCAGGACGAGTTCGACCTCTCCTACATCTTCATCGCGCACGACCTGTCGATCGTCCGGCACATCTCCGACCGGGTCGGCGTCATGTACCTGGGCCGCATCGTGGAGACGGGCCGGGACGCCGAGATCTACGAGCATCCCACCCACCCCTACACCCAGGCGCTGCTGTCCGCCGTGCCGGTGCCCGACCCCGAGGCCCGCGAACACCGCGAGCGGATCATCCTGGTCGGCGACGTCCCGTCGCCGACCAACATCCCCTCCGGCTGCCGCTTTCGCACCCGCTGCTTCAAGGCCCGGGAGCGCTGCGCCCTGGAGGTACCGGAGCTGGCGGTTCCGGCGGAGTTCCGGGGGACGGGCGGGCCTGCGGAGCACGACTCGGCGTGTCACTTCGCGGCGGAGAAGCTGGTCGTGCCGCCGGAGTCATAGGCGTACAAACCGTGACGAACTTCGTTAACACACAGGCAACTTCACGGAATCCGTATCGATATACGGACGCGAGAGGCTCTTCAGCGTACGGCCGTGCGGGTGCCGTAAACGGGCCGGGAGCGCCATGTCTCCCGGCCCGTTGCCGTTACCCCAGCCCCAGTGAACGGCGCAGGAAGTCCACCTGGAGCAGCAGCAGGTTCTCCGCCACCGACTCCTGCGGGGTCATGTGGGTGACGCCGGACAGCGGGAGCACCTCGTGCGGGCGGCCTGCCGACAGCAGGGCCGAGGACAGCCGCAGGGAGTGGGCGACCACCACGTTGTCGTCGGCCAGCCCGTGGATGATCATCATCGGGCGGTGCGGCTCGGCCGCGTCGACCAGCCCCGCGTCGTCGATCACGGAGTTGCGCCGGTAGACCTCGGGCTGCTCGTTCGGGTCCCCGAGGTAGCGCTCCTGGTAGTGGGTGTCGTAGAGGCGCAGGTCGGTGACCGGGGCGCCGACCACCGCCGCGTGGAAGACGTCCGGGCGGCGCAGGGCCGCGAGGGCGGCGAGGTAGCCGCCGAAGGACCAGCCGCGGATGGCGACCCGGCCGAGGTCGAGCGGGAAGTCGGCGGCGAGCGCGTGCAGCGTGTCCACCTGGTCCTGGAGGACGACCGCGGCGACGTCGTCCTTGATGGACTTCTCCCAGGCGGGGGAGTGGCCCGGGGTGCCGCGCCCGTCGGCGACGACCACCGCGAACCCCTGGTCCGCGAACCACTGCGACGTGAGGTGGGCGTTGTGCGCGGCGACCACGCGTTGTCCGTGCGGACCACCGTAGGGGTCGAGGAGAACGGGGAGGGGGGTGTCACCGTGGTAGTCCGTTGGCATAAGCACGGCGCACGGGACACGGCGTGCGCCCCCCTGGGTGAGCGTCACGCGCGGGGACAGACCGGGATCTTCGGCGTACGAGGTGACAGTGACCCCGGGCTTCCCGCCCTCCTTGTGGTCGCGGAGGACCTGGGCGCGGCTCCCCGGCCGGTCCAGGGTCGCGGAGACCAGGACGGTCGTGTCCCCGGCGCGCACCGCCGAGTGCACGCCGGGGACGGACGAGACGCGCTCCACGCCCAGTTCGTTCACGCGGTAGACATGCACCTCGCCGGTCTCCGGTTCGGCCGCCTCGGCTCCGGCCGACGCCGAGACCAGCACGTCGTCGGCCGACACGTCCAGTACCGCCCGTACGTGCAACTGCGGTCCGGTCAGCGGGCGTTCCCCCACCGCCAGGACCCGCGCGCCGCCCTCGTCGGCGATCCGCACCAGCTGTCCGGACGGACTCCAGCAGGGCACCCCGGGGAAAAGTTCCAGCCAAGTTCGATCTTCGTCGGCGTGCACCATCCGGGTCGCGCCGGAGGCCGCGTCCACCGCCAGATACACCTGACCACGCTGGTCGCGCGTCTGTACGAGCAGCAGCGGGGCACCCGCCGCTGACCAGTGAACTCGCGCCAGATACGGGTAGCGCCGACGGTCCCAGGCGACCTCCGCGCGGGCGCCGTCGAGGGCGATCACGAACAGCCGGACCTCCGCGTTGGGCGTGCCTGCCGCCGGGTACCGGACGTGTTGTGGATCACGGTCCGGGCGGGCCGGGTCGGAGATCCACCAGCGCTGCACCGGCGTGTCGTCCACGCGCGCCACCAGCAGCCGGTCCGAGTCCGGACCCCACCAGAAACCCCTGGTCCGGCCCATCTCCTCGGCCGCGATGAACTCCGCGAGACCGTAGCCGACGTCCCCCGCCTCGGGCTCCGCCAGCGCCCGGTCGTCGCCGCCCTCGGCACCGGTGACCCGCAGGGCGCCGCGCGCGACGTAGGCGACGTGCCGCCCGTCGGGGGAGGGGCGGGGGTCGATCACCGGCCCGGCGACCGGGAGTTCGCGTGCCGTGCCGGCCCGCAGCTCAGCCGTGAAAAGCCGCCCTGACAAGGCGAAAGAGGCCAACTCGACGGCCGCGTCGGTGGCGTAGCCGACGATGCCCGCCCCGCCCTCGCGGCTGCGTTCGCGGCGGGCGCGTTCCTCGGGCGGAAGGTGTTCCGCCGCGCCGCCGAGGAGGGCGCGCGGGTCGGCCGCGAGGCGCTCCTCGCCGCTCGCGGGGTCGAGCACCCACAGGGCGTTCGCCCGGTCCGGGCCGGCGGCGGAGCGGAGGAACGCGACACGGGAACCGTCGGGCGCCACGGTGAACGAACGCGGCGCGCCGAGGGTGAACCGCTGGGTGCGGGCGTGCCGTTTGGGGAAGGAGTCGGGCTCGGTCGTCATGCCCTGACCATATTGGCCATGCGCCCCCTTGTGCGGCCGTGCGCCACTCGATGCGCGCGTACGGATAGTTATGATCACTAGCGCATAGTGGGTATCAACCTGCTGCCCGCTGTGTGGATTTATCTGCCCCCATGGTTCCGTGCCGACGTCCCGACTGTTCGATCCCCCCATGTCCCTGGGTTCTTTGGAGGTGAGCCGCCGTGGCACTCTCGATTTCGGCGGTGGTGCTGCTGGCGATCATCGTCTTCCTGTTGATCAGGAAGTCCGGACTGAAGGCGGGGCATGCGGTTGTCTGCATGCTCTTGGGTTTCTACCTCGCCTCCTCCACGATCGCTCCCACGATCAGCGAACTGACGTCCAACATCGCCGGCATGATCGGCAGCATCAGCTTCTGACCCACCGGTGGCTCAAGCGCGCAGGGCGGTGACAAACACCGCCCATGCCTGCGGCGCGAGAGCGAGGCGAGGGCCGACGATGTCCCTGTGCTTCGAGTCGCGTACGTGCACCGTGGCGTGGGCTGTGGCTATCTCCACGCAGGAGTCGCCTTCGCTGCTGCTGCTGTAGCTGCTCTTGAACCACGTCGGCTCCTCGGAGCCGGTGGTGGTACGGGTCACGACTGGTCCGGCAGGTCCCGGACGAAGGCTGTCCACGCCTGCGCCGCGAGCGTCAACCGGGGGCCGGTGGTGTACCGGTGCTTGGAGTCGCGTACGTGCACCGTGGCGGGGGTTGTGGCTATCTCGACGCAGGAGTCGCCCTCGCTGCCGCTGCTGTAGCTGCTCTTGAACCACGCCGGCTCGGAGGTGTCGCGGATCATGTGTCCTCCAGCAGTTGCTTGATGAAGGCCGTCGACTCACGTGGCGTGAGTGCCTGGGCCCGGATGATGCCATACCGAAGTTCCAGGATACGAAGCTGTTTTGGGTCGCAGACAGGCCGCCCGTTGGCCACCGGAGCCGAGCGTCCGACGGCCGAGCCGTCCTGGAACTTCATCACCTCGATCCCACCGTCGATGCTCGCGTGCTCCTCTTGTTGCACAGGCATCACCTGCATCTCCACATTCCGGAACTCGGCCGCCCGCAGCAGGTGCCTCAGCTGGCCATGCAGCACTTGCGTCCCGCCGAGGGGGCGCCGAAGCGACCACTCCTCCAGGACGAAGCTGAGTTCGGGGGCAGGATCGCGCTCGAAGATCGCTTTGCGAGCCATGCGCGCCGCGACGAACTGTTCCACCTCTTCCGTCGAGTACGCGGGGCGCCGCATGGACAACAACGCACGCGCGTACTCGGGGGTCTGCAAGAGCCCATGGACGTGCAGCGGATCGTAGAGCTGAAGTTCAACCGCCTTCTCCTCCCGCTTCGCCAGGTCACGGACGTTCTTCGGGTACCGGACCTTGGCCACGTCCTCCTGCATGGCGGCGACCAGCCCGCCCGCGTCCAGGATCTGTTCCGCCTGCTTCAGATAGCCGGGCCGGGGGATCCGCCTGCCGCCCTCGACCTTGTAGACCAGATCCTCCCCGTACCCCATCGCCACCGCGAAGTCGCACGCCCGCATCCCCGCCGCCTCGCGCCGCAGCCTCAGCTGCCGGCCGACCGTCGCGATGACTGCCATGCCCCATTCGTCGTCCGGGTCCACCGCCCAGCTCGCCTCGTCGTCCTCCGACATCCCACACCACCCCCGGTCACCATCCGTGTCGGATCCGTCACGCATCAAGGTAGACGGCGAAGACCGCGCCGCGTGCAAGCCTGTGGAAAACCCCTCGTAGGGTGGAGCCCATGACGGAACAGCCCGCCCGGCGTCTGCTGCTGTTGCACGCGCACCCGGACGACGAGTCGATCAACAACGGCGCCACCATGGCCAAGTACGCGGCCGAGGGCGCCCACGTGACGTTGGTGACCTGCACGCTCGGGGAGCGCGGCGAGGTCATTCCGCCCGAGCTGGCGCACCTGGGCGGCGCCGCCCTCGGGCAGCACCGGCTCGGAGAGCTGACGGCGGCGATGAGCGCCCTCGGCGTGGCCGACTTCCGGCTGCTCGGCGGGCCGGGCCGGTTCGCCGACTCCGGGATGATGGGGCTGCCCGACAACGACGACCCCGGCTGCTTCTGGCAGGCCGACGTCGACGAGGCGGCCGGACTGCTGCTGGACGTGATCCGGGAGGTACGGCCCCAGGTCCTCGTCACGTACGACCCGAACGGCGGCTACGGCCACCCCGACCACATCCAGGCCCACCGCGTCGCCATGCGCGCCGCCGAGCTGGCCGCCGAGGCCGGCTGCGGTGTCGCCAGGGTCTACTGGAACCGCGTGCCGCGACCGGCCGCCGAGGCCGCCTTCGCGCGGCTCGACGCGGCGCTGCCCGGCCTCCCCTTCGACAAGGCCGCCGCCGTCGACGACGTACCGGGCGTCGTCGAGGACGAGCTGATCGGGGTCGAGATCGTCGCCGACGGCACCCCGTACGCCGCCGCCAAGGCCGCCGCCATGCGGGCGCACGCCACCCAGATCGACGTCGCCGAACCGTACTTCGCCCTCTCCAACGAGCTGGCGCAGCCGCTGTTCACCACCGAGTACTACGAACCGGTGAACGCGGCCGCCGCGGCGGGCGTACGTGGGACCGACCTGTTCGCCGGGACCGAGGAGACACCGTGAGCGACCGTGCCGGACAGACCTCGATGCTCGCCCAGCCGCTGCGGCCGCCGTCCCTCGGGCGGTCCGCCCTCTATCTGGCGCTGCTCGTGCTCGGTGCCCTCACCGGGGCGGCCGGGGCACTGGTGCAGCCCGCGTGGTTCCCGGGCGGGCTGCTGCTCGCCCTGGCCGCCGAGGCCGGGCTCTGCGTGGGGGCCGCCCGCGCGGTGGGCGCCCGGGGCGCGGCCGTCGCGCCCGCCCTCGGCTGGGCGGTCGCCGTCATCCTGCTCACCGCGAGCAGACCGGAGGGCGACTTCCTGTTCGCCGCGGGCAGCGGTTCGTATCTCTTCCTGCTCGGGGGCATCGCGGTGGCTGTGATCTGTGCCACCCTCGCTCCTGTACGGCAACCGGACGGCGACGCCGTCCGACTTGGCAAGTGACGTACTACTTCGCCGCCGCGCGCGGTGCGGGTCCGGTGTGGGTTTCCCCCACGGTCACGGGATACACGCGAGAAGCGGCCAGTATGGTGGTGCGCGCCGCCGAGCCGCCCGCTTTGTAGGTGTGACGGGCGGCGGAGCCAACCAGGAGAACCTGCCTTGAGTCGTGAAACTGACACTCCGTCGTCCGGACCTCACGGGCGCGGCTCAGCCGCGTACCCGTCGGGCACCCCGCCCTACGGGACGCCGACGGGCCCCGACGCCGGTGCGGACACGGGACGTTCGGCCGCCCGGCCGGACGAGCGCAAGACCGAGACGACGCTGACCACCCGGATCCGGATCAACATCCCCGGATCGCGGCCGATCCCGCCCGTGGTGGTGCGCAAGCCGGTCGGTGACGCCGAGGACGGCGCGGTCGAGCCGGAGGCCGAGGCGCCGGCGCCGCAGGCGCCCACGCCGGCCGCACCGGCCCCCGCCGAGCCCGCCCGGCCGGCCGGGGACAAGCCGACCAGTGACTGGTTCGCGCCCCGCAAGTCGGCGGCGGCCAAGGGCGGTCAGCCGGCCGATGGCCCCAAGGGGACTGGCCTGCCCGGCGGTACGGGCACGGGTGCCGGGGCTGCTCCCAGTACCGGCAGGCCGGGTGGCGTGGTCGGGTCGATGAGCGCGCCGGGTGGCTCCCGGTCGGGTCCCACGGGCGGTGCCGGGGCGACCGGCGGGCCCGTCGCGCCCGGACACGGCGGCGGTACCGGTTCCTTCGACGTGACCGAGGCACTGGCGGCCGGCCCGCTGGGCGACGGCTCCCGCCCGGGCGCCGGACCGGAGCCGCGCCGCGACGACCTGCCGTTCTTCACCGAGCCCGAGCCCGGGAGCGGCGGCGGTACCGGTTTCGGCGACCAGGGTCCCGCGGGCCCGACGAGCGGGCCGGTCACCGGTGACGGTCCGCTGACCGCACCGACAGTCCCGGCCGGACCGGGCGCCCCGGGCGCCCCGGGCGGCTTCGGCGGCTTGGGCTCACCCACGGGCCCCGCCGGCCCCACGGCCCCCGCCGGTCCCACGGCCCCCAACGGCCCCACGGGCCCTGGCGGCCCCGGCGCCCCGAGTGCCATGGGCAGCGCCGGGATAATGGGCGGTCTGGGCGCGACCAGCGGCGCCGGTGCCCACGCGGCCCCGGACACCGGATCGATCCCCCGCGTCCCGGGCACCCCGGGCGCCCCCGGCGCCGGACTCGGCGGCGGGCTCAGCGACGACACCGCGATCCTCACCCCGCAGACGCCGGCCCCCGAACCCCCGGGCGGCGTCCCCTTCGGCAACCGGGACAACGTCTCCGGCAACACCGTCACCAGCGGCATCCCGGTCGTCCCCGGCGACCGCTCGGTACCGTTCCACAGCGGTGCCCCCGCCGGCGGCCCGTCGGCACCCACGCCCCAGGCCCGCCCGGAACCCGCCGCCCCGGCCGCGCCGGCCGCCGCCAAGCCCGCGGCGGCCAAGAAGAAGGGCCGCCGCAAGCTCCCCCTGCTGGTCGGCGCCGTGATCGTGGTCGGCGGTCTGGTCTACGGCGCCGGGCTGCTGATGAACCACTCCGACGTGCCCAAGGGCACCACCGTGCTCGGCGTCGACATCGGCGGCGGCACCCGGGACGACGCCGTCGAGAAGCTCGACGACACCTTCAAGGACCGGGTCGACAAGGCGCTGAAGCTCACCGTCGACGGCGAGACCGTCTCGCTCAAGCCGGACCAGGCGGGGCTCCAGTTCGACACCCAGGCCACGGTCGACATCGCGGCCCAGAGCGACTACAACCCGGTCACCGTGATCGCCGCGCTCTTCGGCAACCAGCGCGTCGTCAATCCCGTGATGCCGGTCGACGAGGAGAAGCTGCACGCCGCGCTGGAGGACGCGGCGGGCGGCTCCGGCTCGCTGTCCGAGGGCGGCGTCGAGTTCAAGTCCGGCAAGGCGGTGGCCGTCTACCCGAAGGCGGGCCAGGGCATCGACGCGGACAAGTCGGCCGACGCGGTCGCCGAGGCGTACCGCACCCAGGTCGGGACCGGTTCCTCCGGCGCGGTGAAGGTACCCACCACCGCCAAGCAGCCCGAGGTCAGCAAGGCCGAGGTCGACCGGGAGATGAAGGAGTTCGCCGAGCCGGCCATGTCGGCCAACGTGGTCGTGCAGACCGACGCGGCGCACACCATCGAGATGTCCCCGCAGAACTCCCTGTGGAAGTTCCTCCGGGTCACCGCCGTCAGCGGCAAGCTGGTCGACAAGCCCGACCTGGACGCGCTCCAGGAGCTCTACGGCCAGACCTTCGACGGCGTCCTGATCACCCGCGCCAACGGCAAGAAGACCGCGGTCACCCCGGAGGACGTCTACGTCGCCCTCCGCCAGGCCCTGCTGAGCACCAGCAACCGCGTGGCGGTCATCGACACCGACCCGAGCTGAGCGCCCGTAAGCAGCGCGGGGGCCTGCGCGAGCGACCACGGACAACCCGCACTCGCGCAGGACCCCGCACCTCGCACGGCGACTGGGCGCACGCTCAGTTCAACAGCGCCCGAGCCGCCAACGCCTCCCCCCGCACCCGCTCCCCGGCCGCCCCGTCCACCGCCCCCACGATCTCCGCGTACGCCTCCAGCTCCGCCGCCCCGTCGACGAAGTCCCCCCGCTGCACCAGCAGCCGCGCCCGCTCGTAGCGCAGCCGCGCCGGATGGGCCGGCAGCAGCAGCGACAGCTCCACCGCCCACAGCGACACGTCCGACCGCTCGGGCCGGGCCGCCGCCCACGCCCGGATGTTGTTCAGGACGCGCAGCACCACGTCGAGCGGATCGGCCGGCACCAGCATCGACGCCCGCAACGGCGCCCCCGTCGCCCCGGCCACCAGCAGCTCCGCGTCCGTCCCGGACAGCACCCGCCCCCCGTCGAACGGATCGGCGAGCACCAGCTCCCGGGCCCCTTCGCCGGCCCCGGCGCCGAACCCGACGACGAAGTGCCCCGGCAGCGCCACCCCGCGCACCGGCGCCCCGGCCCGGCGCGCCACCTCCAGCCACACCACCGACAGCAGGATCGGCAGCCCGCGCCGCCGCACCAAGACCTGGTGCAGCAGCGACGACTCCAGCCGCCGGTAGTCCGCGGCCGCCCCGCGGAACCCGTACCCCGCGCCGAGCAGTTCGCGCAGCGCCACCGCCCAGGCGTGCGGCCCGCCGGGCCGGAACGGCAGCTGCCCGGCCAGCCGGTCCAGTTCCAGCTGCGCGGCGTCGATGCCCGCCTCGTCCAGCGACCCGTCCGCCACCGCGCCCAGCAGCAGACAGAGCGCGGCCAGGTCGGGCCGCTCGGAGCGGGCCTCCGCGGCGAACCGGCGGCGCAGGCCGGCGGCGCGTTCCGGGGACGGGGGACGGGGGGAACACATAGCTGGCTCGTGCCCTTTCACAGCGATCGGATACCAGGACCCGCCGAAGGTCCGCCCAAGGCCCGCCGACGGCCCGCCGACGGTCCGCTCAGACACCTTCCGGCGCCCGGTAGTGGTGATAGGCGTGGTGCGCGCCGAAGCCGAGTCCGGTGTACATCGCCCGGGCGCCGGCGTTGTCCGTCTCGACCTGCAGCCAGGCCGCCGACGCGCCCTCCTCCAGCGCCCGCCGGGCCAGCGCGGCCATCACCTCGCCGGCCAGCCCCCGGCGCCGTAGCGCCGGGTCCACCTCGACGGCCGCGAATCCGGCCCAGCGGCCGTCCACCACGCACCGCCCGATCGCGGCCGGCGCCCCGCCGTCCGCACCGGGCACGGCGGCGAACCACACCGAGGGGCCCCCGCCCAGCACCCGCAGCGCCACCTCGCTCACCCCCTTGCGCTGGTAGCGCGCCAGCCACCCCGCGTCGGCGGTCCGGGACAGCCCGACCCGCGCGCCCGCCGTCCGGTCGGCGACCGGCGCCAGACTCCCGGTCCACACCTCGGCGGTGACCTCCCGGGTCCAGCCGCGCTGCTCCAGCTCCGCGCAGAGCAGCTCCTGCGTACCCGCGGCCCCGGTCGCGGTCTGGATGTACGCGGGCAGCCCGCGCGCGGCGTACCAGCGCCGTACGGCGGCCAGCGCGTCGTCGAGCGGGCGGCCGGGATCGCCCAGCGGGAGCACCGAGTTGGCCCGCTTGGTGAAGCCGGCGGCGGCCCGCAGCTCCCACTCGCCGAGCCGCTCGCTCTCCACCGGCCGCCAGCCCCGGGAGGAGACCCGGGCCAGCTCCGGGTAGGAGGCGGCCGGACCGCGGCGGCGGGCCGGAGCGGAAGGCACCACTTTCCCGGCTACCAGCGAGGATTCCCCGATCCGGACGGTTTCGCCGCGCTTCGTTGTGATCAGCAGCACACCGTCGTCCCAGGATGTGAGAACGCCGACCGTGTCGGTGAACTTCGCGCCCGGCGCGCCGTCTTCCGTCAACTGCCGTACCGAGACCCGTTTGCCCACGTCAGCGCTGGTGATACGGACTGCCAGACGCCCGGCGCCAGAGATTTCCACGGGTCGGTTCACCCCTCCTGTTCGGATCATGCCCAGGAACGGAGATACTAGAGGCGGGCATCGACGACGCCGCGCTCCCGCGCGCCAGGCGGCGGAGCCTGAGGAGGCCCGCCAGCGCCCGTATCGAGGAGGAACGACAGCGTGACCTACGTCATCGCGCAGCCTTGTGTCGACGTCAAGGACAAGGCGTGTATCGAGGAGTGCCCGGTCGACTGCATCTACGAGGGCCAGCGGTCCTTGTACATCCACCCGGACGAATGCGTCGACTGTGGTGCCTGTGAGCCGGTCTGCCCGGTCGAGGCGATCTTCTACGAGGACGACACTCCGGAGGAGTGGAAGGACTACTACAAGGCGAACGTCGAGTTCTTCGACGAGCTCGGCTCGCCCGGCGGCGCCAGCAAGCTGGGTCTGATCGAGCGCGACCACCCCTTCGTCGCCGCGCTGCCGCCGCAGAACCAGTAGGCGGCGGTCCGCACAGCCGCGCCGCCTCGGTCCCGTACGGCCTGATCGTCCCCGATCGGCGCCGGACGGGACCGAGGCGTTTGCCGTACGACGAAAGTGAGCCAGTAACCGTGTCCGCAGTATCCGACCGCTTGCCGACCTTCCCCTGGGACAAGCTGGAGCCGTACCGGAAGACGGCCGCCGGGCACCCGGACGGCATCGTCGACCTCTCCGTCGGCACCCCGGTCGACCCGGTCCCCGAGCTGATCCAGAAGGCCCTGATCGACGCGGCCGACTCCCCGGGCTACCCGACCGTCTGGGGCACCCCGGCACTGCGCGACGCGCTCACCGGCTGGGTGGCCCGCCGCCTCGGCGCCCGGGACGTCACCCACCGCCACGTGCTGCCGATCGTCGGCTCCAAGGAACTCGTCGCCTGGCTCCCCACCCAGCTGGGCCTGGGCCCCGGCGACAAGGTGGCCTTCCCGCGCCTGGCCTACCCGACCTACGAGGTCGGCGCCCGGCTGGCCCGCGCCGAGTACGTCGCCTACGACGACCCGACCGAGCTGGACCCGACCGGCCTGAAGCTGCTCTGGCTGAACTCGCCGTCCAACCCGACCGGACGGGTGCTGTCCAAGGCGGACCTGACCCGGATCGTCGGCTGGGCCCGGGAACACGGCGTGCTGATCTGCTCCGACGAGTGCTACCTGGAGCTGGGCTGGGAGGCCGACCCGGTCTCGGTGCTGCACCCGGACGTCAACGGCGGCTCGTACGACGGTCTGGTCGCCGTGCACTCCCTGTCCAAGCGCTCCAACCTGGCCGGCTACCGCGCCGCCTTCCTGGCCGGCGACCCGGCGGTGCTCGGGCCCCTGCTGGAGATCCGCAAGCACGGCGGCATGATGACGTCCGCGCCGACCCAGGCGGCCGTGGTGGCCGCCCTCGGCGACGACGAGCACGTCCGGATCCAGCGCGAGCGGTACACGGCCCGCCGCACCGCCCTGCGCGCGGCGCTGCTCGGGCACGGCTTCCGCGTCGAGCACAGCGAGGCCGGCCTCTACCTGTGGGCCACCCGGGACGAGTCCTGCTGGGACACCGTGGCGCACCTGGCCGGCCTGGGCATCCTGGTCGCGCCGGGCGACTTCTACGGCCCGGCGGGCGACCGTTTCGTCCGGGTGGCCCTGACCGCGACGGACGAACGGGTCCGGGCGGCGGTGGCCCGGCTGACCTGACCGGGCACATCGGAAATGGCCGCGGGGCCCGGGGGCGCCTACCCCGGCCCCGCGGCCCATTACGATACGGGGATC
>NZ_JBFAAP010000011.1:198768-199890 GCF_040639815.1 Streptomyces sp. NPDC023723
GGCCCAGCCGGCGACGCCCGACGGGGGCGGGGGGGCGGGGGCCCGGGGCCCCGCCCCGCCCCACTCCCACTGGGCCGCGGGGCCCGGGGAAGCATCCCCGGGCCCCGCGGCCATTTCCGATCCGTGGATCAGCCGCCGAGCGGCAGCCCCTGCACCGGCAGGGTGCCGGTGGCCGGCAGGCCCTTGCCGACGGACTCGGCGGGCAGCGTGCGGGCCGTCTCGCCGACCAGGTCACCGGCGGAGCCCGCCGCGTCCCCGGCCGCCTTCTGCGCGGCCGGCGTGGCCTTCTTGACGACCGAACCACCGGTCTTGCCCGCGGCCGGCACCGCCTTCTTCACGGCCTTGCTGCCGGTGTCGCCCGCGGTCTCGGTGACGTTCTGGGCCGCGGCGTCCACGGTGTTGCCGACGTTCGCGCCGTCCAGGGCGGTCAGCCCGCTCAGGTTCGGGGTCGCGGGCAGCTCCGGGGCCGCGCTGGCGGAGCCGGCCGCACCGACCCCGGCAGCCGCTCCCGCGGCGACGAGCAGCGCGGCACGGGCGATCCGGCGGGTCAGGGGGAGGGACATGATGCTCCTTCGACGGAAAGTCAACGGTGAGTCAGGTGAGTCAGGTGAGTCAAGGTGATGACGTCCTCTCGGACGCAGTGACTACCGCTCGAAGTCCACGAAGGTTGCGGCGCGGCAACGTAAAGAGTTGGCAATGCGTCGCATTATCGGGTGCCCCGAAAAGCGGGCAAACCGCTCCGGTGGGAAAGTCTGCTGAATCCTTACGGCTCAGTGCCGGCAAGGGTCGTGACGCGTCAGTGCGGAACGGGACGGCAAACCGGCCGCCGGCCGCCCCGGATAATGCGGAAGAGTGGCGGCTCGCACTAGCGAACGGTGACGATCCGGACCGATCCGCCGTCGCGCTCCGCGCCCCGCGCCCCGGCCGCCGATCCCACCGCCCGCCAGCCGCCGCCGACGGTGCCCGCGCGCCACTCGCGCCCCTCGTACGCCACCCGCTCGATGTGCAGCGCCGAGGCGTGCGCCACCGCCCAGTGCGCCAACTGCCAGCCGCGCCGCCCGTCCGCGCCGCCCGGCACCGCGACCGGCCCGGCCGGCCTCGCCGACACCACGACCGGCCCGG
>NZ_JBFAAP010000012.1:0-61729 GCF_040639815.1 Streptomyces sp. NPDC023723
CCCAGGCCCGATAACTCCGACACGCTCGCAGACACCCGAACCACCCCCAGCAGCCACCACCGAGCCTACGCCGCAAGCAAAGACAACGGCATTGGCCCTAGGTCGTGTCCGCAAAGTCAGGGGAGCCAGAGTCGCAGGCAGGCGATGGTGACCATGGCTTCGTAGTGGCGGGCGCGTTTGTCGTAGCGGGTGGCCAGGGCTTTGCTGTGCTTGAGCTTGTTGAAGCAGCGCTCGACGATGTTGCGGCGCCGGTAGGCGGCCCGGTCGAGACGGCAGAGGCTCTTGCCCCGGCGGATACGGCCGTTGATCTGGTCGATGCGCTCCGGGATCGCTGCTTTGATGCCCCGGCGCCGGAGGTAGGAGCGGATCCTGGTGGACGAATAGCCCTTGTCTGCGACGACGCGCTCGGGTCGTGTTCTGGGCCGGCCGGGCCCGCGTCGGCTGATGCTGATGCGAGCCATCACCTGCTCGAACTGGGTGCAGTCGTTGACGTTCCCGGCGGTCAGGGTGAAGGCGAGTGGTCGGCCCTGCCCGTCGCAGGCCAGGTGGATCTTCGTGGTCAGCCCGCCTCGGGACCTGCCGATCGCTTCACCTGGCCAGAGCGATTGCCCCCTTTTCGTGCCCCGGCCGCATGCTGATGGGCCCGAACCGTGGTGGAGTCGACGCACACGACCGTCCAGTCGACCGCATCGCAGTGCTGCTGGACGTGGGCGAGGAGCCGGTCCCAGGAGCCCGTCGGCCGACCAGCGGCGAAAGCGCTCGTAGACCGTTTTCCAGGGCCCGTACCTCTCAGGCAGGTCTCGCCAGGCGGCACCCGTGGACAGCTTCCACAGAATCCCGTTGACCACCTGGCGCCGGTCCCGCACCGGCCTCCCCATACGCGACGGAGCCAGCAACGGTCCGATCACCGCCCACGACTCATCAGTCAGCTCATGACGACGCACCACGAACAGACCAACGCCCCAACCACTTTGCGGACACGACCTAGCACTCCAGCCCCGCAAGCGGTTCGCGAAGGACACAGTCCTGATCGTGGACGGCACCCTGGTTCCCACCCGTGACCACACGATCGCTGAGCAGTCCAAGAACTACCGCTATTCCACGGCCCATCAGGTGGTCATCGACGCCGATACCCGCCTGGTCGTCGTGGTCGGCCGACCCCTGCCGGGCAACCGGCACGACTCCCGCGGCTGGGAAGAATCCGGTGCCAAGGCCGCCGTCGGCAAGACGATGACCATCGCAGACGGCGGCTACCAAGGCACCGGACTGGTCATCCCGCACCGCCGGCGCAAAGGCGAGGACCTCCCGGCCTGGAAAGAGGCACACAACCACTCCCACAAGCAGGTCCGGGCCCGCGTCGAGCACACCTTCGCCCGCATGAAGGGCTGGAAGATCCTGCGCGACTGCCGGCTCAAAGGGGACGGCGTTCATCACGCGATGCTCGGCATCGCTCGCCTGCACAATCTCACCTTCGCCGGGTAAGCACAGGGGGACGCAGCGACCGACCTATCCTCCACCAACTCCAAGATCGTTACGGGACAACCCTTAGCGGACGGCCAGGTGAAGCCGAACGGCAAGCCGAAAGTAGGGCTTGAAGCCGGGCGAGGAGGCTAACGCCACTACCACCGCCCAGTCGGTCGCCCTCCCCTCGGAAGAGCGCATCACCGCCGTCACGGACGCGATGCGCGAACTGAACGATCAGATAGGCGCCTACCGCAACAAGGTCCGCGGACTCGCCACACCCCGCACCATGTGACGGCAGGCCGTGCCGTCGCGGTCGACACGTCAGACCAGCGCACCGATGAGGCAGAGCACCGTCCCTATACCGATGAGCACCAGGCCGCCGGCACCGAGCAGAAGAACACTCACCAACTCGAACTCGTAGTCCAATTCCGCCCGTACTCCCACCTTCGCCCGCTTCGGCTTCCGACTGTCATACACAACCGGCACGACCGTGCCCTCGGGACCCGGCAATGCCTGCATGTACTCATGGAACCTGGCTCTCGGCTGTCCCTCCGGGAGGCAGATGTCGAGAAATACCCGATGGGAATTGGTCACGTACTCATGGAAGGCGTACACCGCCTGTCCGTCTACGCCATGATGTTTCAGTGCCTGCAGTCGACGGTGCTCCAAGAAGCTGCCCGACTGTGCGAATATCGAAAGCAATCCTAGGCATATGAGAACCGCTCCCGCGAAAATCACAATTCACCCTCCCCTGTCTATATCTCATCAGAGAGATAATGCGACGGGTCGAACATAACACCCAACCACCACGGAGGCAACACCTTCATCGGAATATATGGGGTCAAAATGGGCAGTAACTCGGATGCGGACATCCTCGAAAAAATAACCGAAATCAAGACTGCAATCAGCATGGGAGCGTTCAGCTCGCGGAGCGCTATCTTCGCTGGTGCCTCGATTAGTTACTTGGCCGCCCCGATGGCTCCCTGTGGGTCGGTCGTCATGTCCCGCCTGATGCATTCCAGCTCGACAACGATGCCTGATGCATCGCTCAGTGTGGCCAGGTCTCGGGTCAGCACCCCTCTGTGTGAGGGATCGGAGTGAGCGGATCAGGCGGCGTCGAGAAATCTCTTTGGCTCCATCGGACGCATTTCGTGAGTGCGGTGTGCATCCAAGCGGACAGAGAAATGGTGCTGCTCATCGAGCCAGGCGCACACGTCTCGCACCGGGTAGCGGACGGCGCCGCCGTCGAGCTTGATGTAAGACGGCCCCTTACCGTTATTCCGCCAATTACGTAGCGTTTTGTCCGACACTGCGAGCAGCTCGGCGAGCTGGGGAGGCGCCAGCAATCGCCAAATTGGCGTGTGCTCGAGCGTAAGCGTCGATTCGCCCATTTCAAGACCCTCCAGAGGCGTCTACAAATCCTTTTGAAGGAGATCGTTGAGTGACTGCCTTCGAAGGCAACATTAGTGGGCTGTGTCGGTGTACGCGTGGCAGAATCTTCGGGTGAGGAAGCCTCATACCCCAGGTCTGTAGAGCTGCAGTTGCTTTCCATCCTTCTCGGTCCCAGATGTGTCCCGCTGCATCCCTACTCGCCAGTAATTAATGTGGCTGAAGTCACACGAGATTAGTGCCGTTCTATCTCGCCAGGGAGTGCCAAGTACGTGCCAGGACATATAGAAGACCGCTGGATCAGCAAGCGAACCAAGGAGAAGACCAAGCTCTACGGCAAGGGCAAGCGTTACAAGGTTGCCGGTATACCTGGTGTCCGCGCCCGCAGCTTCACCAAGCTCACCGACGCCAAGCAGTGGCTCGCCCACGCTCAGACCGACGTGACGCGGCAGGAGTTCGTCGACCCGCGTGAAGGAACGATCCTGCTGCGCTCGTACGTGGAGGAGCAGTGGTGGCCGCACCAGCGGTACGCCGCCACCACCCGAGACGCGGCGCGTCGGCGAATATGGGGGCACGTTCTCCCCGCGCTCGGATCGCAGCCCTTGAACGCCATCACCGCGCCAGTCCTACGGGAGTGGGTTGCCCGGATGGAGGAGACCTTGGCGCCAGGAGCGATCCGCACCACTTGGGGACATCTTTCTACGATCCTCCAGGCCGCCGTGGAGGACGGCAGGCTGGTCAAGCATCCGATGAAGGGGAGCCGCACCGCTCGGCCACCGGCCAAGCCCGTTCAGAAGGCGCGGGCTTGGTCGCGCGAGCAGACGATGCGGGTACGCGCTGGGCTCCCGGAGCAGTACCGCCTTGCGGTTGACTTGGGGGTAGGGCTCGGCCTGCGTCAAGGCGAGGTTTTCGGACTGCCCCCGGAGGACATCGACTCAGAAGCCGGGATCGTGCATGTCCGGCGGCAGGTCTGCATGATCGACGGCCGCCTCTTCTTCGCGCTGCCCAAGGGGGGCAAGACGCGAGAGGTTGATGCGGCGCCCGGTGTCCTGGCCGGCATCAAACAGCACGCGAAGCGCTGGCAGCCGGTCGAGGTGAAACTGCCGTGGGCGAGCCCTTACGAACCTCAGAACGAACGGCAGCGCGTCGACTGGGCCCCGCGTACTTATTCACTCTTCCTGGCCACTCGGCAGCGGCGCGCATGCAATCGGGACACATGGAACACGCGTCTGTGGAAGCCGGCGCTCGCCTCCGCGGGACTCATCGGCAGAACGGACGGTTCCACCGGGGCCAAGTGGGAGCCGTCACGCGAACTCGGCTTCCATGCCCTGCGCCACACCTACGCCAGCGTCCAGCTCGAAGCCGGTGAGTCGGTCGTCTCCCTCGCCCGCTGGCTTGGGCACGCCGACCCTGGCTTTACTCTGCGTACATACACGCACTTCATGCCCGACGCCGGCACGCGAGGTCGCGCCGCCATGGATGCTTGGTTCAGCGGAGAGGCAAACTCCCTGGAAACCCCCCTGATGGTCGTGAGGGGGTGTGAAGGACGGAGAACTAGCAGGTCATGATGGGTATGGAGTGGGATGCATGCGGTTGACGGTCTTCTGGCAGCGGATGGCGGAACACTTCGGTTCCGGGTACGCCGACACCTTCGCGCGCGACCACGTGATGGCGGAGCTGGGCGGGCGCACGGTGAACGAGGCGCTTAATTCCGGCTGGGAGGCGAAGGACGTGTGGCGCGTGGTGTGCTCGGTCATGAACGTGCCACAAGAGCAGCGCTGAATCGTCACGAAGATCACCGGACGGCATCCGGCTGTCGGTGGCGTGCGCGAAACTGGGACCGTGGCATCCACTGACGAGACCGGGCGGGAAGCCCCGCACTCATCCCCGTCCGGCCCGACGCCGCCCGCCGGTCCTCCGGCGGGTCCCGCCGGGCCGGCCGCCCGCATGCCGCGCTGGCTGCCCCGGGCCATGGTGCTCGCCCTCACGCTCTACGCCGTCTTCCAGCTGAGCAGCTGGGCCTTCCACCAGCTCACCGGCCTGTTGATCAACGTCCTGATCGCGTTCTTCCTGGCTCTCGCCATCGAGCCCGCGGTCAGCTGGATGGCCGCGCGGGGGCTGCGTCGGGGGCTGGCCACCTTCCTGGTCTTCCTCGCCGTGCTGATCGCCGCCGCGGGCTTCGTCACGCTGCTCGGCTCCATGCTCGCGGGCCAGATCGTCAAGATGGTCGAGGAGTTCCCCGAGTACCTCGACTCCGTCATCAACTGGGTCAACGGCCACTTCCACACCGAGCTGCGACGGGTCGACATCCAGGAGGGCCTGCTCCGCTCCGACTGGCTGCGCAACTACGTGCAGAACAGCGCCACCGGAGTCCTGGACGTGTCCGCCCAGGTCCTCGGCGGGCTCTTCCAACTGCTGACGATCACCCTGTTCGCGTTCTACTTCGCCGCCGACGGACCACGGCTGCGCCGCGCGCTCTGCTCAGTCCTGCCGCCCGCCCGGCAGGCCGAGGTGCTGCGCGCGTGGGAGATCGCGGTGAACAAGACCGGCGGCTACCTGTACTCGCGCGGTCTGATGGCGCTGATCTCCGGCGTGGCGCACTACATCCTGCTGGAGATCCTGGAGGTGCCCTACGCGCCCGCGCTCGCCGTGTGGGTGGGGCTCGTGTCGCAGTTCATCCCGACCATCGGCACCTACCTCGCGGGCGCCCTGCCGATGCTGATCGCCTTCACGGTCAACCCCTGGTACGCGCTGTGGGTGCTGGTCTTCGTGGTGATCTACCAGCAGTTCGAGAACTATGTGCTGCAACCCAAGCTGACCTCGAAGACCGTCGACATCCACCCTGCGGTCGCCTTCGGCTCGGTCGTCGCGGGCACCGCGCTGCTCGGCGCCGTCGGCGCCCTGATCGCCATCCCGGCGGTCGCCACGCTCCAGGCGTTCCTGGGCGCCTACATCAAGCGGTACGACGTCACGGACGACCCCCGGGTGCACGGGCGCCGGGACCTAGGGGCGGGGCCGGGGGCCTTCACGCGGGCGCGGCGGGTGTGGGCCAGGTGGTCCGCACAGCGGTCCCGGAGAGGCTCTTCCTGAGCGGGCCTTCCTGAGCGGGCCTTCCTGAGCGGGTCTTCCTGAGCGGGTCTTCCTGAGCGGCCGCGGGGCCGCGGCGCGGCCCCGGGAGGGGCGGGAAGGGACGAGTGGTGCGCTTGACACGAAAATCGAACATCCATTCATATGGAAGCGTCGACGGACGCTCGCGATGGGCGATTCGGTTGACTATGGACGGATATGCACCCGAGTTATCCACAGGTCGGACCTGCGTCGGGGCGCATTGTCAGTGGCAGGCGTTAGCGTCTTTGGCGTGAAGCGATCGACTCAAGCAAATCGGGTGGAACCCATGGCAGGAACCGACCGCGAGAAGGCCCTGGACGCCGCTCTCGCACAGATTGAACGGCAATTCGGCAAGGGCGCGGTCATGCGCATGGGTGACCGGCCGAACGACCCCATCGAGGTCATTCCGACCGGGTCGACCGCGCTCGACGTGGCCCTCGGTGTCGGCGGCCTGCCGCGTGGCCGCGTGGTGGAGGTCTACGGTCCGGAGTCCTCCGGCAAGACGACCCTGACCCTGCACGCGGTGGCGAACGCACAGAAGGCCGGCGGCCAGGTCGCCTTCGTGGACGCGGAGCACGCCCTCGACCCCGAGTACGCCAAGAAGCTCGGCGTCGACATCGACAACCTGATCCTCTCCCAGCCGGACAACGGCGAGCAGGCCCTGGAGATCGTGGACATGCTGGTCCGCTCCGGTGCCCTTGACCTCATCGTCATCGACTCCGTCGCCGCGCTCGTCCCGCGTGCGGAGATCGAGGGCGAGATGGGCGACAGCCATGTCGGTCTCCAGGCACGGCTGATGAGCCAGGCCCTGCGGAAGATCACCAGCGCGCTCAACCAGTCCAAGACCACCGCGATCTTCATCAACCAGCTCCGCGAGAAGATCGGCGTGATGTTCGGCTCCCCGGAGACCACGACCGGTGGCCGCGCGCTGAAGTTCTACGCCTCGGTGCGCATCGACATCCGGCGCATCGAGACACTGAAGGACGGCACGGAGGCGGTCGGCAACCGCACCCGCTGCAAGGTCGTCAAGAACAAGGTCGCACCCCCCTTCAAGCAGGCCGAGTTCGACATCCTCTACGGCCACGGCATCAGCCGCGAGGGCGGCCTGATCGACATGGGCGTGGAGAACGGCTTCGTCCGCAAGGCCGGTGCCTGGTACACGTACGAGGGCGACCAGCTCGGCCAGGGCAAGGAGAACGCCCGTAACTTCCTGAAGGACAACCCCGACCTCGCCAACGAGATCGAGCGGAAGATCAAGGAGAAGCTGGGCGTCGGGGCACGTCCCGAGGAGCCGGCCGCCGAGCCGGGTACGGACGCCGCCGCGGTCCCCGCCGCGCCGGCCGACGGGGCCACCACGGTGCCGGCGCCCGCCGCCAAGGTCACCAAGACCAAGGCCGCGGCCGCCAAGAGCTGACCCGTGACACGACGAACCGACTGGGCCGAGTACGACGCCTACCCGGCCACCCCGGCGCGGCGGCGCGGGCGGGACGGCCGGGACGACGAGGGCTCCACCCGGGAGGGTGGGGACGGGCACGGAGACGGATACGGCGACGGCAGTGACGCCGTGGGGGCGGTCGACGGTATGGGGGCCGGGCGCCGTCGTCCGCCGCCGTTCGGCGGCTCGGCCTCGTACGGCGGCTCAGCCTCGTATGACGGTCCGGCCTCGTACGGCGGCTCAGCTACGTATGACGGTCCGGCTTCGTTCGGTGGCTCGGCCTCGTACGACGGTCCGGCTGCGTACGACGGGGCGCCGCCGTTCGGTGCCGAGGCGCTGTACGGGGAGTACGAGGCCGACGAGCGATTCGGGGCCGGCGGGAGGGATGAGCCGGACGGGCCCTATAGGAGAGGGACGGAGGACGGCGAGGGCTACGGCAGTGGCGCACGCGGTGCCGGCAGGGCGCGCCGGGGCGGTCGCCGGGCGGGGGCCAGGGCTACGGGCGGTTCCCGGGGGCGGCGCGCGCGCGACCGCGGGGACGGGCCCGCTGAGGACGGAGGCACCACTCTCTCGTCGAGGGCCGAGCAGGGGGAGCCTCCGCGGGACCCGGTCGAGCAGGCACGGGCGATCTGCCTGCGCCTGCTCACCGGGACCCCGCGCACCCGCAAGCAACTCGCCGACGCCCTGCGCAAGAAGGAGATCCCCGAGGACGCCGCTGAGGAGGTGCTGTCCCGGTTCGAGGAGGTCGGTCTGATCAACGACGGTGCCTTCGCGGACGCCTGGGTGGAGTCCCGGCACCACGGCCGGGGACTGGCCCGGCGTGCGCTCGCCCGGGAACTGCGGACCAAGGGCGTCGACTCCGCCCTCATCGACGAGGCGGTCTCGCAGCTCGACTCCGAGCAGGAGGAGGAGACCGCGCGTGAGCTGGTCGCCCGGAAACTGCGGTCCACCCGCGGGCTCGACCGGGACAAGCGGCTGCGCCGGCTCGCGGGCATGCTGGCTCGCAAGGGCTACCCGGAGGGCATGGTCCTGAGGGTGGTCCGCCAGGCGCTGGAGGAGGAGGGCGAGGACACGGAGTTCCTCGGGGACGGGGACGGGACGTCGTTCTGACGGGGTGGGCCGAGCCCACTCGCGGCGCACGATTACCTTGCGTTCCCGGAAGGGTCACCCTTCCCCACGCGGCTGTACCGTCTGCTGCCGTCGCGCGGGTGCCCGAGCCGTGACGTCGCGCATGCGCCGCCCCCCTGGATTTCCGGTCGGAGGGCTGAAACCCGCACGGATCTTCTCCGTGTCCAGAAAGGCAGCCCGCCGTGCCCTCAGCCATGCCCTTTTCCAGCCCGCCCCGAATGCCTGTTCCCTCCCGGATGCCCGCCCCGTCCCGGAGCGCATCCCTCGCTCTGCTGCTCAGCGCGGGTCTGCTGCTGAGCGGGTGCGGCGTGTTCTCCGACGCGGACTCGGGGACCTCGGTCGACGGCCGGCTCACCCTCGGGTTCGTCAACGGGGGCGACAGCGAGTTCCACCAGTGCCTCCAGAAGACCGTCGAGCTGACGGCCAGGACCAACTTCGCCACGCTGGTGACGGCCAACTCCCGGCAGGACGCCGCGACGGAACTGTCCAACATCGAGGACATGATCGCCCGCGAGGTCGACGCGATCATCCTCCAGACGGTCAGCACGGACGTGCTCGAGCGCGGTGTCGCCATGGCGAAGGAAGCGGATGTCCCCGTCTTCCTGACGTCGGTCAGTACCGATCCGTCCGACATCCTCGGTGCCGTCGTCGTCGACCTCAAGGCGGTGGGCCGGCTGGACGCCCAGTGGATCGACCGGGACGCCGCGGGCCGCCCGGCCAGGGCCGGGGTGATCGCCGGGGCCCCCGGTGCCGCCTCCGACCTGCTCGTCGGCGGTTTCACCAAGGCGCTGCCCGGCAACGTCCGGGTGGTCGACACCCAGCCCGGCATGTATGACGCCGACCAGGCCCGGAAGGTCGCCGCGGCGATGATCCGGGACCATCCGGACCTGGACTACGCCTTCGTCGCGAACGAGCAGATGGCGTTCGCCGCCCGCGAGGCGTTCGACGCGGCCGGTGCCGACGGGGTACGGATCGTGACGGTCAACGGGACCGACGAGGCGCTGGCGGCGCTCAAGGACGGACGGTTCTCGGCGACCGTCTCCAACTCGGCCGGTGAGACCGGGGAACTGGCCGTGCGGAACACCATCGCCCTGTTGCGCGGCCGGACGGCGGAGAAGATCGCCAAGACGCCGATCCGGCTGATCACCAAGAGCACGGCGGACACGGCCCCGTTCTACTGCGACTCCGACGGCTGAGCCGGTGGGCGCCGGACGGGCAGCCCGGCCGCCCGCCAGGCCTGGAAGCCGCCGGTCAGATCGGTGGCCCGGCGCAGCCCCAGACGGTGCAGGGACTCCGCCGCCAGGCTGGAGGCGTACCCCTCGTTGCACAGCACGACGATCCGCAGGTCGTGGCCGGTGGCCTCGGGGACGCGGTGGCTGCCCCGGGGGTCCAGCCGCCACTCCAGTTCGTTGCGCTCGATCACCAGGGCGCCGGGGATCAGGCCGTCCCGCTCGCGCAGTGCGGCGTACCGGATGTCGACCAGGAGGGCCTCGCCCGCCTCGGCGGCCCGGTACGCCTCGCGGGGCTCGATCCGCTGGTAACCCCGGCGTACGCGCTCCAGCAGGGCGTCGATCCCCTCGTGCCGGGCGGCCTCCTCCGGCCTCGCGGTGCCCGCGCGTCCTGCCCTTTCGTGTCCGCCAGGCGCCCCGTCAGGCCCATCGGGCCCGTCCGGGCTGCCAGACCCGTCCGGGCCGGTCACTGCCAGTCCTCCGGGCGTTCGACCTGCTCCAGGCGCAGTACGGGGCCGGTGCGGCTGTAGCGGCGCATCAGCGGCAGTGGCGGGTAGTAGGCATGGACCGAGACGGCGTGCTGGTCCGGGGACTCGTTGAGCACCTCGTGCACGTGGTGCCGGCCGAAGGCGCGTCCCTGCCCGGCCGACAGCCGGCGTTCCCGGTCGACGCCGTCGGCCAGTTCCAGGGTGCGCCAGGCGTGGGTGGGCAGCCGGGCGGCGAGCGCGTTCTCCTTGAGCTCGCCGGCCGCGGTCACGAACGCACCCACCGAGTCGGCGTGGTCGTGCCAGCCGGTGCCGGTGCCGGGCGGCCAGCCGATCAGCCACGCCTCGCTGCCGCCCGGCCCCTCCAGCCGTACCCAGGTCCGGCCCTGGGGGTCGAGCGGGAGCGAGGCGACGAGCGCGGTGTCGGCGGCGGCCCGGCGGGCGAAGGCGAGTAGCTCGGCCTGGGTGGGCGCGGCCGAACGCGGCGCCGCGGCGGCGGAGGCGGCGGAAGGGCTGGGTGCAGGGGTGGGAGCAGGGGTGGAGACAGACACGGTTACCGTCCTGGAAGTTCGCGGGAGCGCGCGGCGGCGTGCGGAACGGCGCGCGCGAGGAAGAGGGAGGCGAATTCAGCAGGACGGACGACACACGCAGCCCGCATAGCGGACGAGGTCCATATGGACCCTCCGCCACAGGCGCACATCGGTGTCGGTCATGGTCCGGAGTACACCATGACCGTGCGGACCGGTCAACTCACCGTCACCATGCGGACGGTGCGGTGACGATGAGTGGGGTCTCAGCCGGAAGCCGCGGACGCGGACGTGGCGGCGGACGCCGAAGCCGACGCCGCCGAAGCCTCCCGCGCCGAGCCCGCCGCCCTGCCCAGCGCGGCCTCGGCCGCCGTGTACAGGTCGGCCGGACGCACCCCGTTCAACGCCGTGACCAGGTGTCCGTCGGGCCGTACCAGCAGCACCGTGTGGGCGCCGGCGCCCGGGTAGCTCTCGGCGACCAGCAGCTCGGCGCGGTACGGCAGCGCGGTCACCGCCGCGGCCAGCCGGGGCATGACGCCGGCGGTCACCCAGTGCCTGCGCTCCCACACGCCGGTGCCCGGCGCGACCAGTACCACCAGCAGCGCCCCGCGCCCCAGCCGGTCGCGCAGCCGGACGAAGGCACCGTCCTCCGCGGTCACCCGTACGTCGCTGACCTGCGCACCGGGCGCCGTACCGACCGTTGTCCGCCCGTCGAGGTGCGGAGGTGCGAGCGGTGAATCGGGGTACGCCCCCGGCGCACCGAGCGCGCCGCGCCCCAAGTGACCGTCCGTGAGCAGCGCGTCGTGCCCCCGGGCCGAGCCGGGGACGTATCCGCGCAGTCCGCCGCCACCGCGCAGCAGCGGCAGGGCCTGGTCGGCGGCGCGCAGCCGGGCGGCGACCGCGGTGCGCCGTTCCGCCTGGTAGCTGTCGAGGAGGGCGTCGTTCGGGCCAGGTCCGTGGTGCCAGGCCGCCGCCAGCTTCCAGGCCAGGTTGTCGGCGTCCCGCAGCCCCTCGTCGAGGCCCTGGGTGCCCAGCGAGCCGAGCAGGTGGGCCGCGTCCCCGGCGAGCAGCACCCGGCCCACCCGCCAGCGGCGGGCGAGGCGGTGGTGGACGGTATGGACGCCGGTGTCGAGGAGTTCGTAGGCCGGGGTGTCTCCGCCGTTCCAGCCGGCGAGGGTCTCGCGGACGCGGGAGACGAGCAGTTCGGGGGTGACCAGGTCCTTGCCGGGCGGCAGCAGCCAGTCCAGCCGCCACACCCCGTCGGGCAGCGGGCGGCCGGCGATCTCGCCGGCCGCCGGGCCGGACGTACGCCAAGGCGGGGAGCGGTGGAGCAACGCTTCTTCACTCCAGGGCAGTTCGGTGCGCAGCGCGGCGACGGCGTGCCGTTCCACCGCCGTACGGCCCGGGAAGCGGATGTCCTGGAGCTTGCGCACGGTGGAGCGGGGGCCGTCGCAGCCGATCAGGTAACTGCCGCGCCACCAGGTGCCCTTGGGGCCGCGGGTGTGCACGGTGACACCGGACGGCTCCTGCTCGACGGCGTCCAGGCGGCTGTCCGCGGCGATCTTCACCAGGGACTCGCGGGCCAGGGCGGTGCGCAGCGCGCCGGTCAGCAGATGCTGGGCGAGGTGCAGCGGGGCGGGGGCGGTGTCGTCGAACGTGATCTCGCGCGTCACCTGCTTGCGCCGCATCGACCGCCATCCGGCCCAACGGAAACCGAGCTGGGTCAGCGGCGTACCGGTGAGCCGTTCGAGCAGGGCGACGGTGTCCTCGGGGAGGACGACGGTGCGCGCGGGGCGTGGTTCGTCCTTGCCCGGTCCCTCGTCGAGGACGACGCAGGGCACCTCCTGCCGGGCCAGGGCAAGGGCGAGCGTGAGCCCGACGGGCCCCGCTCCGACGATGATCACCGGGTCCACGGCGCGGCGCCCCCTGCCCGCTGCGGTGCCCACTGGGACACGGGTGAACAGGACGTTTGAGCAGGGTGCACGATCACAGAACGTATGCAACCCATTGCCGGTTCCCCCGTCAAGCGACAGCGACACCGACCAGGAGGTCCACGCCGGCACGGACGGGGGCAGTGGCGATCACGCCACTGCCCCCGTCCGTGCCACCGTGTGTCCGGCCGTCAGGCTGCCATCGCCCCGGCGGTCGGCTGGTTGTCGTCGACCGTGAGGACCGCGCCGGTCGACTTCTTGCCCTGCCGCAGCCGGCGCTCCAGCCAGCTCGCGAAACTGGTGAGGGCGAAGTTGATCGCGATGTAGATCACGGCCACCACCGTGAAGCTGGCGATGGTGTTGGCGCCGTAGTAGCCGCTCATCGTGTTGGCCGAGGACAGCAGCTCGGGGAAGGTGAGGACGGCGCCGCCGAGGGCGGTGTCCTTCACGATCACGACGAGCTGGCTGACGATGGCCGGCAGCATCGCGGTGACCGCCTGCGGCAGCAGGATCAGCCGCATCAGCTGGCCCTTGCGCAGCCCGATCGCCATCGCGGCCTCGGACTGGCCCTTGGGCAGGGTGAGGATGCCGGCCCGGACGATCTCGGCGAGCACCGAGGCGTTGTACAGCACCAGACCCGTGACGACCGCGTACAGCGGGCGGTCGTCCGAGCTGACGTCGGTGTACTCGGCGAACAGCGCCAGACCGAAGATCATCAGGACCAGGACCGGGATGGAGCGGAAGAACTCCACCACGATGCCGGCCGGGACCCGCACCCAGCGGTGGTCCGACAGCCGGGCGATGCCGAACACGGCGCCGAGCGGCAGCGCTATCACCACCGCGAGGGCGGCCGCCTTGAGGGTGTTCTCCAGGCCCGGCCAGATGTACGTCGACCAGGCCTCGGTGCCGGTGAAGAACATCTCCCACTTCGCCCACTCCAGCTGGCCCTTGTCCTGGAGCGTGCCGATGACCCACCACAGCAGGGCGGCGACGGCGACCACGAAGACCGCGGTGAGGACGATGTTGCGCCGCTTGGCCCGGGGGCCCTGGGCGTCGTAGAGAACGGAGCTCATCGCTTCACCGCCACCTTCTTGCCCACCCAGCCCAGGATCAGACCGGTCGGCAGCGTCAGAATCACGAAACCGAAGGCGATGATCGCGGAGATCAGCAGCAGCTGGGCCTCGTTCTCGATCATCTCCTTCATCAGCAGCGCCGCCTCGGCGACCCCGATCGCGGCGGCCACCGTGGTGTTCTTGGTGAGCGCGATCAGGACGTTCGCCAGCGGCGTCACGGAAGAGCGGAACGCCTGGGGGAGCACAACCAGGGACAGCACCTGGCCGAAGCTGAGGCCGATGGCCCGGGCCGCCTCGGCCTGGCCGACCGGCACCGTGTTGATGCCGGAGCGCAGCGCCTCACAGACGAAGGACGAGGTGTAGAGGATCAGGCCGAGGACGGCGAGCCGGAAGTTGAGCGACTCGAAGTTGCCTTCGGCCCCGAGGTAGATGCCCAGGGTCTGGCTCAGGCCCAGGGACGAGAACAGAATGATGACGGTGAGCGGAATGTTCCGCACGATGTTGACGTACGCGGTCCCGAAACCGCGCATCAGCGGGACCGGGCTGACGCGCATGGCGGCCAGCAGAGTGCCCCAGATCAGGGAGCCGACGGCCGACAGCAGGGTGAGCTGCACCGTCGTCCAGAAGGCTCCCAGCAGGTCGTAGTCTTCCAAGAAGTCGAACACGATCTCCCGCGCTTCCGCGTGTAGGGGTGCCCGCACAGGGTGCGCCGCCCCCACCCGGGACGGCGCACCCTGTCAGGCGCTGCCTCAGCTCTTGATGTCGCCGATCTTCGGCGCGGGCTCGTTCTTGTAGTCGGCCGGACCGAGGTTGTCCTTCACGGCCGTGTCCCAGGCGCCGTCGGAGACCATGGCCTCGAGCGCCGTGTTGATCTTGGCCTTGAGGTCGCTGCCCTTCTTGACCCCGATGCCGTAGTTCTCGTTGGTCATCTTGAAGCCGCCGAGCTTGAACTTGCCCTTGAACTGCGACTGCGAGGCGTAACCGGCGAGGATCGAGTCGTCCGTGGTCAGCGCGTCGATGGCGCCGTTCTGGAGACCGGTCAGACAGGCCGAGTAGGTCGGGTAGTTCTGCAGCTGGGCCTTGGGCGCGAGCTTGTCCTTGACGTTCTGCGCCGAGGTGGAGCCGGTGACCGAACACAGCTTGGCGTCGTTCAGGTCCTCCGGCGCCTTGATCTTGCTGTCGTCGGCGCGCAGCAGCACGTCCTGGTGGGCCAGCAGGTACGGGCCGGCGAAGTCGACCTTCTCGGCACGCTCGTCGGTGATCGAGTAGGTGGCGGCGATGAAGTCGACGTCACCGCGCTGGAGCATGGTCTCGCGGTCGGCGCTCTTCGCCTCCTTCCACTCGATCTGGTCCTCGCTGTAGCCCAGCTTCTTGGCGACGTACGTGGCGACGTCCACGTCGAAGCCCGCGTAGCCGTCCGGCGTCTTCTGGCCGAGGCCCGGCTGGTCGAACTTGATGCCGATGGTGATCTTCTTGCTGTCCCCGGAGGAGCCGCTGTCGTCGTCGCCGGAGCCGCAGGCGGTGGCGGACAGGGCGAGGGCGAGCACGGTGGCCGAGGCGGCGGTGACCTTGCGGAGCTTCATGGTGAACATCCTTCGACTGTGTTCAGATGAGCAGATGGGGCCGTCAAGCGCGGGTGACGTGAGCCGGCGGAGCAGCGGCGTCAGTGGTGCAGGATCTTCGACAGGAAGTCCTTGGCGCGATCGCTGCGCGGGTTGCTGAAGAACTGGTCCGGCGTGGCCTCTTCGACGATCTTGCCGTCGGCCATGAAGACCACGCGGTTGGCGGCGGACCGGGCGAAGCCCATCTCGTGCGTGACGACGATCATCGTCATGCCGTCCCGGGCGAGTTGCTGCATGACCTCAAGGACCTCGTTGATCATCTCCGGGTCCAGCGCCGAGGTCGGCTCGTCGAAGAGCATGACCTTCGGGTCCATGGCCAGCGCGCGGGCGATCGCGACGCGCTGCTGCTGGCCGCCGGAGAGCTGCGCGGGGTACTTCTCCGCCTGGGCGCCGACCCCGACCCGGTCGAGCAGGGCGCGGGCCTTCTCCTCGGCCTGCTTCTTGTCCGCCTTGCGGACCTTGACCTGGCCCAGGATGACGTTGTCGAGCACCGTCTTGTGCGCGAAGAGGTTGAAGGACTGGAAGACCATGCCGACGTCGGCCCGCAGTCGCGCCAGCTCCCGGCCCTCCTGGGGCAGCGGCTTGCCGTCGATCGTGATGGCGCCGGAGTCGATCGTCTCCAGGCGGTTGATGGTGCGGCACAGCGTGGACTTACCGGACCCGGAGGGCCCGATCACCACGACGACCTCGCCGCGGGCGATCGTCAGATCGATGTCCTGGAGCACGTGCAACGCGCCGAAGTGCTTGTTGACATTCTTCAGTACGACCAGATCGCCGGTTGCGGCCACGTCCTGCTTGGCCACCGATACTTCGGTCATCGCTCTGAGGCTCCGTCCTCCTCGGTTTTGGAGGACAGTAGTGAGGCCGGACGACCTGCGTCATTACATCTGAGGGAGATCTGAGCATCACGATCCGATAGCAATCGGACACGTGTCGTAGCAGTTGCGAGCAGGGCGCATATCGGCCGGATAACTTCGGGGTTTCCGCAACCGGAACCCCCTTGACGCCGTCCCTGTCCATCAGCGTGACTGCACGGGTACGCGCGCGTACCGACGTCGTTTGTACCCGTGCCGAGCGTACGGCGGATGAACCGAAGGGGGACCGGATGAGACTGCTGCTCGTCGAGGACGACAACCATGTCGCCGCCGCCCTGTCCGCGATCCTGGCGCGGCACGGCTTCGACGTCACCCACGCGCGCAGCGGCGAGGAGGCGCTGCGGGCGCTGGTCCCCGAGAGCGACGGCTTCGGCGTCGTCCTGCTCGACCTGGGCCTGCCCGACCAGGACGGCTACGAGGTCTGCGGCAAGATACGCAAGCGCACCGCCACACCGGTCATCATGGTGACCGCCCGCGCGGACGTCCGCTCCCGCATCCACGGCCTCAACCTGGGCGCCGACGACTACGTGGTCAAGCCGTACGACACCGGCGAACTGCTGGCCCGGATCCACGCCGTCAGCCGGCGCACCGTCCACGAGGACGCGCCGGGCGCGGAGCACGAGGTGCGCCTCGGCGCCGTGCACATCGAACTGCCCACCCGCCAGGTACGGGTGGACGGTACGGTCGTCCAGCTCACCCGCAAGGAGTTCGACCTGCTCGCCCTGCTCGCCCAGCGCCCCGGGGTGGTCTTCCGCCGGGAACAGATCATCAGCGAGGTGTGGCGCACCAGTTGGGAGGGGACGGGGCGCACCCTTGAGGTGCACGTCGCCTCGCTGCGCGCCAAGCTGCGCAGGCCGGCCCTGATCGAGACGGTGCGCGGCGTCGGCTACCGGCTCGTCGCCCCCGTCGCGTAGCGGGTCCAGGTGCGCGCACGACTCCTCCCGCTGCTGATCGTCCTGCTGGCGGCCATGCTGCTGGCGTTCGGGGTGCCGCTCGCCGTCAGCGTGGCCCGGGCCGAGCAGCAGGAGACGGTCGTCGACCGCATCGACGACACCGCGCGGTTCGCGGCGCTCGCCCAGTTCGTCGGCGACGCGCCCTCCGGGTCGCGCACCACCCCCACCGAGCAGTTGGAGACCCTGCAGAGCGAACTGATCAGCTACTACGAGGTCTACGACATCCGGGCCGCCGTCTTCTACACCAATCACATCCCCATGGCCAATGCCCCGACGACCTGGTTCCTCCCCCAGGAGGGCGAGGCGCGCGACGCCTTCGACGAGGCGCTGCTCAGCCGCCGCAGCCACGACCCGGAGCAGGTGTGGCCCTGGGAGGACGGCCGGCTGGTGGTCGCCTCACCGGTCATCCGGGACGGCGACGTGGTCGCGGTGGTGGTCACCGACTCGCCCACCGGTCCGATGCGGTCGCGCACCCTGGACGGCTGGCTGGTCATCGCCGCCGGTGAGATCGCCGCGATGTTACTGGCCGTCGGCGCCGCCCTGCGGCTCACCGGCTGGGTGCTGCGCCCCGTCCGCGTCCTGGACGCCACCACCCACGACATCGCCACCGGCCGCCTCAAGTCCCGGGTCGCCCCGTCCGGGGGACCGCCGGAACTGCGGCGGCTGGCCCGGTCGTTCAACGAGATGGTGGACAACGTCGAGGACGTGCTGGAGCAGCAGCGCGCCTTCGTCGCCGACGCCTCCCACCAGCTGCGCAACCCGCTGGCCGCGCTGCTGCTCCGCATCGAGCTGCTCGCTTTCGAACTGCCCGAGGGCAACGCGGAGATCGCCTCCGTGCAGACCGAGGGCAAGCGGCTGGCCCACGTCCTGGACGACCTGCTGGACCTGGCGCTGGCCGAGCACACCGAGCCCGACCTGAAGGTCACCGACATCGGCGCGCTGGCCGCCGAGCGGGTCGCGGCCTGGTCGCCGACGGCCGCCGCCAAGGGCGTGGTGCTGGCCGGGGACTGCCCGCCGACCACCGCCTGGTCGGACCCGGTGGCACTCTCCAGCGCCTTGGACGCGGTGATCGACAACGCGGTGAAGTTCACCCCCGAGGGCGAGATCGTGCAGGTCACGGTCGCCTCCGACGGCGTCCTTTCGACCGTCGTCGTCGCCGACCGCGGCCCCGGTCTGACCGACGAGGAACTCTCCCGGGTCGGCGACCGTTTCTGGCGCAGCGGCCGGCACCAGAACATCAAGGGCTCCGGGCTCGGCCTGTCCATCTGCCGCGCCCTGCTCGCCGCGGGCGGCGGCACGATGGCCTACGAGCACCATCGTCCGCACGGACTGAAGGTGACCGTGGCAGTGCCGAGAAGCGCGCCCTGAGGGCCGGTCAGGGCTTGACGGACGCGTAGTAGCGCCGGGCGCCCTCGTGGAGCTGGAGCGGGTCGGTGTAGATCGCCGTGCGCAGATCGACCAACTGGGCCGAGTGCACGTGCGCCCCGATGCCGTCCCGGCTCTCGATCACCGTCCGGGTCAGCCACTCGGTGATCCGGGGATCGGCGTCCTCCCGCGTGATCAGTACGTTGGACACCGCCATCGTCGGCACCGCGTACCCGTTCTGGACCGTGGGGTAGGCCGACTCCGGCATGGCGGCGGCCCGGTAGTAGCGAGTCGGTCCCGCCTGGTCGTGCAGCTTGGCGACGAGCTTCGCCTCGATCGGCACGAACCGGAACGACGGCTTCTTGGCGATCCGTTCCAGCCCGTCCGTCGGCAGCCCGCCCGACCAGAAGAACGCGTCGAGCCCGTGCCCCAGCCGCTCGGGGCCGGTGTCGATGCCGTCGGCCCGCGCGGTGATGTCCGTCTGCGGATCGATGCCCGCGGCCTTCAGCAGCCGGGTCGCTATCAGCCGCACGCCCGAGTCCGGCAGCCCGATGGCCACCCGCTTGCCCCGCAGGTCGGCGACCGACTGGATCGGCGAGTCGGCGGAGACGACCAGCTGTACGTAGTCGTCGTACAGCCGCGCCACCCCGCGCAGCCGGTCGGCGCCGGGCCGGTCGTCGTAGCCGTACGTCTCCACCGCGTCGGCCGCGGCGATCGCGAAGTCGGCCTGGCCGGTCGCCACCCGTGCGACGTTCTCCTGGGACCCCGCGCTGGTGCGCAGCTTCACCTTCAGCCCCGGCATGTCCTTGCGCAGTTCCTCGCGCAGCAGTTCGCCGTACTTCTGGTAGACCCCCGCGCGGGTGCCGGTGGCCAGTGTGATCGTCCCCGTCGGCGGCTTCTCGCCCAGCGGCAGCAGCCACCACAGCAGCAGGCCGAACGCGACGGCGGCGGCCGTCGCGCCCAGCAGGGCCCGGCGGGTGCCGATACGGGAGAACAGCGTGGGCATGCGCGCGATCCTGCCAGCCCGCATGCCCGCTGACCAGGGCGGCCGGGGGCGGGGCCGGATTGTCACAGGCGGTCGTTACAGTCGGTCGCATGAGTTCGTCCTTCATCGACGGCGCGAGTCCGTCCCCCGCTGACCTGGTCCGGGTCTTCCACCGGACTTTCGGGCTGGACGCCCGCGACACCCCGGCGCGGGTGGATCCGCGCCTGGCCGCCCACCGCGGCGAACTGCTCGCCGAGGAGGCGGCGGAGGTGGCCGAGGTCTCCGTCGAAGGACCGCTGGACCACCTCGCGCACGAACTGGCCGACGTGGTCTACGTCGCCTACGGCACGGCCCTGGTGCACGGCATCGACCTGGACGCGGTGATCGCCGAGATCCACCGGTCCAACATGACGAAGCTGGGCCCCGATGGGCAGATCAGCCGCAGGGCCGACGGCAAGGTCCTCAAGGGCGAGCACTACGAGGCACCGGACGTGGCGGGGGTGCTGCGGCGGCAGGGGTGGACGCCGGACTGACCCGACCCTCAGCCGGCACCGACGCCGGGCTGTCCTGCCTCTCACTCGGCCACCGATGCCGGGCCGCCTGCCCCTCGCTCGGCCACCGATACCGGGCCGCCCCGCCTCTCACTCGGCCACCGACGCCGGGCCGCCCCGCCTCTCACTCGGCCACCGACGCCTCCGCGTCGGCCGGCCGGGGTGTCTCCTCGGGGAGGTCCGGGCGGCGGTCCCGCTTGGCGTTCCGGCGGCGGGCCAGCAGGCTCGCGACCGACTCGGTGTACCGGGCGGTGAGAGGACCGAGGATGACCAGTATCAGCACGTACGCCGTCGCCAGCGGGCCGAGGGACGGTTCGATACCGGCCGAGACGGCAAGCCCCGCGATCACGATGGAGAACTCGCCGCGGGCCACCAGCGCGCCGCCCGCCCGCCAGCGTCCCTTGACCGAGATCCCGGCCCGCCGCGCCGCCCAGTACCCCGTGGCGATCTTCGTCAGAGCGGTGAGGACGGCCAGCGCGAAGGCGGGCAGCAGCACCGGCGGAATGCTCGCCGGGTCGGTGTGCAGCCCGAAGAAGACGAAGAACACGGCGGCGAACAGGTCCCGCAACGGACTCAGCAGCGTGTGCGCGCCCTCCGCGACCTCCCCGGACAGCGCGATGCCCACCAGGAACGCGCCGACCGCCGCCGACACCTGGAGCTGCTGGGCCACACCCGCGACCAGGATGGTCAGCCCCAGCACGACCAGGAGCAGCTTCTCCGGGTCGTCGCTGGAGACGAACCGGGAGATCACCCGGCCGTAGCGGACCGCCACGAACAGCACGATCCCGGCCGCGCCCAGCGCGATCGCCAGCGTCACGCTGCCCGTCATCAGCCCGGCACCGGCCACCAGCGCCGTGACGATCGGCAGATACACCGCCATCGCCAGGTCCTCCAGGACCAGCACGCTGAGGATCACCGGGGTCTCCCGGTTGCCGACCCGGCCGAGATCACCGAGCACCTTGGCGATCACACCGGACGACGAGATCCAGGTGACACCGGCCAGGACGACGGCCGCGACCGGGCCCCAGCCCATCAGCAGCGCCGCCGCCGCGCCCGGCAGGGCGTTGAACGCGCAGTCGACCAGCCCCGCCGGATAGTGCGACTTCAGATTGGTGACCAGGTCACCGGCCGTGTACTCCAGGCCCAGCATCAGCAGCAGCAGGATGACGCCGATCTCGGCGCCGGTCGCCACGAACTCCTCGCTCGCGCCCAGCGGCAGCAGCCCGCCCTCGCCGAAGGCCAGCCCGGCGAGCAGGTACAGGGGTATGGGAGAGAGCCCGAACCGCCCGGCGAACCGGCCGAGCAGGCCGAGGCCCAGGATGATGGAACCGAACTCGATCAGCAGTACCGCGGAACCGTGCACCGGGTCACTCCCGCCCGAGTATCGCCGCGGCCGCGTCGACGCCTTCTCGGGTGCCGATGACGATCACCAGGTCGCCGCCCATCAGCCGGAAGTCCGGGGCCGGGGACGGGACCGCCTCGGCGTGCCGCAGCACGGCCACGATCGACGCGCCGGTCTCGGTCCGCATCCTGGTGTCGCCCAGCACCCGCCCGTTCCAGTGGGAGGTCGCGGCCACCTCGATCCGCTCGGCCACCAGCCCGAGACCGGAGGCGCCCAGCAGGCTCGCGCTCTGGTGCGACGGCTTCAGCGCGTTGATCAGCGCGTCCGCCTCGGCGGACGTCAGCTTCAGGGACTGCGCGCAGGAGTCGGGGTCGTCGGCCCGGTACACGTTGACCGTGCGGGCGCCGTCACGGTGCGCCACCACCGACAGCTGGCGGTGTTCCCGGGTGACCAGGTCGTACTGGACCCCGATGCCGGGCAGCGGCGTCGCCCTCAGGCGTGGAGCGGACACGTGGCTTCCCCTCGTTCGTTCTCGTGCTGTGCGGCGCCCCGGTGCCCATGGGATCCGGTGGCGCGTCGCCATGCTGTCATCCGCGCGTACGGTGGCGATATGGGTGTCGTGACGGATATACGCAACCGGCCGGGAGTACGGAGACTGCTCCCGGCGGCGTCGTGGGCGGGACCGGCGGCCCCGGGACCGGCGGCCGCGAAATCCGCGTCCGCGAGTGACGGAGGGAGCGGGAAGCAGACCGTGTCGCTGTTCTGGCGGATCTTCTCGCTCAACGCCACCGGCCTGGTGCTGGCCACCGCGCTGCTGCTGGGACCGGTCACGGTCTCCACCCCCGTGCTGCCGCACGAGGCACTGATCCTGCTCGGCGGCCTCGCCGCGCTGCTGATCGGCAACGCGATCGTGCTGCGGGTCGGCCTCACCCCGCTGCGACGGCTGGGCCACGCGATGTCCACCGCCGACCTGCTGCGCCCCGGAACCCGCCCGGAGGTCTCCGGCCCGGCCGAGGCGGCCGTGCTGATCGCGACGTACAACACCATGCTCGACCGTCTCCAGGCGGAACGCGCCGCCGGGGCCGCCCACGCGCTGCACGCCCAGGAACGCGAGCGGCACCGCATCGCCCGGGAACTGCACGACGAGGTCGGCCAGACCCTCACCGCCGTCCTGCTCCAGCTCAAACGGGTCGCCGACCGGGTGCCCGCCGAACTGCGTGACGAGGTGGGCCAGACCCAGGAGGCGACCCGGGCCGGACTGGACGAGATCCGGCGCATCGCCCGCCGGCTGCGCCCCGGTGTGCTGGAGGAACTGGGCCTGGCCAGCGCCCTGCGTTCGCTCGCCACCGAGTTCACCCACCACGGGCTCACCGTGCGCCACCAGGTCCCCGGCGAACTGCCCCCGCTCTCCCCGGAGGCGGAACTCGTCCTCTACCGGGTCGCGCAGGAGGGCCTGACCAACACCGCCCGGCACTCCGCCGCCGACCGTGCCGACGTCACCCTGCGCCGGCTTCCCGACGCCGTCGAACTCCTGGTCCGCGACAACGGCACCGGCATCGGCGGCGCCCCCGAGGGGGCCGGTATCGGCGGCATGCGGGAACGCGCCCTGCTGGTGGGAGCCGACCTGTCGGTGGCACCCGGCCCGGACGGGGGCACCCACGTACGCCTGCGCGTACCTGTCGCCCCCGGCGGAACTGACATCCACGCGCGCGTACCGGCGGACCTCGCCGGCACCGACCCGTACGCGCGCGTACCCGCGGACCCCGCCGCCCCCGACCCGTACGCGCGCGTGCCCGCCGGTACGCCCGCGACCGACCTCCACACGCGCGTGCCCGCCGGTACGCCCGGGACCGGCCCGTACGCGCGCGTGGAGGTTGGCCCGCCCTGGACCGACCCGTACGCGAACGCGCCCGCCGCAATGACCGGAACCGACCCCCGCGCGAACGCGCCCACCGCGCCCGGAGACCGCTGATGACCATCCACTCCCCGCCGCCCCCGATCCGCGTCCTGCTCGCCGACGACCACACCCTGGTGCGCCGCGGTGTGCGCCTCATACTCGACGGCGAACCCGACCTGAGGGTCGTCGCCGAGGCCGGGGACGGCGCCGAGGCGGTCGCGGCGGCCCGGTCCGGCGGCGTGGACCTCGCCGTCCTGGACGTCGCCATGCCCCGGACGACCGGCCTCCAGGCGGCCCGCGAACTCTCCCGCCGCCTGCCCGACCTGCGCATACTCATCCTGACGATGTACGACAACGAGCAGTACTTCTTCGAGGCCCTCAAGGCGGGCGCCTGCGGCTACGTGCTCAAATCGGTCGCCGACCGCGACCTGGTGGAGGCGTGCCGGGCCGCCGTGCGCGACGAGCCGTTCATCTACCCGGGCGCCGAGCGCGCCCTGGTCCGCGCCTATCTGGACCGCCTGCACCGGGGCGACGGACTGCCCGCGCGGCCGATCACCGAGCGCGAGGAGGAGATCCTCAAGCTCGTCGCCGAGGGACACACCTCCAAGGAGATCGGCGAACTCCTCTTCATCAGCGCCAAGACCGTCGAACGGCACCGCGCCAACCTGCTCCAGAAGCTCGGCGTCCGGGACCGCCTGGAGCTGACCCGGTACGCGATCCGAGCCGGCCTCATCGAGCCCTGACCAGCGGCTTTCGCGGTTGTCCACAGGCCGCCCGGGGCACTGCCGCGGAGCGCCTACCCTTATTGCCATGACCAGCATCGACCGGAGCCAGACCGTGGGCGCCCCCCGCACATACGAGGTACGCACCTACGGGTGCCAGATGAACGTCCACGACTCCGAGCGATTGTCAGGTCTGCTGGAGGACGCCGGGTACGTCCGCGCCCCGGAGAGCGCCGACGGCGACGCGGACGTCGTCGTCTTCAACACCTGCGCGGTGCGCGAGAACGCCGACAACAAGCTGTACGGCAACCTGGGCCACCTCGCCCCGAAGAAGGCGAGCCGCCCCGGCATGCAGATCGCGGTCGGCGGCTGTCTGGCTCAGAAGGACCGCGACACCATCGTGAAACGCGCCCCCTGGGTGGACGTGGTCTTCGGCACGCACAACATCGGCAAGCTGCCGGTCCTCCTGGAGCGCGCCCGCGTGCAGGAGGAGGCACAGGTAGAGATCGCCGAGTCGCTGGAGGCGTTCCCGTCCACGCTGCCCACCCGCCGCGAGAGCGCCTACGCCGCCTGGGTCTCCATCTCGGTGGGCTGCAACAACACCTGCACCTTCTGCATCGTCCCCGCCCTGCGCGGCAAGGAGAAGGACCGCCGCCCCGGCGACATCCTGGCCGAGGTCGAGGCCCTGGTCGCCGAGGGCGTCTGCGAGATCACCCTGCTCGGGCAGAACGTCAACGCGTACGGCTCCGACATCGGCGACCGCGAGGCATTCAGCAAGCTGCTGCGGGCCTGCGGCACCATCGACGGCCTGGAGCGGGTCCGCTTCACCTCACCGCACCCGCGCGACTTCACCGACGACGTGATCGCCGCCATGGCCGAGACGCCGAACGTGATGCCGCAGCTGCACATGCCGCTCCAGTCCGGCTCCGACCCGGTCCTCAAGGCGATGCGCCGCTCCTACCGCCAGGAGCGCTACCTCGGGATCATCGAGAAGGTCCGCGCCGCCATCCCGCACGCCGCGATCACCACCGACATCATCGTCGGCTTCCCCGGCGAGACCGAGGCGGATTTCGAGCAGACCCTGCACGTCGTCCGCGAGGCCCGGTTCGCGCAGGCGTTCACCTTCCAGTACTCCAAGCGCCCCGGCACCCCGGCCGCCGAGATGGACGGCCAGATCCCCAAGAAGGTCGTCCAGGAGCGCTACGAGCGGCTGGTCGCCCTCCAGGAGGAGATCTCCTGGGAGGAGAACAAGAAGCAGGTCGGCCGCACCGTGGAGCTGATGGTCGCCGAGGGCGAGGGCCGCAAGGACGGCAGCACCCACCGCCTCTCCGGCCGCGCCCCCGACAACCGCCTGGTCCACTTCACCAAGCCGGACCAGGAGGTCCGGCCCGGCGACGTGGTCACCGTCGAGATCACCTACGCCGCCCCGCACCACCTGCTCGCGGAGGGCACTGTCCTCGCGATGCGGCGCACCCGCGCGGGCGACGCCTGGGAGATGCGCAACACGGCGGAACAGACCGCCAAGTCCACGGGCGTGCTGCTGGGCCTGCCGAAGATCGGCGTCCCCGAACCACTGCCGGCCGTGGCGAGCGGCTGCGGCTGCGACTGACCGCGCGGCCGGGAGGCCGGGAAGGGAGGAGGGGCGGGCGCAGAGGTCGATGTCGGTCGGCTGACCCAGACCCCGCCACCGCGCTGCCCCGGAAACCCTCCAGAGCGGACGGGGATACGCTGCCGATCATGCTTGTCGCCGCCGCCGTCTGTCCCTGCCCGCCCCTCCTGGTCCCCGAGGTCGCCGCGGGCGCCGCGCCAGAACTCGATCCGGCGCGCGCCAGGTGCGCGGACGCGCTGGGCGGGCTCGCCGCCGCGCGGCCCGACCTGCTCGTGGTCGTCGGGCCCGCCGAGGGCACCGGACCGCAGGAGACCGAGCGGTACCCCGAGGGCGCCCGCGGATCGTTCCGCGGCTTCGGCGTGGACGTGGACGTACGGCTCGGTGCCGACCGGGGCGGCGAGGCGACCGGGCCGGAGCTGCCGTACGGGCTCGCGGTCGGTGCCTGGCTGCTGGCGCGGACGGGGTGGTCCGCCACGCCGGTCGAAGGGCTCGGCGTGGGGGAGTTCCTGGCGGCCGAGCGGTGCGCCGCCCTCGGGCGGGACATCGCCGGGCGAGCCGGCCGGGTGGCGATGCTCGTGCTGGGAGACGCCAGCGCCTGCCGCACAGTCAAGGCGCCCGGCTACCTCGACGAGCGGGCGGCACCCTTCGACGCGGAGGCGGCCCGCGCGCTGGGCGCGGCGGACCTGGCGGCGCTCAGGGCCCTGGATCCGGAACTGGCCCACGAGCTGAAGGTGTCCGGGCGGGCACCCTGGCAGGTCCTCGCGGGCGCCGCCGAGGGCACTGGCCTGAGCGGCACGCTGCTGTACGAGGACGCGCCCTACGGGGTCGGCTACGTGGTGGCCGCCTGGTCGTAGCCCCGTAGCCCCGTAGCCCCGTAGCCCCGTAGCCCCGTAGCCCCGCAGCGCGAAGGTGCCGTGGCGGGCGGGGCATGCCGGTACCCGACGGCGGACGGCCGGGAGCCATGCGCTCCGCGGCCGTCCGCCGTCGGGTACCCGCCGATCCGTGCCGTTCAGCCGGCCGGGGGTGTGGGACCCGCCGGGGGCGGGCCGCCCGCCGGGCCGGAGCCGGGATCGTCCTTGTGCGCCAGGCGGTCCACAGCGTCCTTGGCCTTGCCCGTACCGGACTGGATCCGGTCGCTGTACTTGCCCTTGGTCTTCTCGTCGACGGTCTTCGCCGCCCTGTCGAGACCGTGCTGGATCTTGCCCCCGTGCTGTTGCGCGAGGTCGGAGACCTTGCCCTTCGCCGGGCCCAGCTTGGCCTTCAAGTTGTCCAGGAGACCCATGGTCCACCTTCCTGCGCGGCTGGTGCGGTCAACTGTCAGGTGCGGGCGCCCTCACCGGCCTCGTTGTCGACGGCCTCCCCGGCGGACTGCTGCTTGGGGATCTCGACGCCGTCGGACCCGGCACCGCCGGCGGTCTCCTCGACCGCCGGCTGCGCCGCCCCGTCGGCTCCGGCCCCGGCCGGCTCAGCGGCGACGGCCGCCTTCTCCGCCTCGGCCTCGGCGGCCGGTGCGCCGACCGCCGCCTCGGTGGCCGCTGCCTCCTCCGTGGCCTTCGACCTCCGAAGAAGTCGTGTAAAAACGCCCATATCAACTCCATACGGTACTCGTGCGGGCGAATTCCCGCGTCGCCCGGTGCGTCCGTTCGCGCGACCCGGGCCACCGCCTCCGTGCGCCGGGGCGGGAACCTCGCAACGGGCAACGACCCCGATGACGTCCCGTCACGTAACTCGTTCGTGGCCGCACCGGGAGGTTTGCGAGACTGGGGCGGTGAGCAGTGCACCTCCCGCCCCCCGCGTCATCGCCGTCGTCGGACCGACCGCGGCCGGTAAGTCCGATCTGGGCGTCTTCCTGGCCGAGCGGCTCGGCGGCGAAGTCGTCAACGCCGACTCCATGCAGCTCTACCAAGGGATGGACATCGGCACCGCCAAACTGACGCCCGAGGAGCGCGCGGGAGTCCCGCACCACCTCCTGGACATCTGGGAGGTGACCGTCACCGCCTCCGTAGCCGAGTACCAGCGCCTCGCCCGGGAACGGATCGACGCCCTGCTCGCCGCCGGCCGCTGGCCGGTGCTGGTCGGCGGCTCCGGCCTCTACGTGCGGGGCGCCGTCGACAAGATGGAGTTCCCCGGCACCGACCCGGAGATCAGGGCCAGGCTGGAGGAGGAGCTGACCCTGCGCGGCTCCGGGGCGCTGCACGCCCGGCTGGCCGCCGCCGACCCGGAGGCCGCCCGCGCCATCCTGCCCGGCAACGGCCGCCGGATCGTCCGCGCGCTCGAGGTGATCGAGATCACCGGCCGCCCCTTCACCGCCAACCTCCCCGGCCACGACTCGGTCTACGACACCGTGCAGATCGGCGTGGACGTGGCCCGCCCGGAACTGGACGCCCGTATCGCGCGCCGGGTGGACCGGATGTGGGCGGCCGGTCTGGTGGACGAAGTACGCGCACTGGAGGCGCGCGGGTTGCGAGAGGGGCGTACGGCGTCGCGCGCCCTCGGCTACCAGCAGGTGCTCACGGCGCTCGCCGGTGAGTGCACCATGGACGAGGCCCGGGACGAGACCGTACGGGCCACCAAACGCTTCGCGCGCCGTCAGGATTCGTGGTTCAGGCGCGACCCACGGGTGCACTGGTTGAGTGGGGCCGCGGCGGACCTCGGGGAACTTCCGCAGCTCGCGCTGTCATTGGTCGAACGACCGGTTACAGCCTGATCACGTCATGGCATCGGGACGCTCCGGCCGTCATCGCGGCCTGCGGGGGCGTGCCATCATCGAGCTTCGATCGACCAAGTGGAGTCCTAGTGGGGAGGGCGCGTGGCGATGGAGGCCGGCCCTCGTGACACCGCACCGAGCACCGATCACATCACCGTCGACGGCCCGGAACCGGAGCCGGACGCGGACCGTCCGGGCCCGGACCGGCTGGACGGGCTCGACGAGACGTCCGGCGGCGTGACCGCCGACGGCCCGGAGCCCGAGGAGATGTACGCGAGCGGCGAAGAGGTCGAGGTCGAGCTGCGTCCGCAGCGCCGGCTGCGCCTGTGGCAGCTCGCGCCCATCGTGTGCCTGGCCGCCGTCGGCTCCCTGATGTTCGCCTTCCCGCTCGCCTTCGACTTCGGCGACAGCGGGGCGATGATCGCCATGCTGGGGCTGCTGATCTGCTCCTGTGCGGCCGGCTGGGGCATGATGGCCGCCCGCCGGGTGGGCCACACCTGGCCGGGCCTGCCGCAGCGCGGCTCGGGCCGCCGCCCCGACTGGCGGGTGGTCCTCGCCTACGTGGTCGTGGTGGCGGCGGTCGTCGTCCTCGCGGTGTGGCGGGTGGCCCGCCTGCGCGGCTGAGGCCGCCCCTGTCCGGCGGGCCGGCCGGCGCCACCCCGTACGATCGAGGAATGAGCACGCGGATCGCTTTCCTCAAGGGTCACGGGACCGAGAACGACTTCGTGATCGTGCCGGACCCGGAGAACGCCGTCGAGCTGCCGCCGGCCGCCGTCGCCGCCCTGTGCGACCGCCGCGCCGGAATCGGCGGTGACGGGCTGCTGCACGTGGTGCGGTCCGCCGCGCACCCGGAGGCCCGGCACCTGGCGGCCGAGGCCGAGTGGTTCATGGACTACCGCAACGGCGACGGGTCCGTCGCCGAGATGTGCGGCAACGGCGTGCGGGTCTTCGCGCGCTACCTCCAGCACGCCGGGCTCGCCGGCGAGGGCGACCTCGCGGTCGGCACGCGCGGCGGCGTGAAGACCGTCCACCTGGCGAAGAACGGTGACATCACGGTCGGCATGGGCCGCGCGCTGCTCCCCGAGGGCGAGATCACGGTCGGCGCGGGCGAGCGCAGCTGGCCCGCGCGGAACGTGAACATGGGCAACCCGCACGCGGTCGCCTTCGTCGCCGACCTCGCGCACGCCGGCGACCTGCACTCGCCGCCGCCGTTCAGCCCGGCCGACGCCTACCCGGACGGGGTGAACGTCGAGTTCGTGGTCGACCGGGGCCCCGGGCACGTCGCGATGCGCGTGCACGAGCGTGGCTCCGGGGAGACCCGCTCGTGCGGCACGGGCGCGTGTGCCGTGGCCGTCGCCGCGGCCCGCCGGGACGACGCCGACCCGGCCGTCACCGGGACGCCGGCGACGTACCGGGTCGACGTCCCCGGCGGCACCCTGGTCATCACCGAGCGGCCGGACGGCGAGATCGAGATGACCGGCCCGGCGGTGATCGTCGCCGAGGGCGAGATCGACGCGGAGTGGCTGGCAGGGGCCGCCGGGTGAGCACCAGAGCGATCCTCGACGCCCCGCTCGGAAACATAAACCCGCCGCCCATCGCTCGAATGGGTGATCCGTTTCATGCTCGGCGAGAGGCGGTCGGCCGTACGTGATGGGCTCGATAGCATCAAGCACCGGCCCGGGCGGGGGACCGACGCCGTCCCCCGCGCCCCGTCCGCCCCGGGGTGGCCCGTCCGCCGGTCGACGCAGCCGGAGGTGCCCATGAACGCGGAGGCCGCGAAACCAGCGAGCCCCGGCCCGGTGACGCCCGCGACCACCGTCGCCGGTACCCCGGCGGCGCCCCGCCGCAAGGCCCGCCCCCGGCTCGATCTGCGGCGTCTGGGCCGCGCCGCGCTCCTCGGCACCGGCACCCGGGGCCGGCTGCCCGACGCCATCGGCCATGTGGTCGAGGCGCACCGCGCCCACCACCCCGACGCGGCCATCGACCCGCTGCGCCGCGCCTATCTGCTCGCCGAGTCCTCGCACCGCGGCCAGATGCGCAAGAGCGGCGAGCCCTACATCACGCACCCGCTCGCCGTCACTCTCATCCTCGCCGAGCTGGGCGCCGAGACCACGACACTGACCGCCTCCCTGCTGCACGACACCGTCGAGGACACCGAGGTGACCCTCGACCAGGTCGGCGCCGAGTTCGGCGAAGAGGTCCGCTATCTCGTCGACGGCGTCACCAAACTGGAGAAGGTCGACTACGGCGCCGCCGCCGAGCCCGAGACCTTCCGCAAGATGCTCGTCGCCACCGGCAACGACGTCCGGGTGATGTCGATCAAACTCGCCGACCGGCTGCACAACATGCGCACCCTCGGCGTCATGCGCCAGGAGAAGCAGGAACGCATCGCCAAGGTCACCCGCGACGTCCTCATCCCGCTCGCCGAACGGCTCGGTGTCCAGGCGCTCAAGACCGAGCTGGAGGACCTGGTCTTCGCGGTCCTGCACCCCGAGGACCACCGCCGCACCAAGGAGCTCATCGCCGAGAACGCGGCCCGCGCGGACGACCCGCTGGCCGCCACCGCCGACGAGGTGCGCGCCGTGCTGCGCGAGGCCGACATCCCGGCGGACGTGCTGATCCGGCCCCGCCACTTCGTCTCCGTGCACCGCGTGGGCCGCAAACGCGGCCGGATCGGCCCGACCGACTTCGGCCGCCTGCTGGTGCTGGTCAACGAGGACGCCGACTGCTACGCGGTGCTGGGCGAACTGCACACCTGTCTGACGCCGGTGGTCTCGGAGTTCAAGGACTTCATCGCGGTACCCAAGTTCAACCTCTACCAGTCGCTGCACACCGCGGTGGCCCGCGCGGGCGACGGCCAGGTCGTCGAGGTCCTCATCCGCACCCACCAGATGCACAAGGTCGCCGAGGCCGGCGTCGTCGCCCTCGGCAACCCGTACACCGGGCCCGCCGAGGAGCAGGCCGCGGGCGACGGCGAGCGGATCGACCCCACCCGCCCCGGCTGGCTCTCCCGCCTCCTGGACTGGCAGCGGGCCGCCCCCGACCCGGACACCTTCTGGTCCACCCTGCGCGAGGACCTCGCCCAGGACCGGGAGATCACCGTCTTCCGCCCGGACGGCGGCACGCTGGGCCTGCCGGACGGCGCGACCTGCGTGGACGCCGCCTACGCGCAGTACGGCGAGGACGCGCACGCCTGCATCGGCGCCCGGGTCAACGGCCGGCTGGCGACGCTCAGCACGGTGCTGCGCGACGGCGACACCGTGCAGCTCCTGATGGGCCAGGACCCGGCCTCCGAGCCGTCCCGGGAGTGGCTGGAGCACGCCCACACCCCCGCCGCCCGGATCGCCATCCAGCGCTGGCTCACCGCCCATCCGGGGCGCGGTGCCGCCGAGGACGCGGAATCCGCCCGGCCGGGCACCGACGAGGGGCTGGTCGTACGCCGTACCCCGGAGGACCCGTCCGGCGCCGACGCCCCCGCCGTCCTGGTCGACCTGCCGGACGTGACCGTACGGCTGGCCGGCTGCTGCACCCCCGTACCGCCCGACCGGGTCACCGGCTTCGCGGTGCGCGGGTCGGTGGTGACCGTGCACCGCGCGGAGTGCGCCGTGGTGGCGCGGATGAAGAGCGGAGGGCGCGCGGAGGTCGGCGTGCGCTGGGGCGGTACCGCCGGCGGCCGGGTCACGCTGCTCGCCGAATCGTTCGTCCGTCCGCATCTCCTCGCCGACCTCACCGAGGCGATGGCCCTGGAGGGCGCCGAAATCGTCTCCGCGACGGTCGAACCCCCCGACCGGCAGCGCGTGCGCCACACGTACACCGTCCGCCTCCCGGACGTCGCCCACCTCCCCGCCCTGATGCGCGCGATGCGCAACGTGGCGGGCGTGTACGACGTGAGCCGCGCCCAGCAGCCGCAGCCGACGGGGGGCTGAGACGCGGGCGGCGCCCGCCCCGTGGCGCACGCCTGGGCGCTCCGCAGCGCGGGAACCCGTTCGGGTGCGCCGGGCGCGCGCCGTCGACGTCGGGCGGGCGGGCGCTGATAGCCGTGGGGCATGCCGCACATCCCCCGCAGCCCCGCCCCCTCTGCCCGCCCCGGCCGCCGACGGCGGCTGCGGGCGGCGGTGCCGCTCGCCTCGGCCGTCTCGGTCTGTCTGATCGCCGCTAGCGCCCCGCCGGCCCCGCTCGGCATCGGCGACCGCCTCTTCCCCCACCTGGGCAACCCCGGTTACGACGTGCTGGCGTACGACCTCTCCTTCACCTACTCCGGCAGCAACACCGAGCCGCTGCGGGCCGTCACCACCATCGAGGCCCGCACCACTGCCGACCTGGACCGGCTCAACCTCGACTTCGCCCACGGCACGGTCGGTTCCGTGGCGGTCGACGGCGAACCCGCCGGCTTCACCACCGCCGGCGAGGACCTGGTGATCACACCCGAGGACGCCCTGGACGAGGGCGACCGGACCCGGATCACCGTGCGGCACACCAGCGACCCCGTGCCCCCCGAAGGCCGCCAGGGCGGCTGGGTGCGCACTGCGGACGGCCTCGCCTTGGCCAACCAGGCCGACGCCGCCCACCTGGTCTTCCCCTGCAACGACCACCCTTCCGACAAGGCGTACTTCACCATCAGGGTCACCGCCCCGGACGGCCACACCGCCGTCGCCGGCGGGCTGCCGGCCAACCGGCCCCGCGCGGCCGGCGGCGCGACGACCTGGACGTACCGCACCCGGCACCCGATGGCCACCGAACTCGCGCAGGTGTCCATCGGCCGCTCCACCGTCCTGCACCGCACCGGCCCGCACGGCCTGCCGGTACGGGACGTCGTGCCCACCCGGCACCGCGCGGCGCTCGAACCCTGGCTGGCGAAGACCCCCGGCCAGATCGCCTGGATGGAGAGCAAGGCCGGGCCCTACCCCTTCGAGACGTACGGCCTGCTCATGGCCGACGCCGCGACCGGTTTCGAACTGGAGACGCAGACGCTCTCCCTCTTCGAGCGGGAACTGTTCACCGAGCCCGGCTACCCGAAGTGGTACGTCGAGTCGATCATGGTGCACGAGCTGGCCCACCAGTGGTTCGGCGACAGCGTCAGCCCGCGCGCCTGGTCCGACCTGTGGCTCAACGAAGGGCACGCCACCTGGTACGAGGCCCTGTACGCGCAGGAGCGGGCCGGCCGAACGCTGACCGCGCGGATGAAGGCCGCCTACGGCGCCTCCGACCAGTGGCGCGCCAAGGGCGGACCGCCGGCCGCGCCCAAGGTGCCCGAACCGGGCCGCAAGACGAGCATCTTCCGGCCCAGCGTCTACGACGGCTCCGCGCTGGTCCTCTACGCGCTGCGCCAGGAGATCGGCGCCCCGGCCTTCGAACGCCTCGAACGGACCTGGGTGAGCCGGCACCGGGACGCCGCCGCGAGCACCGCCGACTTCGTCCGGCTCGCCACCGAGGTCTCCGGCCGCGACCTGGCCGGCTTCTTCGACGCCTGGCTCTACGGCGCGAAGACCCCGCCGATGCCGGGCCACCCCGACTGGAAACCGGTCCAGCAGCCGGCCGCGACTACCTCACCCGCGCCCGGGGAATAAGCCGGTGACGAGACGTCCCGTGCCGTGCGACCATTTTCCGGACCGCTTTTCCGGTCGGCGTGGCACGGGCGCGGGAATCTCGCCGCCCGCTCACGCGTTGTGACCTACGACGCGGAAAAGCGCCGCAGTATCCGTTCCCAGAGACGTAAGGATCCAATGACCTCCTCTTCTTCCCCTTCCCAGGACACCAAGCGCCTCGCGCACACCTATCCCGAAGGTCTTCGGGCCGATGCCCTGATGGAAGAGGACGTCGCCTGGAGCCACGGAGACGACGCGGAGTGGGACGGCGACCAGTTCGACCGCTCCGAGCGCGCGGCCCTGCGCCGCGTGGTGGGCCTGTCCACCGAACTCGAGGACGTCACCGAGGTCGAGTACCGACAGCTCCGCCTGGAGCGGGTCGTCCTCGTCGGCGTCTGGACCACGGGCACGGCACGGGACGCGGAGAACTCCCTGGCGGAGCTCGCCGCGCTCGCCGAGACCGCCGGCGCGATGGTCCTCGACGGCGTGATCCAGCGCCGTGACAAGCCCGACCCGGCCACCTACATCGGCTCCGGCAAGGCGCAGGAGCTGCGCGAGATCGTGCTGGAGACCGGCGCGGACACGGTCATCTGCGACGGTGAGCTGAGCCCCGGCCAGCTGATCCAGCTGGAGGACGTCGCCAAGGTCAAGGTCATCGACCGGACCGCCCTGATCCTGGACATCTTCGCCCAGCACGCCAAGTCCCGGGAGGGCAAGGCGCAGGTCGCGCTCGCGCAGATGCAGTACATGCTGCCGAGGCTGCGCGGCTGGGGCCAGTCGCTGTCCCGGCAGATGGGTGGCGGTCGCGGCGGTCTCGCCACCCGCGGTCCCGGTGAGACCAAGATCGAGACGGACCGGCGCCGGATCCGCGAGAAGATGGCCAAGATGCGCCGTGAGATCGCGGAGATGAAGACCGGCCGCGAGATCAAGCGCCAGGAGCGCCGGCGCCACAAGGTGCCGTCGGTCGCCATCGCCGGCTACACCAACGCCGGCAAGTCCTCCCTGCTCAACCGCCTCACCGGCGCGGGCGTCCTGGTCGAGAACGCGCTGTTCGCGACCCTGGACCCGACCGTGCGCCGCGCGGAGACGCCGAGCGGACGGCTGTACACGCTGACGGACACCGTCGGCTTCGTCCGGCACCTGCCGCACCACCTGGTCGAGGCGTTCCGCTCCACGATGGAGGAGGTCGGCGACGCCGACCTGATCCTGCACGTGGTGGACGGATCGCATCCGGTTCCGGAGGAGCAGCTCGCCGCCGTGCGCGAGGTGATCAGGGACGTCGGCGCCACCGACGTACCCGAGATCGTCGTGATCAACAAGGCCGATCTGGCCGACCCGCTGGTCCTCCAGCGGCTGCTGCGGGTCGAGAAGCACTCCATCGCCGTCTCCGCCCGCACCGGCCGGGGCATCGAGGAACTGCTCGCGCTGATCGACGAGGAACTGCCCCGCCCGTCCGTCGAGATCGAGGCACTGGTGCCGTACACGCACGGCAAGCTGGTCGCCCGCGCCCACGACGAGGGCGAGGTGATCTCCGAGGAGCACACCCCGGAGGGCACCCTGCTCAAGCTCCGGGTGCACGAGGAACTGGCGGCGGAGCTCACGCCGTACGTACCGGCGCCGCTCGCCTGACCGGCGCGGAACGCGTACGCGGTGAGGGCCCGCCCCTGCTTTGGCCGGGGCGGGCCCTCACCCGTACCACCGGTCCGCGAGGCGGCGGGTCCGAGCGGTCAGTAGTACGGGCGGGTGCCCGTACTACTGACTGCCGTCCCCGGCGGCGTCCGCGCTGACCGCGTCGTACACGGCCCGCGCCGCCCCGCCCAGCCGCGGACCGGCCAGCCAGCCCGCGCCCACCGGGCCGATGGACGTGTTGGACACCAGCGCCGGATCCCCGTCGGCCCCGGCCGCGATCCAGCCGCCGCCGGACGAACCCCCGGTCATGGTGCAGCCGACGCGGTACATCGTCGGCTCGGCCGCGTCGACCGACAGCCGGCCCGGCCGGTCCTCGCAGCCGAACAGCGTCTGCCCGTCGAAGGGCGCGGCGGCCGGATAGCCGAACGCCGTCAGATCCGGCAGCTCCGAGACTGCGGGAGCCGCGAAGTCCACCGGCAGCGCCGCGCCGACCGTCTCCTCCAGCGACCTGCCGCCACCGCCCTCCTCGGGCGTCACATGGATGACAGCGAAGTCGTACGGGGCACCGTCCCCGCCCGTCGCCCCGCCCCGCTCGATCCACTGGTCCGAGGTCCGCGCCCGGTCCCCCCACCACACGCCGTAGGGAGCCACCTCGTCCTCGGTGGCGTTCGCCAGTTCCGCGCCCGACCGGCCCGCGTCGTTGTACGACGGCACGAACGCGATGTTGCGGTACCAGCCGCCGGTCCGGCCGGCGTGCACACAGTGCCCCGCGGTCCACACCAGGTTGGACCGGCCGGGCCGGGCCGGGTCCGCCACCACGGTGGCCGAGCAGACCATCTGGCCCTCGGGGGCGTCGAAGAAGACCTTGCCGGCCGTGGCCGCGTTGGCGTGGTACGGGGGCGGCACGGCCCGCGCCGGTACCGGCCGCGGCTCCGGGTCGGTGACGCCCGCGTCGCCGTCACCGGCCAGATCGCCCGCGGTGACCTCCGGGTCCAGTTCCTCGGCGTCCCGCATGCGGTCCGGGTCCCACAGGTCCTCGATGACCGGGTTGACGAAATCCCGCGCCCGGCGCAGCCAGTCGGCACGGTCCCAGTCCCGCCAGGCGCCGTCCTGCCACTGGTCGACGTCGATCCCGTGCTCCTCGAGCCTGTCCCTGACATCGTCCGGGATCTCGAACCCGCCGCTGCCGTCGGCCGCGGTCGACGCGGCGGAATCGCCGGCCGAACCGCCGTCCGAGCCGCAGCCGGTGAGTGCCAGCGCCAGCGCCAGGGCGGCCGGTCCCGCGAGGGCGCGGCCCCGCCGCCCGTCCCTTGGTCGCCGCCCGGGGAACGACAGCCGTATGGATCGCATGGTGTGACCCCCCCTGCTGAGAACCGCACGGCACTTCACACTATGCACCCGCTGTGGGGGACCGTCGCCGGTACGGCAGCGGCCGCCTCTCCGCGCGGATCTGGCGGCAGGCCGTAACCCGTTGCGCGTTCGGGGGTTGGTAGCGGTGAGGGGTGGCCTGCTGCCCGACCGCGGTCCCCCTCTGAACAGCGGGAGGACAGAAAACCGTGGCCGGATCCGGGTGCGGGGGGTTGGTGTCGTCGGGGGACGGGGCGGCTGGGACGACGGTGCGTTCCGCCCGGTCCGCCCGGTCCGCGGGGTCCGCGGGGTCCGCGGGGTCCGCCGGAGCGGCGGAGCCAGGGGCGTACGAGGGTGCGGCACGGCGCCGGCCGACGCGCGAGGCGGCGGCGCGTACCTACCCGCGCGCCCTGCCGATCGTCCCCGTTCGCGCGCGGGGCCTCACCGTGGAGGGCGCGGACGGCCGCCGCTATCTGGACTGCGTGTCCGGCGCCGGCACCCTGGCCCTCGGACACAACCATCCGGTCGTGCTGGCGGCGATCCGCGCGGTGCTCGACTCCGGCGCGCCCTTGCAGGCCCCCGGCCTGCCGACACCGGTCAAGGACGCCTTCGTCGACGAACTCCTGCACACCCTGCCGCCCGCTCTCGCCCGGCACGCGCGCGTACGGTTCTGCGGCCCCTGCGAGGCGGACGCGCTGGATACCGCCATCGCGCTTGTCCGCGCGGCGACCGGTCGGACGGGCATTGCCGCGTGCGGTGCGGGAGAGCCCGCCGGGCCGTGGTGCGGCCCCGAGCCGGCTGCGGTCGGGGGGACGGGCGCTGTTGTGGGGGGTGCGGATGCGCCTGCGGGTCCGTGTGATGGCCCTGTTTCGGCCGCGACTGGGGGGACGGGTGCCGTTGCGTGGGGTGCGGATGCGCCCGCCGGGCTGTGGACTGGTCCCGAGTCGGCCGCGGCTAGGGGGACGGGCATTGTCACGTGGGGTGCGGACGCGCCTGCCGGCCCGTGTGCCGGCCCCGTTTCGGCTGCGACCGGGCGGACGGGTGTCGTCGCGTGGGATGCGGACGCGCCCGCCGGGCTGTGGACTGGTCCCGAGTCGGCCGCGGCTGGGGGGACGGGCATTGTCACGTGGGGTGCGGACACGCCTGCCGGCCCGTGTGATGGCCCCGTTTCGGCCGCGACCGGGCGGACGGGCGTCGTCGCGTGGGGTGCCGATGCGCCCGCCGGGCTGCTCCTGGCGCCGGTCTCGGACGAGGACCTGCGTCCCGTCTCCGACGACCGGATGCGCCGTACGCGACGGCTGACCGCCGAGCGGTCCGTCGCGCTGATCGCCGACGAGCGAAGCACGGGCGTCGGCCGGACCGGTGCCTACTGGGCGGTGGACCACGCCGGGGTCGTCCCCGACGTGCTGGTCCTGTCCAAGGCGATCGGCGGCGGCCTGCCGCTGTCTGTCGTCGTCCACCAGGACGCCCTCGACCCCGGCCCCGATGACCTCGGCGCCCGTACCGCGGCGCTCTGCGGCAACCAGCTCGCCATGGCCGCCGGTACGGCGACCCTCGCCCACGTCCGCGAGAACCGCCTCGCCGAGCACGCGGCCGCCCTGGGCGCCGGTCTGCTCGGCCGGCTGCGAGAACTGGCCGGCTCCCATACGTGCGTCGGTGATGTGCGCGGGCGCGGGCTGATGATCGGGATCGAGTTCGTGCGGGCCGAGGAGCACCCGCTCGACGGCGGCCGTCGCCCCGCGCCCGAACTGGCGGCCGCCGTGCAGCGCGAGTGCCTGCGCCGCGGCCTCATCGTGGGCATCGGCGGCCGGTCCGCCGACCTGGTCCGGCTGACACCGCCGCTGACCACCACGGAGGAACAGGCGGCGGCGGTACTCGACCGCCTGGCCGACGCCGTCGGCTCAGCGGCCCGCGGCCACTCCGGCCGGGCCCCGGCCGATCCGCACCCGGGCTGACCCTTCTCGCACGACGGGCCGGTATGCCGATCTCCGGTCGGCCGCAGAAGACCGTACCGATCATCCCGTTCGCAGTACTTCGGTATGAAGAAACGTTTATCCAAAGGATTCGCCTTGATCTCCTTCCCCTCGTCCGAGAACCGCGCCCGCGCCCACGAAACCGTGCCCAGACAGCAGCCACCGGCCGAAACGGACCCCCACTCCGCGGCGCAGGCCGCCACCGTGGAGAACCTGCTGCGCTGCTGGCTCCGGGAGACCGGCGCACCCGCCCCGGAGGACGGGGTACTCCGCGTGCCCCTGCCCGCCAGCGGTACGGCCCTGCTGGTGCCCGTCGAGTACTGGTCGCCGACCGGCCGGCACCGTCTCGGTGCCCCGTGCCTGGCCGGGGCTCCCGGACCGGTCGACGCGGTGACGGTCGCCGCGCTGCTCGCCAGGGAGGCGCCCGGTGCCCCGGAGGACGCCGTCGACCTGGTGGCCCGGGTCGCCGACTCGGTCCGCCGTACCACCGTCTTCATCGCCGACCGCGGGGCACGGCCAGCCGGTCCGCCCGACCTGTTCCTCGCCGCCGAACAGGCCCTCGTCCACGGCCACCCCCTGCACCCCACCCCGAAGAGCCGCGAGGGACTCTCGGAGAGCGAACTGCGCCGCTACTCGCCGGAACTGCGCGGCTCCTTCGCCCTGCACTGGATGGCGGTCGCCCCCGCCGTGCTCCGTACCGACTCCGCCTGGACCGAACGCGGCCGCCTTGTCACCGGCCCTCGACTCACCGCCCGGCTGGGACCGGAACGCGAACTGCCGGACCTCCCGGACGGATACGCCGCCCTGCCCCTGCACCCCTGGCAGGCCCAGGAGCTCCGGCGCCGGCCCGAGGTCGCGGCCCTGCTGGACGCCGGACTCCTGCTCGACCTCGGTGTCCGCGGCCTGCCCTGGTCACCCACCTCCTCCGTGCGCACCGTCCATCGCACCGCCGCGCCCGCCATGCTCAAGCTCTCACTGGGCCTGCGCATCACCAACTCATGCCGGGAGAACCTCCGCAAGGAACTGCACCGGGGCGTCGAGGTGCACCGCCTCCTGCGCAGGGGCCTGGCGGCCCGGTGGCAGGCCGCGTACCCGGGGTTCGACATCGTCCGCGACCCGGCCTGGCTCGCCGTGGACGGACCGGACGGCGCACCCGTGCGCGGACTCGACGTCGTCATCCGGCACAACCCGTTCAGTCCGTCCGACGACGTCAGCTGCGTCGCCGGACTCGTCGCACCCCGCGCCCACACTTCCGCCTCCCGGCTGGCCGACATCGTCCACCGCCTGGCCGCCCGGACCGGCCGGCCGTACGACACCGTGGCCGCCGAGTGGTTCCTGCGCTACCTCGAACAGGTGGTGCGTCCCGTCCTGTGGCTGGACGGCGAAGCGGGCATCGCCCTGGAGGCGCACCAGCAGAACACGCTGGTCCTGCTGGACGCCGACGGGTGGCCCACGGGCGGCCGTTACCGCGACAACCAGGGCTACTACTTCCGCGCGTCGCACCGCGCGGAGCTCGACGCCCGGCTGCCCGGCATCGGCGAGCGCAGCGACACGTTTGTCTCCGACGAGGTCGCCGACGAACGGTTCGCCTACTACCTGGCGATCAACAACGTCCTCGGCCTGGTGGGCGCCCTCGGCTCCCAGCGGCTCGCCGACGAAAGGCTGCTGCTCGGCGTCTTCCGCCGCTTCCTGAGCGAGGCCGCCGCCGGACCGCGCCGGATGCGCACCGCACTGCCCGCCCGGCTCCTCGACTCACCCGTCCTGCGCTGCAAGGCCAACCTGCTGACCCGGATGCGGGGCCTCGACGAACTCGTCGGCCCGGTCGACACCCAGTCCGTCTACGTCACCCTGGCCAACCCGCTGCACCAGTGACCGGCCCGAGCCCGCACCACTGACCGGCTGGGGCTTTCACCGCTGCCCGGTCCGAGCCCGCACCACCGGCCGGCTCAAGCCTTCACCGCTGACTGGCCCGAGCCGGCACCACTGCCCTGCCCAGCCCTGCACACACTGCCCCACCCCTCCGCCCAGCCCTGCACCACCGCCCCACCCCCCGCCCAGCCCTGCATCACCGCCCCCGCCCGAGTCGTCACAGCCGACCCGTCCGAAACAGGAGCGACACCGTGTCACGCACCGAGGTGAGGACCCACGTCGCCGACTGGGGCCCGACCGGCACACCCGTCGGCGCGTTCCGCCTGCTCCCGGTGCGCCTCGGGCGGGACCTTCGGCTGCTCAGCCGCTGGATGAACGATCCGGCGGTCGCCCGGTTCTGGGAGCTGGCCGGGCCGCCGGGCATCACCGAGGCCCATGTCCGCGCCCAGCTGACTGGGGACGGCGACAGCGTGCCGTGCCTCGGTGTGCTGGAGGGCAGGCCGATGAGCTACTGGGAGATCTACCGCGCCGACCTCGATCCGCTGGCGCGCCACTGCGCCGTACGCCCCCACGACATCGGCATCCATCTGCTCATCGGCGCCGCCGCCGATCGAGGACGGGGGCTCGGCACCACGCTGATCAGGGCCGTCGCCGAACTCGCGCTGGACCGCCGGCCCGCGTGCACGCGTGTCCTCGCGGAACCGGACTTCCGCAACACCGCCTGCGTCGCCGCGTTCCGGGGCGCCGGCTTCCGGTTCGGCGGCGCGGTCGACCTGCCGGCCAAGCGGGCCGCCCTCATGGTCCGGGACCGGGCCCCCGACCGACTCCGGTAGCGCCGTCCACCACCCCCGTGCGCCCTGCTGTCCTTCCCTGCGCCCCTGCCGGGCTTTTGGCGGGCGGGCCCTCCCGGCTGCCTGCTCACCCGTTTGTCAGTGCCGGGCCGTAGGGTGGTCGCGCTATGACGAAGCCCTCACTCCCCGAACTCCTGCATGCTGCCGTCACCGCCGTCGGCGGCACGGAGCGTCCCGGCCAGGTGGCCATGGCCGAAGCGGTCGCGGAGGCGATCGACGACGGTTCCCATCTGCTGGTCCAGGCCGGCACCGGCACCGGCAAGTCGCTCGGCTACCTCGTGCCCGCGCTCGCGCACGGGGACCGGGTGATCGTGGCGACCGCGACGCTCGCCCTCCAGCGCCAGCTCGTCGAGCGGGACCTGCCGCGCACGGTGGACGCGCTCCACCCGCTGCTGCGCCGCCGCCCGGAGTTCGCGATGCTCAAGGGCCGGTCGAACTACCTGTGTCTGCACCGGCTGCACGAGGGCGTCCCGCAGGACGAGGAGGAGGGCCTCTTCGACCAGTTCGAGGCCGCCGCCCCCACCAGCAGACTGGGCCAGGACCTGCTGCGCATGCGCGACTGGGCGGACGAGACCGAGACCGGCGACCGCGACGACCTCACGCCCGGGGTCTCGGACCGGGCCTGGTCCCAGGTGTCGGTGTCGTCCCGGGAGTGCCTGGGCGCCTCGAAGTGCGCGTACGGCGCCGAGTGCTTCGCCGAGATGGCCCGGGAGCGCGCCAAGCTCGCCGAGGTAGTCGTCACCAACCACGCGCTGCTCGCCATCGACGCCATCGAGGGCGCCCCGGTCCTCCCGCAGCACGAGGTGCTGATCGTCGACGAGGCGCACGAACTGGTCTCCCGGGTCACCGGCGTCGCCACCGGCGAGCTCACCCCGGGCCAGGTCAACCGCGCGGTGCGGCGCGCCGCGAAGCTGGTCAACGAGAAGGCCGCCGACCAGCTCCAGACCGCCTCCGAGGGCTTCGAACGGCTCATGGAACTGGCCCTGCCCGGCCGTCTGGAGGAGATCCCCGAGGACCTCGGCTACGCCCTGGCGGCCCTGCGCGACGCCTGCCGCACGGTGATCTCGGGGATCGGCGCCACCCGCGACAAGTCCGTCCAGGACGAGGACGCGGTCCGCAAACAGGCCCTCGCCTCCGTGGAGAACGTGCACGATGTGGCGGAGCGGATCGTCAACGGCTCCGAGTGGGACGTCGTCTGGTACGAGCGGCACGACCGCTTCGGGGCGTCCCTGCGGGTCGCGCCCATGTCCGTGTCCGGTCTGCTGCGGGAGAAGCTGTTCGCCGACCGCTCGGTCGTGCTGACCTCGGCGACACTGAAGCTGGGCGGTGATTTCAACGGGGTGGGCGCCTCGCTCGGCCTCGCCCCCGAGGGCACCGAGGGTGAGGACGTCCCGCCGTGGAAGGGCGTCGACGTCGGCTCGCCCTTCGACTACCCCCGGCAGGGCATCCTGTACGTCGCCAAGCACCTGGCCCGCCCCGCTCGGGACGGCGACCGCGGCGACATGCTGGACGAGCTGACCGAGCTGATCCAGGCCGCCGGCGGGCGGACCCTCGGCTTGTTCTCGTCGATGCGGGCGGCTCAGCTGGCCGCCGAGGAGCTGCGCACGCGGATTCCGGAGTTCCCGATCCTGCTCCAGGGCGAGGAGACGCTCGGCGAGCTGATCAAGAACTTCGCGGGCGATCCGGGGACCTGTCTGTTCGGGACGCTGTCCCTGTGGCAGGGCGTCGACGTCCCCGGTCCCAGCTGTCAGCTGGTCGTCATGGACAAGATCCCTTTCCCGCGCCCCGACGATCCCCTGATGAGCGCCCGGCAGAAGGCCGTGGAGGAGGGCGGCGGCAACGGCTTCATGGCGGTCGCCGCCACCCACGCGGCCCTGCTGATGGCCCAGGGCGCGGGCCGGCTGGTGCGGGCCTCCGGCGACCGGGGCGTGGTCGCGGTACTGGATCCGCGGCTGGCCACGGCCCGGTACGGGAGCTATCTGAAGGCGTCACTGCCCGACTTCTGGTACACCACGGACCGTAATCAGGCCCGGAAGTCCCTCTCCGCCATCGACGCGGCGGCGAAGCAGGCGGTGGCGGGGACCGAGGCCGGCTGATCGGTGGGTAGCCTGGCGCGGCACCGCGCCAGGCTACCCACCGACCCGAAAGCCGCTGCCACCGGGGCAGATCAGAAAGCCGCTGTCACGCTGTCATCGGAGTTCAGAAAGCCGCTGTCACCGGGGATCAGAAAGCCGCCGTCATCGGGGATCCGAAGGCCGCCGTCATCGGGGGACCAAAGCCGCTGTCACCAGGGGCCCGCGGACAGCACAGGGCCCCGGAACCGGCGCAGGGGTCCCGGGGCCCGGTCAGGACGGCGGGGCCCGGACGGGGCCCGCGCGCCGTGACGGTCAGACGCGGCGCAGCACCGCCACCACCTTGCCGAGGATGGTCGCGTCGTCGCCGGGGATCGGCTCGTACGCCGAGTTGTGCGGGAGCAGCCAGACGTGGCCGTCCTCGCGCTTGAAGCGCTTGACCGTGGCCTCGCCGTCGAGCATCGCGGCGACGATGTCACCGTTCTCGGCGACCGGCTGGCGGCGGACCGTGACCCAGTCGCCGTCGCAGATGGCGGCCTCGATCATCGAGTCGCCGACCACCTTGAGCACGAACAGCTCGCCGTCACCGACCAGCTGCCGGGGCAGCGGGAAGACGTCCTCGACGGACTCCTCGGCGAGGATCGGGCCACCGGCCGCGATGCGCCCGACGAGCGGCACGTACGACGCGGCCGGCTTGCCCGCGGTGTCCGTGGGCTGCACGGAGGCGGCCTGGTCGGAGCCGCGCACCTCGTAGGCGCGCGGGCGGTGCGGGTCGCGGCGCAGGAAGCCCTTGCGCTCCAGCGCCATCAGCTGATGGGCGACCGAGGACGTGCTGGAGAGGCCGACGGCCTGGCCGATCTCCCGCATCGACGGCGGGTAGCCCCGGCGCTGGACCGAGTCCCGGATGACTTCGATCACCCGGCGTTGGCGGTCGGTGAGTCCCGAGCTGTCCGCCCTGATTCCTGGAGGTCGGCCCGGCATCGAGCGCTTTACCCCCTCGGGATTCGTGGCTTCGTTCATCGCGTGCACCGGCTCGATCCGCCCAGCGGAGCGGTCCTGGGCGGTGATGGCGGCACTGTCTGCGGTGGTGGTCACGTCGGCCCCTCTCGATGGTCTCCCTGCTGGACAACGGTAGTTGCTTTCGAAAGGTTGCGCCAAACACACGTTCGAGTGAAAAAACGCGGTTTGCCTGACGTGATCAGGTGTCCAGGTGTATCGCCCCACGCGGTCCGGCGGACATAAGGGTCCATTGCTGTACCCTTCACCGCCGGGTGGTCACCTCGCGGGCTGTGCCCCAGTCTGCCATTCGGCATTCCGTCGGACGGGGAGCGGTCCCCATCTGTGCGGGAGTCCCACCTCGCCTCCCCGCGGCGCCCACGGTATCTCCGCACGTGCCGCGCCGGTACCTGGTGCGCACGCGCGCGTGCCGTGTCGTCCGGCTGCCGGATGCGTGGCCGTACGGGTCCCGGATTCGCGAGCGCACATGTCCCGGCTTTGCGGTCGCGCACGCGCGGCCCGGCCGGCGGCGCCGCGCCGGCGGACCGCGCGCGGTGCCGGGGGCGGTCCGGGAAGCGGCCCCGGCGGCGGTCCCGGCGAGGGCCCCGGCCGAGTACGGTCCGGTTCGCCGAGGTGAACGGCCGGGTGGCGGGGGCCTGTCGGGGTGCGACACGCGTGACGGCGTGGATGTATGAGCCAATCCCCACATCTAGTGGTTGGATTGCATCAGTGGCCCACAAGTTGTGGTCCCCCCGGTCTTGAGGCCGGTGGCGATCGCCTATGCTGGGGGCTGCTTCGAGGGGCCTGAAGGCCCTTGTGAGGCTATTGAGTCTGCCGTGAGGAGGGTTGGAGTCCCATGCACTGTCCCTTCTGCAGGCACCCCGACAGCCGCGTCGTCGACAGCCGTACGACCGACGACGGCACGTCGATCCGCAGGCGTCGCCAGTGCCCTGACTGCTCCCGTCGGTTCACGACCGTGGAGACCTGCTCACTGATGGTGGTCAAGCGGTCCGGGGTCACCGAACCGTTCAGCCGCACCAAGATCATCAACGGTGTGCGCAAGGCGTGCCAGGGCCGGCCCGTCACCGAGGACGCGCTCGCCCAGCTCGGCCAGCGGGTCGAGGAGGCGGTGCGGGCCACCGGAAGTGCCGAGCTGACCAGTCACGACGTGGGGCTGGCCATACTCGGCCCGCTCCAGGAGCTGGACCTCGTCGCCTACCTGAGGTTCGCCTCGGTCTACCGGGCGTTCGACTCGCTCGAGGACTTCGACGCCGCGATCGCGGAACTCAGGGAAGAGACGGGACGGCCCGGCGAGGGTGCCGGTGCCGGCGCGGGGAGCCAGGAAGAAGACGGCCGCGGGCCCGCGGGGACGACGCAGGTCCCCGAGCCCGCAGGCGCCGCCGACTGGCCGGCGGGCCGGCCCCAGGAGTGAGGACCGGGGCCCGGCCGGACGGCGGCGAAGAAGAGACCTGTTGCGGGCCGTGCCAGGGGGCCCGCAGCACCAGACAGAACACCGTGTCACGGGAACATCGTGGTACTTCAGGGCGTTTTCGCCCGTACAGGGAGGCGGCATGACAGAGACGGCGAGCGGTCCGGCACGGAGTTCCCGCGCCAAGGGCACGAAGGCGAGCAAGGGACTCCGCGTCGAGCGCATCCACACCACCCCGGGGGTGCACCCCTACGACGAGGTGGCCTGGGAGCGTCGTGACGTCGTCATGACCAACTGGCGCGACGGCTCGGTCAACTTCGAGCAGCGCGGCGTGGAGTTCCCCGACTTCTGGTCGGTGAACGCGGTCAACATCGTCACCAGCAAGTACTTCCGGGGTGCCGTCGGCACCCCGCAGCGCGAGACCAGCCTCAAGCAGCTGATCGACCGCATCGTGAAGACGTACCGGAAGGCCGGCGAGGACTACAAGTACTTCGCCTCGCCCGCCGACGCCGAGATCTTCGAGCACGAGCTGGCCTACGCCCTCCTGCACCAGATCTTCAGCTTCAACAGCCCCGTCTGGTTCAACGTGGGCACGCCCCAGCCGCAGCAGGTCTCCGCCTGCTTCATCCTGTCCGTCGACGACTCCATGGAGTCGATCCTCGACTGGTACAAGGAAGAGGGCATGATCTTCAAGGGCGGCTCCGGCGCCGGCCTGAACCTCTCCCGGATCCGCTCCTCCAAGGAACTGCTGTCCTCCGGCGGCAACGCCTCCGGCCCGGTCTCCTTCATGCGCGGCGCCGACGCCTCGGCCGGCACCATCAAGTCCGGTGGCGCCACCCGCCGCGCGGCCAAGATGGTCATCCTGGACGTCGACCACCCCGACGTCGAGGACTTCATCCAGACCAAGGTCTCGGAGGAGGAGAAGATCCGCGCCCTGCGCGACGCGGGCTTCGACATGGACCTGGGCGGCGACGACATCACGTCCGTCCAGTACCAGAACGCCAACAACTCGGTCCGCGTGAACGACGAGTTCATGAAGGCGGTCGAGCAGGGCGGCAAGTTCGGCCTGCGAGCCCGGATGACCGGCGAGGTCATCGAAGAGGTCGAGGCCAAGAGCCTGTTCCGCAAGATGGCCGAGGCCGCCTGGGCCTGTGCCGACCCGGGCATCCAGTACGACGACACCATCAACCACTGGCACACCTGCCCGGAGTCCGGCCGGATCAACGGCTCCAACCCGTGCAGCGAGTACATGCACCTGGACAACACGTCCTGCAACCTCGCCTCGCTGAACCTGATGAAGTTCCTGAAGGACGACGGCCAGGGCAACCAGTCCTTCCAGGCCGACCGCTTCCAGAAGGTCGTCGAGCTGGTCATCACCGCGATGGACATCTCGATCTGCTTCGCGGACTTCCCGACCCAGAAGATCGGTGAGAACACCCGCGCCTTCCGCCAGCTCGGCATCGGCTACGCCAACCTCGGCGCCCTGCTGATGGCGACCGGCCACGCCTACGACTCCGACGGCGGCCGCTCGCTGGCCGGTGCCATCACCTCCCTGATGACCGGCACCGCCTACCGCCGCTCCGCCGAGCTGGCCTCGGTCGTCGGCCCGTACGACGGCTACGCCCGCAACGCGGACGCCCACCAGCGGGTCATGAAGCAGCACTCCGACGCCAACGGGGTGGCCGTCCGCATGGACGACCTGGACACCCCGGTGTGGGCCGCCGCCACCGAGGCCTGGCAGGACGTGCTGCGCCTCGGCGAGAAGAACGGTTTCCGTAACTCCCAGGCGTCCGTGCTCGCCCCGACCGGCACCATCGGTCTGGCGATGTCCTGCGACACCACCGGTGTGGAGCCCGACCTCGCGCTGGTCAAGTTCAAGAAGCTGGTCGGCGGCGGCTCGATGCAGATCGTCAACGGCACCGTGCCGCAGGCCCTGCGCCGCCTGGGTTACCAGGAGGAGCAGATCGAGGCGGTCGTCGCCCACATCGCCGAGCACGGCAATGTGATCGACGCCCCCGGCCTCAAGCCCGAGCACTACGAGGTGTTCGACTGCGCCATGGGCGAGCGGGCCATCTCCCCGATGGGCCACGTCCGCATGATGGCCGCGATCCAGCCGTGGATCTCCGGCGCCATCTCCAAGACGGTCAACATGCCGGAGTCGGCGACCGTCGAGGAGGTCGAGGAGATCTACTACGAGGCCTGGAAGCTCGGCGTCAAGGCGCTCGCGATCTACCGCGACAACTGCAAGGTGGGCCAGCCGCTCTCCGCCAAGACCAAGGACACCAAGGCGGAGCAGGCCGAGGCGCCCGCGGCCGTCGAGGCCAAGGTCGAGAAGGTCGTCGAGTACCGCCCGGTCCGCAAGCGCCTCCCGAAGGGACGTCCCGGCATCACCACGTCCTTCACCGTCGGCGGCGCTGAGGGCTACATGACCGCCAACTCCTACCCGGACGACGGTCTCGGCGAGGTCTTCCTGAAGATGTCCAAGCAGGGCTCGACCCTCGCGGGCATGATGGACGCCTTCTCCATCGCGGTCTCCGTCGGCCTCCAGTACGGCGTGCCGCTGGAGACGTACGTCTCGAAGTTCACCAACATGCGCTTCGAGCCGGCCGGTATGACGGACGACCCGGACGTGCGGATGGCGCAGTCGATCGTCGACTACATCTTCCGCCGCCTGGCGCTGGACTTCCTGCCCTTCGAGACCCGCTCCGCGCTCGGCATCCACTCCGCCGACGAGCGCCAGCGGCACCTGGAGACCGGCTCCTACGAGCAGTCCGACGACGAGGTCGACGTCGAGGGCCTGGCCCAGTCGGCGCCGCGCGCCCAGGAGCTGAAGGCGGTGGCCACGCCGAAGGCCGAGGTCGAGGCGGCCAAGCCCGCCCCCAAGCAGGCGCACACCAGCGCCGAGCTGGTGGAGATGCAGCTGGGCATCCAGGCCGACGCCCCGCTGTGCTTCTCCTGCGGCACCAAGATGCAGCGGGCCGGCTCCTGCTACATCTGCGAGGGCTGCGGCTCGACCAGCGGTTGCAGCTGACACCCGGTAACGCATGAGTAAGGGGCGCCGGCCATTGGCCGGCGCCCCTTACTCAGGTACGGCGCTCAGGACCGCCGGGTGGCTCCCATGGTCCTGGTGAAATCGGCGGGATCGTCCTCGTAGCCGTGCACACCGGCGCGGAACTCCCACGCCCCGTCCGCGTCCCGGACGAACTCGGCGACCGTCGCCGCCGTCGCCCCCAGCACCTCGCCGAAGTCGGTCACGGCCAGCTCGGTGTAACCCTCACGGATGCGCAGGCCCGGGTGGGTCACGCCGACGAAGGTGCGCCGGCCGGAGCGCTGCTGTATGACCGCACCGACCACCACGCGCGCGTACCGCGCGTCGAGCCGTTCCAGTTCCAGCGTCATGACCTCGTCGAAGCCGAAGCCCTTGCCGTCCTGGCTGTCCCGGTTGAGATAGATGGTGCCGTCCGGGGAACGGCTGTCGAAGTGCACCACATAGGAGGGATCACCGTACGGATCGCCCGCCAGATAGGTCGCGGCGACCAGGTCCAGATCGGCCGGCGGCTCGCCCGCCGGGTTCGGGTCCCATCTCAGGGCGACCTCGACCTTGCCGATCCCCTTGCTGAGGCCGTTCACTCACTTCCCCTTCCCGGTAGCCCGTCCTGCCCGTGCACGCCAACTCCCGAACAGCGACGGCCGATTGTCCATCCTGCCACGCATGCGCGGGCCGGAGCGGAAAGCAGACTCCGCAAGGGCGACCGGGGCCGTGTTTCCTGGCCGTACGATGGCGCGGTGCTGGTCAAGTGGATTCGCTGCACCGTGGTGGACCGCCGCGGTTTCGAGCGGGGGCAGCGAAAGTGGGCGGGGCTTCCGGGGGAGCCGGGTTTTCGCGGACAGGGCGGTGGCTGGAGCCGGATACGGCCGGACGTGGCGCACGTCTTCGCCTTCTGGGAGAGCCGCACCTTCTACGACTCCTTCATGGCCCGTTCCCACGACCGGCTCGCGGCGTCCCAGTCGGGCACCTTCAAGGACGCCAGGACCAGGCTCTTCGACCACCGCTTCGATGTGAAGACCGGTTTTGAACCGCGGTTCACGGACGCCGATCTGGTACGGGTGGCCCTCTGCCGGGCCCACGAGGAGCGTGCCGAGCACTTCGTCCTGATGCAGGAGAAGGTGTGGAATCCCGCGATGGCCGGTTCGCCCGGCATGATCCGCGGCCTGTTCGGTGAAGCGCCGGGACACGAGTACCTGGTGCTGTCGATGTGGCAGGCCGCCGCCGAGCACGGCAAATACCGCACCGAGCGGTTGGAGCGGCTCGCCCTGCGGGCCCAGACGGAGGCCGACGTCGCGGCGCTCACCGGGGACATCGTGGAGCTGGAACCGTCCTGGACGGTGTGAAGCGCTGTGTGACGTACGCCGTATGGAGGCCGCCCGGGTGCTCGGCGGAGGCCGGCGCGATCTAGGGTCTTGGCATGGCACGACCACGGCGCATCGTCCTTGTCCGGCACGGAGAGTCAACCGGCAACCTCGACGACTCCGTGTACGAGCGCGAGCCCGACCACGCCCTGGGGCTGACCGAGCAGGGCCGGCGGGAGGCCGGGCGGACGGGCGAGAAGCTGCGAGAGGTGTTCGGCCGCGAGCGGGTCAGTGTGTACGTCTCCCCCTACCGGCGCACGCACGAGACCCTGAGTGCCTTCCGTCTCGACCCCGAACTCATACGGGTTCGGGAGGAGCCCCGGCTGCGCGAGCAGGACTGGGGGAACTGGCAGGACCGCGAGGACGTACGCCTCCAGAAGGCGTACCGCGACGCCTACGGCCACTTCTTCTACCGCTTCGCCCAGGGCGAGTCCGGCGCGGACGTGTACGACCGGGTGGGCGGCTTCCTGGAGAGCCTGTTCCGCAGTTTCGAGGACCCCGACCACCCGCCCAACGTGCTCCTGGTGACGCACGGGCTGGCCATGCGGCTGTTCTGCATGCGGTGGTTCCACTGGACGGTCGCGGAGTTCGAGTCGCTGTCCAACCCGGGGAACGGCGAGATACGGATGCTCGTTCTCGATGACGACGGGCGGTACCGGCTCGACCGGCCGTTCCACCGCTGGCGCGATCCGGAACCGTACTGGATGACTGGATGACGGAGCGGATGCCGCCAGGTGACCAGCTGACTGGATGAGCAGCCCCGATGAATGGATGAGCAGACCCGATGACTGGACGGGAGGGCAGGGCCATGACGACCGCACACTCTTCTGCCGAAGGGCGTCGTTCCTCGGCCGAGGTGCGCCTGGACCGGGCCCTGGCCAGTCTGCGCGGGCTGTCGGTGGGCGACGCGCTGGGCTCGCAGTACTTCGTGCCCGTCAACCATCCGCTGCTGAAGCGGCGCGAGGTACCGCCCGGAATCTGGCAGTGGACGGACGACACGGAGATGGCCTGCTCCGTGGTGGCCGTGCTCGCCGCCCACCAGCGCATCGACCAGGACGCGCTGGCCCGCTCCTTCGCCGAGCACCACGACTTCGACCGGGGGTACGGCCCCGCGGTCAACCGGCTGCTGCGGCTGGTCCGCGAGGGCGGTGACTGGCGGGAACTCGCCGCCGCGCTCTTCGACGGACGGGGCTCCTGGGGCAACGGCGCCGCGATGCGGATCGCCCCGCTGGGCGCCTGGTACGCGGACGATCCCGAGCAGGCCACGCATCAGGCGGAGATCTCCGCCTACCCCACGCACCAGCACCGGGAAGCGGTGGTCGGAGCCATGGCCGTGGCCGCTGCCGCCGCACTGGCCGCGACGCCCGGCGGCCCGCCGGACGCGGAGGCGCTCCTCGACGGGGTGATCGCGCTGGTACCAGGGAAGAGCGCGGTCGGCGCGGGTCTGCGCCGCGCCCGGGACATGCTCGACTACGGCGACGCGGGCACGGTGGCGGCGGTCCTGGGCTGCGGGCGGCGTACGACCGCTCATGACACGGTGCCGTTCGCGATCTGGTCGGCCGCGCGGGCCCTCGGAGACTACGAGCGGGGCTTTTGGACCACGGCCCAGGTCGGTGGGGACGTGGACACGACCTGCGCCATTGCGGGCGGCGTGATCGCAGCGGGCCGGGCCGGGGCCCCGCCCACGGCCTGGGCGGAACGGACGGAAGCGCTGCCGGACTGGCTGACGGCGGGGGTCTGAGCCGCCGCGCCGCGCGCCGGTGACGCACCGCGCGTCTTGGGAACTCTCTGTGACTGGCCGCTCGTTGTCGTGGCAAGTGCGGTGCGACCTCCATGCATGAGGCAGGGAGGCCGCGCACCGATCGGCCGAGTGTCAGGAGGAGGTCATGGCGTCCCTGTCCGTCCTGGTCAGGTTCGTATCGGTTGCCTTGCTCGCCGTCCGGTTCCTTGTCCTGCCCGTCGTCCTTTTGGCCAGGCTGTCCCTGGCACCGCTCGCTGCGCCGCTCGGCGGGCGGCGGACGACGGGGCGCGTCCGCTCCCGAGCGTCACGGACGGTCATGGAGCCGCCGGACAGGGGCCGTGAGCCGACGGGACGACGGCCGACAGGCCGCGGAATACAGACCTGTCGGCCGGCCCCGGCCGGCCCGCGGGCTGGTCACCTCATCCGGCGGCGGGCCCGGCGGTCCCGGACAGGGCCTCCAGGTCGCTCTTGCGGACCCGGATCACCAGCCAGGCCGTGGCCAGCGCGAGCACGGCCATCGCGGCGGCCGGGACGAACGCCGCGGAGATGCCCTGTGCCAGTACGTCGTGCCCCCAGGGGGCGGGCAGCTGCTGGGTCCGGGCGAACTCCGCCTTCTGCTCCGGCGAGCTGTCGGCGAGGAAGCTCGGCAGTTGCTTCTCCGCCTCGTTCCTGCTCGCCGTGCCGAACACGGTCGTCAGGATGGACAGCCCGAGTGCCCCGCCGACCTGCTGCATGGTGTTGAGCAGGCCGGAGGCCGCGCCCGCCTCGTGCTGGGCGACGCCGGAGACCGCGGTGAGCGTCAGCGTGACGAAGTTCAGCCCCATCCCGAAACCGAAGATGAGCATGGGCCCCAGCACCCCGCCCACATACGAGCTGTCGGAGCTGATCAGCGCCTGCCAGGCCAGTCCGATCGCCGCCAGCGTCGAGCCGGCGACCATGAACGGCTTGGGGCCGAGGACGGGGAGGAAGCGCTGGGACAGACCGGCACCCAGCGCGATCACCACGGTGACCGGCAGGAAGGCGAGTCCGGCCTCGATGGGGGTGTAGCCCAGTACGTTCTGGACGAACAGCACGATGTAGAAGAACATCCCGAACATCGCGGCGGCCAGGCTCAGCATGATCACATACGTGCCGGAGCGGTTGCGGTCGGTGAACATCCGCAGCGGGGTGATCGGTTCCCGGGCCCGGGACTCGATGCGGACGAACGCCAGCAGCAGGACCACGGCGGCCCCGAAGGAGCCGATGGTCAGACTGTCCCGCCAGCCCTCGTCCGCGGCCCTGATGAAGCCGTAGACAAGGGTCGCCATGCCCGCCGTGGAGGTCACCGCACCGGCGATGTCGAAGCGGCCGGAGTGCCGTTCGGACTCGTTGATGTACAGCGGGGCGAGCGCGGCGATCAGCAGGCCGATGGGCACGTTGACGAAGAGCACCCAGCGCCAGTCGAGCCATTCGGTGAGCATGCCGCCCGCCAGCAGGCCTATGGCGCCGCCTCCCGCGGAGACGGCGGCGAAGACACCGAAGGCGCGGTTGCGCTCGGGACCCTCGGAGAACGTCGTGGTGATGAGAGCCAGCGAGGTGGGGGACGCGATCGCGCCGCCCATGCCCTGAAGCACCCGCGCGGCCAGCAACTGCCAGGGCTCCTGGGCGAATCCGCCGAGCAGTGAGGCGAAGGTGAAGATCAGGATGCCGGCCATGAAGACCCGGCGGCGGCCCAGGATGTCACCGGCCCGGCCGCCGAGGAGCAGCAGACCGCCGAAGGTGAGCGTGTAGGCACTGACCACCCAAGTGAGGTCGGTGGTGCTGAACTTCAGGGCGTCTTGAATGTGCGGGAGAGCGATGTTCACAATCGTCGCGTCGAGTACCACCATGAGTTGGCAGGCCGCGATGACGGTGAGCGCGATGCCGGGGCGTTGGTTCCTGCGGGCCTGGCCCGGCTTCCGGTCCTGGAGTAATGGAGAGGTTGTCACTGTGAATCCCCCACGCGAGACTTAGTGAACGCTGACGTTCACTGTCATGCCGACGGTAGTGACCCTCGGACAGTGAACGCAAGCGTTCACTGTCCCCGGTGTCGCGTTTCCCTCCCCCTCGCGGTCGCGCGGCGCCTCCCCGCACCTCCGAATCCCCGCTTCACATGCCTCTGGAGGCAGCTGAATGACTACTTCACAATGGGGGGTCGCCGCCGCTCAGGCGGCCTCTCGCCGGCGTGGCGCGGTGCTGGAACGCGCGATCCTCGACGCGGCGCTGGAGCAGCTCGGCACGGTCGGCTGGAACGGGCTGACGATGGAGGGCGTCGCGGCCGGCGCGCAGACCGGCAAGGCGGCCGTCTACCGGCGATGGCCGTCCAAGGAGGATCTCGTCGCGGACGCGCTGCGGTCCCGGCTGTCGCGTTTCGACACCGCGCCGGACCTGGGAAGCGTGCGCGAAGACCTCCTCGCCCTGTGCCGGCGGGCCCGCGACGCCATGTTCTCCCGGCCTGGACTCGCCCTGCGTTCGGTCATTCACGAATGCGACACCGCGCAGGCGGAACGCTTCCACGCCGTAATCGCGGAGGTCGTGATCGAGCCGACCATCAGGCTGCTGCGCGAGGTCATCAATCGTGGAATCGAGCGGAACGAGGTGCGTTCCGATGCGGCGAACGGCTATGTATTCGATGCTCTCCCGGCGATGATGATGTATCGCTCAAAGGTGTGCGGCAGCGAATGGGCGGACCCGGAAATAGAGAAGATGATCGACCAGTTGATGGTGCCGCTGCTGCGTCCTCCCGGCCCCTGACCGGGCGGCGGGGAAAGCGGCTCAGAAGGGCGTCGCGCCGCTGAGGGAACCGGGGTGTCGACGGCGGTTCGGGGCGGCGTACGCTATGAACGCCATGCCGTACGAACCACCCACCCACACCGTCGAGCGCTCTCTTCGCGCCACGACCGGAGCGAAGATCATTGCTGGTGTCGACGAGGTGGGGCGTGGCGCGTGGGCCGGCCCCGTCACCGTCTGCGCGGCCGTCACCGGTCTGCGCCGGCCCCCGGAGGGCCTCACCGACTCCAAACTGCTCACCGTCAGGCGACGGGGCGAGTTGGCCGAGGTGCTGCGGACCTGGGTGACGTCGTACGCCCTGGGGCATGCCTCGCCCGAGGAGATCGACGACCTGGGGATGACCGCCGCGTTGCGACTCGCCGCGGTCCGGGCCCTGGAGACCCTGCCGGTCCGTCCCGACGCGGTCATCCTCGACGGCAAGCACGACTACCTCGGCACACCCTGGCGAGTACGCACGGTGATCAAGGGTGACCAGTCGTGCGTGGCGGTCGCGGCGGCCTCGGTGATCGCCAAGGTCCAGCGCGACAAAATGATGGCCGAACTGGGTATCGACCATGCAGACTTCTGTTTTGCGGACAACGCCGGGTATCCGTCGCCCGTGCACAAGGCCGCACTGGCGGAGCGGGGCCCCACCCCGTACCACCGTTTGTCGTGGGCGTATCTTGATGCGCTGCCCCAGTGGCGGCACCTCAAGAAGGTCCGCAGCTTGGCGGAGGGAAGCGTTCCGGCGATCGAGGGTCAGCTCGGCTTCGACTTCTGACGCTTCCATCCGTGCGTATGTGCCACCCGCTGGCGCGAGCCGCACCAACGTTTGATAAAAATCAGCTCATGCCTCTCATTCCCGAGGAGCCTCAGATTCACGAGAGTGCCCAGGGTCCCCGCGCCACTCCGGCCAGCGGCCGCATCGCGCCGACCCCTCGCCCCGTTCCCGGTCCTCGCCCCGCGGCTCCGCCGCGTCCCGGGCGTCCCGGCCCACTCCGCCCCGCGCCTCCGGCGCAGCGCACGCCACGTGACGCGGCTGCGGTCAAGCCCGGCCCGTCGGGTCCTGCGGCTCCCGCCGCTCCCGCCGCGGGCTCGGCCGCTCCGCAGATCCAGCTGATCCCGGCCTCGGTCGAAGGCGCTCTCGACGCCGCCGAAGAGGCCGTGGACCTGCTGCTGGACGCGGGTCGCGCTCCCGGTGACGTGCTGGTGCTCACCACCGGTGAGTCACACCCGTGGGCCACCCACGAACTGTCCTTCGGCGAAGCCTCCTACTGGGCCCAGCACGACGCGGGCGACGACGTCTTCTACGCCGACGCGGTCGCCGCGGACCGCGCCGCAGTGCGGCCCGTGGTCGTCGTGGCGGTCAACGGCGGTTCCGAGGCCGTTGCCGCCACCGCGCTGTCGCTGGCCCACACCCGTGCCGGTGCCCTGCTGATCGTCTGCGGCGACCCGCAGCGCATCAACGCGGTGCTGGGCGCGACGGCCTGAGCCGGCTCCCGCGGGCCGGTTCCGCGCCGGGCCGACGAAGGGGTCGCCGTGCGGCATCCGTACGGCGGCGGCTTTCGCCTGCCCGGCGGACCCGTTCTCCGTGGTCCGCGTACTGACCGACTACGGGCGACGTGGTGCGGCGGCAACCGGCGTCTCCGACCGGCGGTACCGGGGCACGGGGCTGGCCCGCATCCCCGATTCTGCCTCTGCCCTGGGCCGTGGCGCCGGACCGGCGATACGCGGACGTACGGGGGCGCGTAGCTGGGTTGTTCCCGCGGAGACGGAGACGCGGCGGTCGCGCAACGGGGTTGCTTGCGCGGAGGCATGAGGTCGCTCGCGCCGAGGTGCGGGTATTCGCGCAACGGGGTTGGCTGTTCGGCGGTGCGAGAGCCGCGTGCAGCGGGGTCGCTCGCGCCGAGGTGCGGTGTTCGCGCAACAAGGGCGCCTGCGATGCCGCCGACGCGGGGGACCTGCCTAGGCCGTCAGCGCGCGGCCGCGCGACGCAGTACCTCTGAGGCCACACCGCCCGTACGCGGTGGGGGAAGCGGCACCTCCGAAGTGGCGAACGGCTCCGGTGCCGAAGCCGAGCTGGGGCGGCGCCCGCCCCGGCCCTCGCCGAGTACCTGCCACCCGTCCCGGGTCAGCGTGATGTACGCCCCGCAGCGCAGGCCGTGCAGGGTGCACGCGTCCCGCAGCCCCCACATCCACGCCCCGTCCTCCTCCGTCCAGCGCGCGTCGCCGTCGCGGCAGGACAGCAGCACGGCGGTGCGCACCGGTGTGCGTCGGCGCAGGTCGTGCGGGATGACCCGGCGGAGCTGGGCGAGCAGGACGTTGCGGAACATCCACCCGTCGGCCTGGGCCGGACGGCCGGCGAACGAGGCGCTGGCGCGCAGGCGTTCGTCCGGGTCCAGTACGGCCACGATCGTGGTGGCGGGCCTGGGACGATGGCGCGCGTGCAGCCCGCTGACGATCTCCCGGGGGTTGCGCAGCAGCGGGATGCCGGCGGCGGCCCACTCCGCCGGTTCGAGTACACGGGTGGCGGACGTGGTGGACGGCGACAAGGGCGCCGCCGAGGACGGAGCGAATCCGAAGGTCACGTTCCTCCCTTCGGCTACGCGCCCGCACGCGGGCAGGGTCTGATTCGGGGGACGCGCACCGCGGTGCGGCCCTGCCGGGTCACGGACGGGCCACGCGGGGAGCGGAGTCCAATTCTTCCTGTCGAACTGGGTTGCGGCAACGAGCAATTGAAACCGGCGACCGGTATCGGATGATGTGTGTTTTATATCCCTACCCAGGGCTTCCCCCGGTGACGCATGGCACAGCCAGATCCGGCACGGTCGTGCGCCTCGTGCGGGCGCCGTCGGCTGTGCGGGTCCGCTGTTCCGCGCGCCCTCCCGGGCGGTCAGCCCTGTACGGCCAGGACCAGCGGCAACACCTCCTCCGCGCCGGCCCGCCGGAGCAGCCGGGCGGCGACCGCGAGGGTCCAGCCGGTCTCGGTGAAGTCGTCGACGAGGAGCACCGGACCACGCTGCCCGGCGAGGGCGGAGGCGAGCTGGGGCGGCACGGTCAGGGCCCCGTCGAGGACCTTGAGGCGCTGGGCGCTGTTGCTGCGCGTCGCCCGGGGCGCGTCGGACGTGTACTCGACGGCACCGAGCAACGGCAGCCGCCCCACCTCGGAGATGCGCTCGCCCAGGGAACGGACGAGGTGCGGCCGGGTGCGGGAGGCGACGGTGACCACGCCGACCGGGCGCGACCGGGCATCCGGCACGCCCGGGGCCCAGCCGCCGGGAGCCTTCGCCCAGTCCGCCAGTACCCCGACGACCGCCTTGGCGACATCGTCCGGCACCGGACCGTCCGGGGCCTGCGCCGCGAACATGGGCCGCAGCCGGTTGCCCCAGCCGATGTCGGACAGCCGCCCCAGTGCCCGGCCCGTCGTGGCCTGTTCACCGGCCGGGATACGCCCCTTCAGCTCGACCCCGATCGCCGGCAGGCCGGTCGGCCACATGCGGCGCGGCTCCACCTCCACGCCGGCCCGGCCCAGATCGGCGCGGGCGGCGTCGAGTGCGGCGTCGGACATCTCGGCGGTGAACCGCGAGCCCGCGCAGTTGTCGCAGCGACCGCAGGGCTTGGCGCCCTCGTCGTCCAACTGGCGTTGCAGGAACTCCATCCGGCAACCCGTCGTCGACGCGTAGTCGCGCATCGCCTGCTGCTCGGCCTTGCGCTGCCGCGCGACCCAGTCGTATCGCTCGGCGTCGTACGTCCACGGCCGTCCGGTGGCGGTCCAGCCGCCCTTGACCCGCTGCACCGCGCCGTCCACGTCGAGGACCTTGAGCATGGTCTCCAGGCGGGAGCGGCGCAGCTCCACCAGCGGCTCCAGGGCGGGCAGCGACAAGGGCCGGCCGGCCTGGGCCAGGACGTCGAGCGTGCGGCGTACCAGGTCCTCGGACGGGAAGGCCAGCGAGGCGAAGTACTCCCAGATCGCCTCGTCCTCCTTGCCCGGGAGCAGGAGCACCTCCGCGTGCTCGACGCCGCGGCCGGCGCGGCCGACCTGCTGGTAGTAGGCGATGGGGGAGGAGGGTGAGCCGAGGTGCACCACGAAGCCCAGGTCGGGCTTGTCGAAGCCCATGCCGAGCGCCGAGGTGGCGACCAGCGCCTTGACCCGGTTGGCCAGGAGGTCGTCCTCCGCCTGCTGCCGGTCGGCGTTCTCGGTCTTGCCGGTGTAGGAGGCGACCGGGTGCCCGCGCCGACGGAGGAAGGCGGTGACCTCCTCGGCCGCGGCCACCGTGAGCGTGTAGACGATCCCCGACCCCGGCAGCGCGTCGAGGTGGTCGGCGAGCCAGGCCATCCGGGCCGACGCGTCCGGCAGCCGCAGCACGGACAGGCTCAGGCTCTCCCGGTCCAGCGGACCGCGCAGCACCAGGGCGTCCGAAGCGGCTCCGGTGCCGAGCTGCTCGGCGACATCGGCGGTCACGCGCGCGTTGGCGGTGGCCGTGGTGGCGAGCACCGGGACCCCGGGCGCCAGGTCGGCGAGCATGGTGCGCAGCCGCCGGTAGTCCGGCCGGAAGTCGTGGCCCCAGTCGGAGATGCAGTGGGCCTCGTCCACCACGAGAAGACCGGTGGCGGCGGCGAGCTTCGGCAGGACCTGGTCCCGGAAGTCCGGGTTGTTCAGCCGCTCCGGGCTCACCAGCAGGACGTCGACCTCCCCCGCGGCGATCTCGTCCTGGACCGCCTCCCACTCCTCGGTGTTGGAGGAGTTGATGGTCCGGGCCCGGATGCCCGCCCGGGCGGCGGCGTCGACCTGGTTGCGCATCAGCGCGAGCAGGGGGGACACGATCACGGTGGGCCCGCCGCCGCGCGCGCGAAGCAGCGCCGTCGCGACGAAATAGACCGCGGACTTGCCCCAGCCGGTGCGCTGGACCACCAGGGCCCGGCGGCCGTCGGCGACCAGCGCCTCGATCGCCCGCCACTGGTCCTCGCGCAGCCGGGATGCGCCGGAGGCGTCCCCGACGAGACGGGAGAGGACCGTGTCGGCGGCCGTCCGCAGATCCGCGTTGCTCGTGTGCTCCATGCGGTCCATACAACAGGAAGCCACTGACAGCCGGGGCGCCGCCTCGGACACCGGGCCGGCCTCTGGCACGGCTGACGTGCCCCTGATCGAAGTTATCCACAGGCAAAGCGGAGCTTCAAATTCCGCGAGATCGTCGGGCCATGACGAACCACAGCGGATCGACCGGATCCTCCGAGAACGGCGACATCAGCGGGCGCGAGCGGTCGGACGCCCCACCCGTGTACGGGCACGAGGACGAGGGCCCGATCACCTTGCGGACCCCGGCCGAACTGGCCGACGCACTGCCCTATCTCCTCGGCTACCGCCCGGAGGACAGCATCGTCCTGGTCGCCCTGTACGAACGGGACGGGCGTGGCCGGTTCGGCGGCCGGGCCCGGCTGGGCATTCCCCCGAACCGGGACGACTGGGACGCCGCGGCCAGGCAACTGGTCCACGGGCTCGTGACCGGCGGCGCGCGCCGGGGCACCCGGCCCGGGCAGGTGGTCGCCTACCTCTGCCAGGAACCCGCGAAGGGCGAGACCGGACAGCAGGTCATGACCCGGCTGCGGACACTTGCGCAGACGCTGCGCGTCGAATGCGGCTCCCTCGACGTGCCGGTGGTCGAGGCCCTGTGCATCTCCGGCGGACGGTTCTGGTCGTACTGCTGCGACGACCAGTCCTGCTGCCCGGCCGAGGGCACCGCGATGGGCCTGCCCGGCGCATCCGTGCTGGCCGCCGCCGCCACCTACGCGGGCCTCCAGGTGCGGGGCACGCTGAGCGAACTGCACGCGAGGCTGCGCCCCCGGGAGGGCTCCATCGCCCGGGAGCAGGAAGCCGCGCTCGACGCGGCCAGCGTGACGCTGGTCTCCCGCATCCTCGACGACGGCAGCCGTACGGAGGTGGCCGAGGAGACCCTCGACCTGGCGGAGCGGCTGATGAGGCGGCTGGCCGACGCCCCGCCGGTGACCGGTACGGACCGGGCGGACCTCCGCGACGACGGACTCCTCGCCCACGACGAGGCCGCGAGGCTCATCCTCGGCCTCCAGGACCGCACGACCCGCGACCACGCGGCCGAGTGGATGGAGGGCGACGAGGCGCCCCGGGCCCTTCGGCTGTGGCGCGCGCTGGCCCGCCGCTGTGCCGGGTCGTACGGCGAGTACGCCGCCGCGCCGCTCACCCTGGCGGGATGGGTCGCGTGGTCCACCGGCGACGAACTGGAGGCGCGGGAAGCACTGGCCATGGCCCTGGCGGCGGACCCCGACTACCTCTTCGCCCGGCTGCTGCACCAGGCCTGCAACGAGGGCCTGGACCCGGAGTCGGTCCGCACCTGTCTGCGCGGTGAACGGGAGAGCCGCGACCGCCCGGCCACCGGGACGCAGAACGGCGGCGGGACCACCGAGGGGGCGGAGGAGAACGCACCGGCCGGTCCCGGCGACGAACCCTCCTCCGTGCCGGAAGTGGCGTCCTCGGCCCCCGAAGTGGCGTCTTCGGCTCCGGAACCGGCGCCCTCCGCGCCGGAAGCGGTTTCCTCCGCCCAGGCATCGGCCTCCTCCGCGCCCGAAGCGGCCCCTTCCGCCCCGGCATCGGCGTCCTCGTCCCAGGAGG
>NZ_JBFAAP010000012.1:61829-181232 GCF_040639815.1 Streptomyces sp. NPDC023723
AACCCGCGTCCTCCGCTCCGGAACCCGCGTCCTCCGCTCCGGAACCCGCGTCCTCCGCTCCGGAACCCGCGTCCTCCGCTCCGGAACCCGCGTCCTCCGCTCCGGAACCCGCGTCCTCCGCTCCGGAACCCGCGTCCTCCGCTCCGGAACGGGCTTCCGGCCGGCCGGCGCGCGCGTGCGCGGCGGATTCGGCGGGCGGCACCCGTCGCCGTCCCGGAGCGCAGGCCCGGGAGACGTCCACGAACCGCGTCCGTCCGCGCACCCGCGTGGGTGGCACACGTCCGGGAGCGGCGCAGACGGGCCGTACACGGCGAGCTGGGCGGCGACCGCATGGGTGAGAGCGGCGGATGCCCGAGTGAGCCGCCTCTGCCACGGGTGCCGGGCCGCGAGCGTGACCTGGAGGAGGCCGGTGCCGTTCACCTGAGTGGCGGAGCACCGGGACGGGCCGTGCTGCCGCGCCCCGCGCGCCCCTCGCGAGCGCGAACCCGGCACCGCTCCCGCCCGAGTCCTGTCGAGCGCAGAGGAAGTCCCCGTATGCACCAGCCGACTCCGCCCCACGCCGCCGACGGCACCGGTCCGGCTCCGGGCGACGCCGGGGTGTCTCGGGGCCTGCGGAGCCAGGATCAGGGACGAGAAATCGACTTACGGATGAATCCACCTGAGGCTGCCGCCGCGCCCACTCTCCCCCTTCCTCCCTTTCCGCTTCCTCCCTCCCCTCCCTCCCCTCCCTCTCCTCCTCTCCGGAACGCCGTCCGTCCGGGAGGGCGGCGGTCCGGTGTTCTGCCGTCCGCCCACGACGTCATGATCTGCGTCGCGCTCCCGGGGCTGGCCGTCTCGACCGGCCAGGGACAGCTGGCCGGCCGTGGGCTGGAGGGGTTCTACCGCGAAGGCCGCCGGCTGCTCTCCCGCTGCCGGCTGCTCGTGGCGGGCCGCGAACCGGTCCCCGTGCAGGCGCACCGGACCGCCGCCGACCGTGCCCGCTTCGTCGGGACCGTGCGGATCTCCTCAACACCGGGGCCGGACCCGGACGTGGTGGTCGAGCGGATCCGGCAGGCGGACGGCACGGAGCGGATCACTCTGCGCAACTGGGCCCCCCGCCCGGTACGTCTGCCCGTCGAACTGTCCCTCGGCACGGATCTGGCCGACCTCAGTGCGATCGCGGCGGGTACCGAGGGACAGGACCTGCCCGCCACCGTGCACGACTCGGGCCTGCGCTGGTCCTGCGCGGACGGAACGTCCTCGGTGACGACGGACCCGTCCCCCGCCGACGCGCTGGCCTCCGCGGGAGTGCTGCGCTGGGAGTTCGAACTGCCCCCGGGCGGCAGCCGGACCCTGGAGCTGCGGGTGCGGCCGGGTGGCGCGGGACCGGTCAGGGCCGTCGGCCACGCGGCGAACAGCCCGTTCGCGCCCGCCGCCGCGAGGGGCGACGACCCGGGGGTGGCGGCGTTCCTCCGGGCGAGCGTCGAAGCGTGCCCCTGCCGCATCCGGCGGCCTGCCGTCCGGCGAGCACCGCCGCGGCGGCCGGTGTGCTGCTGCTCACCACGCTCGCGGGCATCCGCCCCGACGCCCCCGCCGGAACGGTGGCACTGCACCCCCTGCGTGGCACCCCCCTGGGAGAGATCGGCCTGACCGGACTGCGGGTCGCGGGCGCCCCCTTCGCCGTACGGGTCAGCAGACTGGGTCTCGCCATGGTCGAGGAGGCGGCCGAAGGGCTTCAGTTAGGGGTGTGACCTGGCCGGACATGCACCGCACGTCAACCGGGAGCAGACGGTGGGCCCCCTCTCCGCAGCCCGCTGGACCAGCGGCCGGCGGACGCGTCGAAGGGCGTGTTTATCGTCAGGCAGACGACTATGATCGCGGCATGCCCTACGACCCGTCAGCCTTCCCGCCCTTCGCCGTCACAGTGGACCTGGTCGTGCTGACCGTGCGGCGCCACTCCCTGTGCTCGCTGGCGGTGCGCAGGGGCGAGTCGCCGTACCAGGGGCGCTGGGCCCTTCCCGGGGGCTTCGTGCGGGCCGACGAGAACCTGGCCCAGGCCGCGGCGCGCGAACTCGCGGAGGAGACCGGACTGTGCGTCCACGACCCCGCCGCGCCCGCCCAGGACAACGGCGCCCACCTCGAACAACTGGCGACGTACGGCGACCCCGAGCGCGATCCCCGGATGCGGGTGGTGAGCGTTGCCCACCTCGCTCTGGCGCCCGACCTGCCCGCACCCCGGGCGGGCGGCGACGCCAGCAACGCCCGCTGGGCGTCGGTCGAGGAGTTGCTGGAACAGGGCTCCTACGGCCGTGAGGGCGAGTCCGTCGCCCCCCTGGCCTTCGACCACGCACAGATCCTGGCCGACGGCGTGGAACGGGCCCGCTCCAAGATCGAGTACTCGTCGCTGGCCACGGCGTTCTGCCCGCCCGAGTTCACGGTGGGCGAGCTGCGCCGCGTCTACGAGGCGGTGTGGGGAGTGGCGCTGGACCCGCGCAACTTCCACCGCAAGGTCACGGGCACCCCGGGCTTTCTCGTTCCCACCGGCGGCACGACCACCCGCCAAGGCGGGCGCCCGGCCCAGCTCTTCCGCGCGGGCGGGGCGACCCTGCTCAACCCGCCCATGCTGCGGCCCGAGGTCTGACGCCCCGCCCGCGAAGTGCGCCAGCCGCAGGGCGCCCCGGGCCCGAAGCGCCGAGCCTCCGGTGCCGAGCGGGCCTTGCGTTGCCCGGAAAACCGGACATACCGCGCTATCTTGCTGCGAGTGATCCAGGCCTTCGGACTGACCAGCACGCCACGCAAAGAGCTTCCGCCAGCCGTCGACGACGTCTCCTTCGAGGCACGCGCGGGTCGCGTCACCGCGCTGCTCGGAGCGCCGGGCGCCGGCAAGACGACGGTGCTCAGACTCATGCTCGAACTGCAACGGGGTCGAGGCATCACGCACTTCAGAGGCCGACCCCTGCACCGGATCGCCCACCCGTCACGCGAAGTCGGCGTGCTGCTGGGGGAGGTGCCAGGACACCCGGCCCGTACCGTGCGCGGACATCTGCGCATGCTGTCCGCGGCGGCCGGTGTCCCGGTCCGGCGCGCCGACGAAGTGCTGGAAGCGGTCGGGCTCGTGAGCCTGCGCGACGAACGCCTCGGCACCCTGTCGCGCGGCATGGACCGCCGTCTCGGTCTCGCCTGTGCCCTGCTGGCCGACCCGCACACCCTCGTCCTCGACGGCCCCGCCGAGGGGCTCTCCGTACGCGAGAGCCGCTGGCTGCACGACGCCCTGCGCACGTACGTGGTCCAGGGCGGCACGGTCCTGTACACCACGGCCGACCCCAAGGAGGCCGCGCGCGCCGCCGACCACGTCGTGACGCTGGAGCGGGGCAAGGTCGTCGCCGACCAGCGGGCGACGGACTTCGCACGTACCCGGCTGCGCCCTCGCGTCACCGTCCGCAGCCCGCACGCCGCCCGCCTTGCCACGCTCCTCACCAAGGAGGCGCGCACCGCTCACCGTTCGGTCGAGGTGGTCCGTGACGGGGGCAACCGCCTCTCCGTGTACGGCAGTACGTGCGCGGACGTCGGCGAGACCGCGTTCCGTCACGGCATCCTCGTCCACCAACTGGCGCACGAGGTAGGTGACATGGGGCCCAGCGAGGGGGTGGAGGAGGGGCAAGTGGAGAGGCAGACCGGCGCCTCCGCCGGGACCGGTACGGAATCCGACGGACCGCCCGACACCGTGGCCACGACCGAGACGACCGAGACGGCCGGGACGGCCGGGACGACCCCGACAACCGAGACGACCGCGCAGCAGACGGCAGCCCACGCCCGACCGACAGCTGCCGCGGCCGAGGCGGAGCGCCCGGCCGGGCCGGGCCGACCGGACAGCGTGCCCCGCCCCATCGCGCCGACGTCGGTTCACCGCGCCCCCTCCCGTGCCCGGCCCCGCACCGCTTCCACCGCCCCTTCCCGCACCCCCTCCCTCACCCCCGGCAACGACACCGGCGCCGCCGCGCCGTCCGCCCTCCCGCCCCCCATCTCCGTCCGTTCCGCACCCAGCCCGCTCCGCCCCCTCCGCTACGAGCTCCGCCGCGTCGCCGGTGTCGGCACCGGGCTCGTCACCTGCGCGGTCGTACTCGTCCTGTCCGCCGTCGCCGCCGTACTCCTCGCCCGTGTCGGACACACTCCGCAACCGCGGCTGCTGGCCGCGTGGCCGCGGGAGGTGCCCCTGCCGCCGGCGGCGCTGGGGGCGGGGCTGCTGGGGGCGCTCGCGTTCGGTGACGAGTTCCGCCATCCCGCCCTGGCGGCGGATCGCGGCACCGTGCCCCGCCGGCTGGGGCTGCTGACCGCCAAACTCGTCGTCTCCGCCGGCACCGCGCTGCTGCTGGCCGTCCTCACGGTCGGCTGCGACGCACAGGTGCTCCACCTGTTCTACGGACGGGAGCTCGCGCGGGTTCCCGCCGACTGGCTGTCCCTCGGCGCGGGTTGGGCCGGCCTGGTGATCGGCTGCGCCTGGGCCGGAGTACTGGCCGCGGGTCTCTTCCGGTCCACCACGGCCGGACTCGCGGCCGTGGTCGCCGTGCCGGTCCTCGTCGTCCCGCTCGTACAGAAGGTCTGGAACGGCCGGTCCGTACGCACCGCCGCGGATTTCCCGATGCGGGTGCGCGAGGTCCTCCTGACTCAGTGGCCCTTCGGCGGCGAGCGCTACGTGGCGGCGGTGCTCCGCGCGCTCGTCCAACCCGTGGGCAGCGCGCTGGCGTTGTCGCTCACCGCGCTGCTCTGTGCGTATCTGCTCACGACCCTGCGCGGACGGGTCCGATGACGACCGCCCGGACCCCTCCGGTCCGGGCCTGCGCGCAACTCCCCGAGGAAAGTCCATTTCTTTCCGATAAGGCGTCAATTGCGAAGGGGTGAGCGATCACCCTTTCGTGTGCTTTTCACCAAAGACCTCAAGGGAGTTGGGAACGGCGCCGACAAAGGATGCGTGAGTACCCTTGCGCACACCATGATGACCGCCGCCCGCTCCGCAGACTCCGGCCTCCAGGGCTCGGGCGAACTCGACCGCTACCCCTACGCCGAGACGCCTGGCGTCGACCGCGTCGGGGCCCCCGCCTGGGAAGGGGCGGACCCCGAACTGGGCCGCGTGGGCCGGCGCACCGCCGGCAACCGCGGCCGCGGACTGCACGGACAACTGGTTCAGCAGCTCGGTCAGATGATCGTTTCTGGCGACCTGGGCGCGGACCGCCCCCTGGTGCCCGAGGAGATCGGCCAGCGCTTCGAGGTGTCCCGCACCGTGGTCCGGGAGTCGTTGCGCGTCCTGGAGGCCAAGGGGCTGGTGAGCGCCCGGCCGAACGTGGGCACGCGCGTGCGTCCGGTCTGCGACTGGAACCTGCTGGACCCGGACATCATCGAGTGGCGGGCCTTCGGGCCGCAGCGCGACGACCAGCGCCGTGAGCTGACCGAGCTGCGTCTGACGATCGAGCCGCTGGCCGCGCGGCTGGCCGCCGGGCACGGCCGGGAGGACGTGCAGCAGCGCCTCTCCGACATGGTCGGCGTCATGGGGCACGCCATGGCGCAGGGTGATGCCCTCACCTTCTCCCGCGCCGACGCGGAATTCCACATGCTGCTCATCCAGGTCGCCGGCAACCGCATGCTGGAGCACCTCTCCGGGATCGTGGGCGCCGCCCTCCAGGTCTCGGGCAACCCGGTCACGGGCTGTGACCGGCCCAACGACGTGTCGCTGGCGCAGCACGCGCGGATCGCCGACGCCCTCGCCGCCGGTGACGGCGCGGCGGCCGAGGCGGCCATGCGTCAACTGCTCACCGTCCACCCCGAGGTGGAGCGCGTGGTGCCCGCCCCGCGCGAGCACTGACCGCGCCCGCACCGGCGGCGCGGCCGGCCACGCCATCCCCCTCCTGTGGCGGTGTCCGGCCGGGTCGCCGCCGCCGCCGACCCCGCAGCGCCTGGACGGCTCTGCGGGGTCGACGGTGTGACGTCGCACTTCTGGCGCGATCGGGCCGGACCGGTGTCATCGCTGATCCCTTCTGACAGCATCTGGCCGAGTTTGCTCCCTTACGGGGTGTGACTCGGGCCACGCGGATTGGGCGTAACGCTCGTGGGAACAACGCGATGACCTAAGAGGTGACAGCCGCGGAGGGAATACGGACGCCGTTCACGGCGCTGTGCTTCTCCCCGGCCCCCGCCCGCGCCGTCGGCCCATCCCCAAGCCGGCGGTCGGCTCCTGTCCGCCAGGACGGGGCCGGAAGCCGTTTTCAACGTTCCGAGAGGTTGTTCGTGTCGGCCAGCACATCCCGTACGCTCCCGCCGGAGATCGCCGAGTCCGTCTCTGTCATGGCGCTCATTGAGCGGGGAAAGGCTGAGGGGCAGATCGCCGGCGATGACGTGCGTCGGGCCTTCGAAGCTGACCAGATTCCGGCCACTCAGTGGAAGAACGTACTGCGCAGCCTCAACCAGATCCTCGAGGAAGAGGGTGTGACGCTGATGGTCAGTGCCGCGGAGCCCAAGCGCACCCGAAAGAGCGTCGCAGCGAAGAGTCCCGCCAAGCGCACCGCCACCAAGACGGTCGCGGCCAAGACGGTGACCAGCAGGAAGACCGCCGCCAGCCCGGCGCCCCCCGCGGCCGAGCCCGCCGTCGAGGAAGAGGCGCCCGCCAAGAAGGCGGCGGCCAAGAAGACCACCGCCAAGAAGACGGCGGCGAAGAAGACCACCGCCGCGAAGAAGACGGCGGCCAAGAAGACCACGGCCAAGAAGGACGACGCCGAGGTCCTCGAGGACGAGGTGATCGAGGAGACCAAGGCCGAGGGCGAGCCCGAGGGCACCGAGGCCGCCGGATTCGTCCTGTCCGACGACGACGAGGACGACGCGCCGGCCCAGCAGGTCGCCGCAGCCGGCGCCACCGCCGACCCGGTCAAGGACTACCTCAAGCAGATCGGCAAGGTCCCCCTGCTCAACGCCGAGCAGGAGGTCGAGCTGGCCAAGCGCATCGAGGCGGGACTGTTCGCCGAGGACAAGCTGGCCAACTCCGACAAGCTGGCGCCGAAGCTCAAGCGCGAGCTGGAGATCATCGCCGAGGACGGCCGCCGCGCCAAGAACCACCTCCTGGAGGCCAACCTCCGTCTGGTGGTCTCCCTGGCCAAGCGCTACACCGGCCGCGGCATGCTCTTCCTGGATCTCATCCAGGAGGGCAACCTCGGTCTGATCCGCGCGGTGGAGAAGTTCGACTACACCAAGGGCTACAAGTTCTCCACGTACGCCACCTGGTGGATCCGGCAGGCGATCACCCGCGCGATGGCCGACCAGGCCCGCACCATCCGCATCCCGGTGCACATGGTCGAGGTCATCAACAAGCTCGCGCGCGTGCAGCGCCAGATGCTCCAGGACCTGGGCCGCGAGCCCACCCCGGAGGAGCTGGCCAAGGAACTCGACATGACCCCGGAGAAGGTCATCGAGGTCCAGAAGTACGGCCGTGAGCCCATCTCGCTGCACACCCCGCTGGGCGAGGACGGCGACAGCGAGTTCGGTGACCTCATCGAGGACTCCGAGGCGGTCGTCCCGGCCGACGCGGTCAGCTTCACGCTCCTCCAGGAGCAGCTGCACTCGGTCCTCGACACCCTTTCCGAGCGCGAGGCGGGCGTCGTCTCCATGCGTTTCGGTCTCACCGACGGTCAGCCGAAGACCCTCGACGAGATCGGCAAGGTCTACGGCGTCACGCGCGAGCGGATCCGCCAGATCGAGTCCAAGACGATGTCCAAGCTGCGCCACCCCTCGCGCTCCCAGGTGCTGCGCGACTACCTCGACTAGGTCAGGACGACCGGTCGGCAAGGGCCCGTCTCCCCTCCGGGAGGCGGGCCCTTCGCCATGTCTTGCAGGCCGGCGGGCCCGTTCGCGCGTGCGCGCGGGGTGCGGGGCGACGCCGAGTGGATCACTCTGGGTGTTTCACGAACACACGGAGTGAGGAGTCTGTATGCGCCGTCCTTTCGCTCGGACGCTGGCCCGGCCGCTGGTGCTGGCGGCCACCGCGACCGCCATACCGCTGGTGTCACCGCTGGCGGCCGCGCACCCCGCGGCCGCCGACAGCGTCGTCGTCGGGGGCTTCCCGGTGGAGGCCGCCGACAGTCCGTGGACGGTGGCGCTGTCCAGCCGTGACCGGTTCGGGGGGACGCGGGCGGGGCAGTTCTGCGGGGCGGTGGCCGTCGGCCGGACCACCGTGCTCACGGCGGCCCACTGCCTGGGTCAGGAGGTCCTCGGGACACCGCCCGAGCAGGTGGGTGACCTGAAGGTCGTCGCGGGCCGTACGGACCTGCTGGCGGACGGGGGCGCGGAGATCCCGGTGCGCGATGTCTGGGTGAACCCGGACCACGACGACGTCAGCAACACCGGCGACTTCGCGGTGCTCACCCTCGTCAGGGCGCTGCCGGCCGGCTCCGCCCTGGCCATGGCGGCCGACGGGGACGCCGCCTACGAACCGGGAACGGCCGCGGTGGTCTACGGCTGGGGCGACACCTCGGGGGCCGGGGACTACGCGAACAGCCTGCACGGATCACGTGTGCAGGTGCTTCCCGACTCCGTCTGCGAGCAGGCGTATCCGGGCAGTGCCGAAGGGCAGTACCGCCCTACGACGATGCTGTGCGCCGGGGACCAGGCCGGTGGCCGGGACGCCTGCCAGGGGGACAGCGGCGGGCCGCTGGTGGCCAGGGGCAAGCTGATCGGGCTGGTGTCCTGGGGGAGCGGCTGCGGGCAGACGGGCAGCCCGGGGGTCTATACGCGCGTCTCCGCCGTCCTGAGCAGCCTGGGGTGGAACCCGGCCGCCGCCGCCTCCGAGGGCGGCACGAGGGCGTCCGGCAGGGCCTGAGGGGCCTCCGCGCCCCACCGGCAGCGCGGCCGCGAGTCCTGGACGAGAGCGAGGGCGGTCCGCCTCCTGGTAGGGAGGCGGACCGCCCTCACCGGCCTGTGCCGGGTTCGCTCGTCGTGGGACGCGAAAGGTCAGCGCTCTTCTTCTGAGTCGCTTGCCGGAACGGAGGTCAGGCGCTCGCTCTCGTCCTGTATCTCAGCGGCGATCTTCTTGAGTTCCGGCTCGAACTTGCGCCCGTGGTGGGCGCAGAAGAGCAGTTCTCCGCCGCTCAGCAGGACGACGCGCAGGTAGGCCTGGGCGCCGCAGCGGTCGCAACGGTCGGCGGCCGTAAGCGGGCTCGGGGAAGTCAGAACAGTAGTCACGTCGCCTCTTCTCTAGCTCGACGAGCTGTCGTACCAGGGTCAACATCCAACCAGCCCCAAAACGTTCCCGCTCGTGGCTTTTCCTCGAAACTTTTTTCCGAGGAGGCTGGCTGTTGCCGGTTGGCGGCGAATGTGCCGTATTGCGTGTCTATGTGTCTTACGGGTTCGCGCTGTCGGTCGGTGTCGGTCCCCGCCGGCTGGCTTGCCGGTTGTTCATGAGGACGTGCCCGGAGCCTAAATGGTTCATGCCTCGAAGGGAACGTGATGTGTACTTCACTCCATCGAGGGATCGAACAGGTATGCGACCGTGGACTAGGCTGCCTCCGCGACGAGGGTGGCGTTACAACGGCTCTACCAGGGCTCGGTACCCTCTGAGCGGTGAACGAAGCCGCGCCCTTACCCAACAGGGCCCCATCTGAAATTCAGCGAGGAGCGAACCGCGTGACCGCCGAGACGTCCGTGCCGTCCACTGCGCTGCTGGCAGGAGCAGACCGGGACGGTTCCAACTACACCGCGCGGCACCTGCTCGTCCTCGAGGGGCTCGAGGCCGTACGCAAGCGCCCCGGTATGTACATCGGGTCGACCGACAGCCGCGGTCTCATGCACTGCCTGTGGGAGATCATCGACAACTCCGTCGACGAGGCACTGGGCGGCTACTGCGACCACATCGACGTGACCCTCCACGACGACGGCTCGGTGGAGGTCCGGGACAACGGCCGGGGCATCCCGGTCGACGTCGAGCCCAAGACCGGCCTCTCCGGTGTCGAGGTCGTCATGACCAAGCTGCACGCCGGCGGCAAGTTCGGCGGCGGCTCGTACGCCGCCTCCGGCGGTCTGCACGGCGTCGGCGCCTCCGTGGTGAACGCCCTGTCCGCGCGCCTGGACATCGAGGTGGACCGCAGCGGGCACACCCACGCCATCAGTTTCCGGCGCGGTGTCCCCGGCGGCTTCGCCGGGGCCGGGCCGGACGCCAGGTTCGAGGCCGCGAGCGGACTGCGCAAGGCCAGGAAGATCCCGAAGTCCCGCACCGGCACCCGGGTGCGCTACTGGGCGGACCGGCAGATCTTCCTCAAGGACGCCAAGCTCTCCCTCGACACGCTGCACCAGCGGGCCCGCCAGACCGCCTTCCTGGTGCCCGGCCTGACCATCGTCGTCCGGGACGAGTTCGGCCTCGGCGAGGGCGGCAGCAAGGGCGAGGAGTCCTTCCGCTTCGACGGCGGCATCAGCGAGTTCTGCGAGTACCTGGCCAATGACCGGGGTATCTGCGACGTCCTCCGCTTCACCGGGCAGGGCACCTTCAAGGAGACCGTCCCGGTCCTGGACGAGCACGGCCAGATGACGCCCACGGAGGTCACCCGCGACCTCGGCGTGGATGTGGCGATGCGCTGGGGCACCGGCTACGACACGACCCTCAAGTCGTTCGTCAACATCATCGCCACGCCCAAGGGCGGCACCCACGTCGCCGGCTTCGAGCAGGCCGTCGCCAAGACCATGAACGAGGTGCTGCGCGCCAAGAAGCTGCTGCGCGTCGCCGAGGACGACGTCGTCAAGGACGATGCGCTCGAAGGGCTCACGGCGGTCGTCACGGTGCGTCTGGCCGAGCCGCAGTTCGAGGGGCAGACCAAGGAGGTGCTCGGCACCTCGGCGGCCCGCCGCATCGTGAACAACGTGATCACCAAGGAACTCAAGGCGTTCCTGACCTCCACCAAGCGCGACGCCGCCCAGCAGGCGCGGGTCGTCATGGAGAAGGCGGTCGCCGCGGCCCGCACCCGCATCGCCGCCCGCCAGCACAAGGACGCCCAGCGCCGCAAGACGGCCCTGGAGTCCTCCTCGCTGCCCGCCAAGCTGGCCGACTGCCGCAGCGACGACGTCGACCGCAGCGAGCTGTTCATCGTCGAGGGGGACTCCGCGCTCGGCACCGCGAAGCTCGCCCGGAACTCCGAGTTCCAGGCGCTGCTGCCGATCCGCGGCAAGATCCTCAACGTCCAGAAGTCGTCCGTGACCGACATGCTGAAGAACGCCGAGTGCGGCGCGATCATCCAGGTCATAGGGGCCGGCTCGGGACGGACCTTCGACATCGACACGGCGCGCTACGGCAAGATCATCATGATGACCGACGCCGACGTCGACGGCTCGCACATCCGTACGCTGCTGCTGACCCTCTTCCACCGCTACATGCGGCCGATGGTCGAGGCCGGCCGGGTCTTCGCCGCGGTGCCGCCGCTGCACCGCATCGAGATCACCCAGCCGAAGAAGGGCCAGGACAAGTACGTCTACACGTACTCGGACCGCGAGCTGCGCGACAAGCTCATGGAGTTCCAGAGCAAGGGCGTCCGGTACAAGGACTCCATCCAGCGCTACAAGGGACTCGGTGAGATGGACGCCGACCAGCTGGCCGAGACGACCATGGACCCGCGGCGCCGGACCCTGCGCCGGATCAACCTCACCGACCTGGAGGCCGCCGAGCAGGTCTTCGACCTGCTGATGGGCAACGACGTCGCGCCGCGCAAGGAGTTCATCTCGAACTCGGCGGCGACGCTCGACCGGTCGCGGATCGACGCGTAGCCGGTTGATCGAGCGGCCACGGAGAGGTTGCGGACTGACCGGGGGCCGTGCTGAGCGGGAGCGGAGCCGTCACCGAGACGTCTCCACCCGTGGGTGGAGCCGGCCCCATGCGCGGCTCCACCCATGATCCACCCGGGCGCCGATCATCCGGCCCGTTGCTTTCCGTAGCGTCGGGGATGTCGGCAGGACTCGCTGCCGACATCCCGTTCTCGCACACGGAGGCTTCGATGTCCGGCGCTGTCGACGCATTGGCGATCGTGGTCGTGGTCGGTCTGGTGATCTCTCGCCAGCTCCGCCCGAGCCGGATCAACACGGAGAAGCGCTGGTGGATAGCGCCCGTGGTCCTGGGCCTCGTCGCGCTCAGGCAGCCGGGACTGCTCGGCACCGGCCATCACACCGCGTCGGCGGCCCTGCTCGGCACTGAACTGCTCCTCGGAGCCACCGTCGGAGCCGGCCTGGCCTGGACCACCCGCATATGGGCGGAGGCCGACGGCACCGTCTGGAGCAGGGGCACCAGGGCGACCGCCTCGGTGTGGGGAGCCGGCATCGCCGTCCGCGCCGCCGTGTTCGTCCTCGGTTCGGCTCTGGGCGTGCACCAGGACACCTCCGCCCTGCTGCTCGCCGTCGCGGCCACCCTGCTGGCCCGCTCCGCGACCCTGGCCTGGCGGCTGAGCACCGTGCGCCCGACGGTCCCGGCGGCCGCGAGGTACGGTGCCGGCCTGCCCCGGTCCGCGCCCGCAGGGAAGGAACGTGTGTGACGGAGAACGTCTGGACGCGGTGGCCGTCCAAGGAAGCGCTCGGGCGGGAGCGGCGCTCGGGGCACCGGCGCCTGCTGGCCGTGGCCGTGCGGGTACTGGGGCTCGGCGCGCTCCTGTGGGGCGCGGTCGCCGGCGGCGAGAACGGGTGGGGCGCGGTCGGCGCCACGGCGGTGGTCCTGTTGTCCGTGGTGGTGGTCCGGGCGTTCTTCCGGACCACGCTCGCCCACCGGCTCCGGTCGTCCCTCGGCCTCGCCGCGGCTCTCCTCGGCCTCGCGGGCACAGCACAGGCCGCCGGCTACGAGGTCCCCGCGGCGGTCCTCTGGTGCGGGTGCGCGGTCATCGCGCTGGAGCGGCTCCCCCTCACGGCGGCGCTGCCCGTGGCCCTGGTGGCCTTCGCCGCCTACGCCGCGGTCGGCGGCAACACCTGGCCGAGCAGCGCCGCCCTGGCGGCCGGGCTGGCCCTGGGCGGATATGTCCTGCGGCTCGACGCGGAGGCCCGGGGACACGCACAGCGGCTGCTGGCCCAGGAGCGGGCCGCGCGGGCGGCCGAGGCGGAGTCGGCGGCGCTCGCCGAGCGGGCCCGCATCGCGCGGGAGATCCACGACGTGCTGGCGCACAGCCTGTCGGCCCAGATGGTGCACCTGGAGGCGGCGCGGCTGCTGATCGAGAGGGGAGCGGACCGGGACCGGATCCTGGAACGCGTGGTGGCGGCGCGGGGAATGGCCCGCGACGGCCTGGCCGAGACCCGGCAGGCGCTGTCCGCCCTGCGCGGAGAGCTGACGCCACTGGAGGACTTCCTGGAGCAACTCGTCGGCATGGCGGACGGCGCGCATACGAAGGTCACCATTACGGGTGAGCGCCGGCCGCTGCCGGCCGAGACGTCGCAGACGGTACGCCGGGTGGCCCAGGAGGCGATGACCAACGTCCGCAAGCACGCTCCGGGCGCGCGGGTACGGATGGTCCTCGACTACGGCACGCGGGAAGTGACCCTGGACGTCCGCGACTCGGGCGGTGGTTGCGGCGAACTCGCCGACGCGGGAGGCGGATACGGTCTCCTGGGCATGCGGGAGCGTGCCGAACTGCTGGGTGGCTCGCTGCGGGCAGGACCGGGCGAGGAGGGGTTCGTGGTGACGTTGAAGGTGCCCGTATGACGGGGGAGGTCCGGGGCAAGGACGCCCGGGTCGTTGTCGTGGACGATCAGACAGTGGTGCGCGAGGGCATCGTCATGCTGCTCGGGCTGCTGCCGGGCGTCGAGGTGGTGGGCGCCGCGGGTGACGGCGAGGAGGCGGTGCGGCTGGTGGCCGAGCTCGCTCCGGACGTCGTGCTGATGGACCTGCGCATGCCGCGGTGCGACGGGGTCGAGGCGACCCGGCGGATCCGGGCCGACCACCCGGGAACGCAGGTCGTGGTGCTCACGACGTACGTGAACGACGAGTCGCTGTTCCCGGCGCTGCGAGCGGGGGCGCGTGGTTACCTCACCAAGGACGCGGGAGGGGAGGAGATCGTGCGGGCCGTGCACAGCGTGCTCTCCGGGGACGCCGGTCTGTCCCCCGGCATCCAGCGACGGTTGCTGGAGCGGCTGTCGGAGCCGGAGGCGCGCCCGGCACCGCCGGCCGAGGCACCGGACGGGCTCACCGCGCGGGAGACCGAGGTGTTGGTACTGATCGCCGAGGGGCTCAGCAACCAGGAGATCGCCCGCAGGCTGCATGTCTCCACCGCGACGGTGAAGACCCACATCAACAACCTGTTCGCCAAGACCGGGATCAAGGACCGCGCGCAGGCGGTGCGTTACGCCTACGGAAAGGGACTTGTGCGGCCTCCTGCGGGGTGAGTCACCTGAAGGGGTGAAGAGCGGAGGGAAGAAGAGTCGGTGATCTTCCCGTTCTGTCCATCCTTGGGCATGCAGTCAAGCAACGATCGCCTCCGCGAGGCGGGGGCCTATGACGACCCTTGGTACGACGCCCTCGCCTCCGGATGGGGTGAGGCGATGGGTGCCGCCGCCCCCGCGGCGCCCGGTTCCCCGCCGCCGACCCGGCAGGAGCCGGGCAACGGGACCCCGGCGGGAGCCACGGCCACGGTGACGGCCACGGCCACGGCCACGGCTGCGGCTACCGCCGAGGTGTACGTGGAGGTGCAGGAGAGCGTGGCGTTCCGGGAGGTGCGGAGCCGGTACCGGAGGTTCGTGGTGCCGGCGGGGATCGGCTTCCTCGTGTGGTACCTGGGGTACGTGGTGGCGGCCACGACCGCGCCGGAGCTGATGGGCCGGCCGGTGGCGGGAGCGGTGAACGTGGCGATGCTCGCCGGGCTCGGCCAGTTCCTCACCACCTTCCTGCTGACCTGGGCCTACGCCCGGCATGCCCGGCTGCGCCGGGACCGGGCGGCACTGGAGCTGCGCTGGCTCACCCAGGAGCGGGCCCGGGCCCGGGGCGGTGCGGTGTGACCGGGGAGCACCAGACGCTGGCGCTGGCGCTGTTCAGCTGCTTCGTGGCGGTCACGCTGGGGATCACCACCTGGGTGAGCCGGCACCGGCGGGGATCGGCGGAGGAGTTCTACGCGGGCGGCCGGCTCTTCTCCCCGTTGGAGAATGGTTTTGCCATCGCGGGCGACTACATGTCCGCCGCGTCCTTCCTCGGCATCTCGGGCCTCATCGCGCTCTACGGCTACGACGGCATGCTCTACTCGGTGGGCTTCCTGGTGGCCTGGCTGGTGGTGCTGTTCCTCGTCGCCGAACTGGTGCGCAACTGCGGCCGGTTCACCCTGGCCGACGTGGTGGCGGCGCGGATGCGGGAGCGCCCGGTGCGGATCGCGGCGGGTACTTCATCGGTCACCGTGTCCGTGTTGTACCTGGTGGCGCAGATGGTGGGCGCCGGCAGCCTGGTCGCGCTGCTGCTCGGCGGCACCGGGGAGGCGGCGCGGGCCTGGACCGTCGTGGGCGTCGGCGCGCTCATGGTCGTCTATGTGTCGCTGGGCGGGATGCGGGCCACCACCTGGATCCAGATCGTGAAGGCGGTGCTGCTGCTCGGCGGCACGATGGCGCTGACCGCGCTGGTCCTGGTCCGATTCCACGGCGACTTCAACCAACTGCTGCTCAGCGCGGCCGGGCGCAGCGGGCACGGGGAGGCGTTCCTGGCGCCGGGGCTGAGGTACGGCGGGGACTGGACCGCCCGGCTCGACTTCATCAGCCTCGGACTCGCCCTGGTCCTGGGCACCGCCGGGCTGCCGCACATCCTGTCCCGCTTCTACACCGTGCCCACGGCCCGGGCGGCCCGGCGGTCGGTGGTGTGGGCCATCGGTCTGATCGGCGGGTTCTACCTGATGACGATCGTCCTCGGGTTCGGCGCCGCCGCGCTCGTCGGACCGGACGCGGTACGGCGGTCCAACGCGGCCGGGAACACGGCGGTGCCGCTGCTGGCGCTCGACCTGGGCGGCGGCCCGGACTCCACCGGCGGCACCGTGCTCTTCGCGGTCGTCGCCGCGGTCGCCTTCGCCACGATCCTCGCGGTGGTCGCCGGGATCACCCTGGCCTCCTCCGCGTCCGTCGCCCACGACCTGTACGCCTCGCTGCGCCGCCGCCGGGCCAAACCGCGCAGCGAGGTGGCCGTGGCCCGCTGCGCCGCGGTCGGCGTCGGGGCGGTGGCGATCGCCCTCGGACTGCTGGCCAGGGACCTCAACGTCGCCTTCCTGGTGGGCCTCGCCTTCGCCGTGGCAGCCTCCGCCAACCTGCCGGTCCTGCTGTACTCGCTGTTCTGGCGCCGCTTCACCACCCGCGGCGCCGTCTGGGCGGTCTACGGCGGACTCGTCCCGGCGATGCTGCTGGTGCTGGTGTCGCCGGTGGTGTCGGGCAGCCCGGGGGCGCTGTTCCCGGGCGCCGACTTCCGGTACTTCCCGTTGCAGAACCCCGGCCTGGTCTCGATCCCGCTGGGCTTCGTCGCGGGCTGGCTCGGCACCGTCACCTCCGCCGAGCCCGCGGACCGGGCCAAGCACGCGGAGACCGAGGTACGGGCGCTGACGGGGGCGGGCGCCGTGTGACGGAGCGCGCCCGCGGTGCCGTACCGGCCGGCGCGTGATCGCGGCGGTTGCCAGGGGAGGGCCGCTGTCCGTCCGGGCCGCTGTCCGTCCGGACCGGCCGTCCGTCCGGGCCCGTCAGCCGCCGGCTTCAGGCGCGGGTCGCCACACGTAACGGTGTTCCGGGCGGCCCGCGTCGCCGTAGCGCAGGGTCAGTCTGGCCCGTCCGGTGCGCTCCAGGAGCTTGAGATACCGCTGGGCGGTCTGCCGGCTCACGCCGGTCCGCTCGGCGATCTCCTGGGCCGACAGCGACCCGTCGACCCGCATCAGACACTGACGCACCAGCTCGGCGGTGGTGGGGGAGTGGCCCTTGGGCAGCCCGGGCTCGGACGGCGCCGACAGGGCCCCGAACATCCGGTCCACCTCGGCCTGTTCCGCCTCGCCGCCGCCGTCCAGGGTGCGGCGCAGTTCCGCGTACGCCTCCAGTTTGACCCGCAGCCCCGCGAAGGCGAACGGCTTGACCAGGTACTGAAGCGCGCCCTGGCGCATCGCGGCCTGCACGGTCGCCACGTCCCGCGCCGCCGTCACCATGATCACGTCGGACTGGTGGCCGCGCCGCCGCATCTCCTGGACCACCGTCAGACCGGTCCGGTCCGGCAGATAGTGGTCCATGAGCACGAGGTCGAGGCGCGGCAGCGTCTCCAGCCGGTGCAGCGCCTGGGCCGCGCTGTGCGCCGCGCCGGCCACGTGGAAGCCCGGCACCTTCTCGACGTAGGCGGCGTTCACGCGCGCGACGCGGGTGTCGTCGTCCACGACCAGGACCTCGATCATCGCGCTTCCTCCTCGCCGCCGGCCCCGACGGTTTCCGGCCGCGGGGAGGGCACCGTGACGTCCGCCGCGGGACCGGGCCCGGCCAGTGCCTCGGGCAGTACGACGGTGAACTCGGCGCCCCCGCCGGGCGCCGCACCGGCCACCGCGCTGCCGCCCTGCCGTTCGGCGAACGTCCTGACCAGGGACAGTCCGATGCCGCGGCGACGGTGCGCCGGCGGTTCCTTGGTGGACCATCCCTCGGTGAAGATCGTCTCGCGCTGTCCGGCGGGCACCCCCGGCCCGGTGTCGCGGACGCGCAGTACCGCCGTACGCCCCTCGCCCCGGAACTCCACCTCCACGCGCGCGCGGCGGGTACCGGCGGTGGCGTCGACGGCGTTGTCGACCAGGTTGCCGACGACGGTGACCAGTCCCCGGGGGTCGATCAGCCGGTCCGGCAGCCGGGTGCGGTCCGAGACCCACAGGGTGACGCCGCGCTCGGCCGCGACGGTCGCCTTGCCGACCAGCAGGGCGGCCAGCAGGGGGTCGGTGATCCGTTCGGTGATCTGTTCCGCGGTGGCCCGGTGGTTGCCGACCACCTCGCCGACGAACTCCGCGGCGTCGTCGTACATCTCCAGTTCCAGCAGCCCGAGCAAGGTGTGCATGCGGTTGGCGTGCTCGTGGTCCTGTGCGCGCAGGGCGTCGATCAGGCCCCGGGTGGAGTCCAGTTCGCGGCCGAGCTGTTCCAGTTCGGTGCGGTCGCGCAGGGTGGCGACGGCGCCGCCGTCGTCGGTGGGCATCCGGTTGGCGACCAGCACCCGCGGGCCGCGGACGGTGAGCAGGTCGGTGCCGGTCACCCGGCCGGCCAGCACATCGGCGGTACGTCCCGGGCCGAGGGCCGCGCCGGGGGTTCGGCCCACGGCCTCGTCGCCGAGGTCCAGCAGGCGCCGCGCCTCGTCGTTGAGGAGGCGGATCCGGCCCGCGCGGTCCAGGGCGACGACGCCCTCCCGGATGCCGTGCAGCATCGCCTCGCGCTCCGCGAGCAGCGCCGCGATGTCGGAGAAGGCGAGGTCCCGGGTCTGCCGCTGGACCCGGCGCGCGATCAGCCAGGCGGCCGGCGAGCCGACCGCCAGCGCGCCCCCGGCGTACGCGAACAGGCCGGGCACGGCGTGCAGCAGCCGGGCCCGGACGCTGTCGTAGGCGATGCCCACGGAGACCGCTCCGACGATGTCGCCGGTACTGTCGCGCAGCGGGACCTTGCCGCGGGCCGAGCGGCCCAGGGTGCCGTCGTCGATCTCCATCACCTCGTGCCCGGCCAGGGCCGCGCCGGGATCGGTCGACACGGCCGCGCCGATCCGGTCCGGATCGGTGTGCGACCAGCGCACCCCGCGCCGGTCCAGTACCACGACGTACTCCGCCCCGGTGGCCTGCCGGATCCGTTCCGCCTCCCGCTGCACCGGGCCGTCCGCCGTCGCGGGGGTACCGCGCAGGTCCGCCGCGAGCTGCGGCTGCTGTGCGGTGGTCTGCGCGATGGCGAGCGCCCGGCGCATCGCCTGGTCGTCCAGCTGGTCGCCGAGCGGCGCGAGGAACAGCCCGGTGGCGAGCACCGCGACTCCGGCGGCGATCGCCAGCTGCATCAGCAGTACCTGCGAGAACACCCGCCGGGGCAGGCCGAGGCGCAGGCGGCGCGGGGGAGTAGTGGGGCTCATGGCCCTCGACGGTACGTGGTGCGGGCGCGGGGCCGAAAAGGGGTGTGAACGCGGAGACGCGGATCCTTCGCGGCGAGCGCAGCCGGTGGTGGGGGTGGGGTCGACGCTCCGGACGCTCCGGTGCTGGGTGAGTCCGTACGGGGGCCAGGATGTGGTCACCCGGCGAGTGCCAGAGCCCGTACGGGGGCCCAGGACGTGGTCACCCGGCGAGGACCACCGCCCCCCCACCGCCAGTCCTCACCCGGCGAGGGCCACCGCCCCCACCACCGCCAGTTCACGGATTCCGGTGACCTCCATCCGCGCGGGTGAGCCGAGTACCGAGGCTCCGCAGCTTTCCGGGCGCGGCGGCTGCGACGCGCCCTGGGCCACCGTGACCCGCCAGTGCCGGCCGTCGACGTGCGCCACGGTCACCTCCCAGTGCGGTGCCGCCCCGTCGGTGCGCACGACGCCGAGCGTCTCGGCCGCGTACTCGCCCACCGCCGCGCGGACGGCCAGTTCGGCGGCCTGCCCGGGCCGCTCCCAGGCCGAGCTGCCCCGGCACCCGGTCAGGACGATCCGCCGCTCCCGCACGCCCCGCAGGATCTCCCCGACGACGTGCGCGTCGACCCGGCCGTACGCGTAGCCGTACGGCAGGACCAGCACGGTCGGCGAGAACCGGTGGCCGCCCAGATGCGTGACCTCCCAGACGCCCTCGGTCCCGGCGGCGGCGAGATCCGCGGCCAGCGGTCGGCCGAGCAGCGCGCAGCACCGGTCGCGCTTGCCGTTGGTACAGACGAGGACCAGGGGGTCGCCGGTGTGCGGCCCGCCGCGCAGCACGGTGTCGAAACCGCGCCGGTCGCCCCGGCCGAGCGCGGCGAAGTCCAGGTCGAGCAGGCGGGCCGGGTCGGCGACCGTGGCGGCGCGCAGCCAGGTGGACCCCGGCGCGCTGTGGGCCGCGTAGACGCGCCGTTCGGCGGACGTGCCGGGGTCCGCGTGGCGTCCGGGGCGGCGGATGAGCGCGATCCGCACGCCCGTGCCGCGCGTGGCCTTCTCCAGGGCACGGCCCAGGGCGGGGTCCAGGTGGCTCGCGGTGAGCGCCTTGGCACCCCACGGGCCGGGCTGCTCCAGCAGCAGCCAGGTCCGGGTGGTCGCCGCGGTTCCCGAAACGGGCTCGTCGAGGTCCTGGGAGACGGTTGAGCACCTACTCACAGAGGTGAGCCTAACCTGAGTTGACAGCGGTGGCCTCCCGCCGCACTCGGACAGCCGCCGGTGGAGTGACGCCGGCGCCGGTACTCGCCCGGTGGCCGGGCTACCCCGGCAGCGGCCGGGGCGGGCGTGGCCCCACGTACAGCCCGCTCGGCCGCATCCGCAGCGGCCGTTCCGCGTACTCCTCCAGGGCGTGCGCGATCCAGCCCGCCGTACGGGCCACCGCGAAGATCGTCTCGCTCGCCGAGGACGGCATGCCGCAGGCGACGGTCAGTGCGGCGAGCGCCAGGTCGACGTTGGCGTGCAGCGGGGTGTGCCGGGCCGCGGTGGCGACGACGTCCTGGGCCGCCGACAGCACGGGCGCGGCCCGGGGAATCTCCGCCAGGAGGGCGAACAGGGCACGCGCGCGGGGGTCCTCGCCCGGGTACAGGCGGTGCCCGAGCCCGGGGACCCGGCGGCCCGCCCGCAGTTCCTCCGCGACCACCGGCGCCGCGCTGCCCCGGTCGAGCACGTCGACCAGCATCCGGTGGGCGAGACCGCCGGCCGCGCCGTGCAGCGGTCCCTCGAGCACACCCAGCCCCGCGGACACGGCGGCGTACGGGTGCGCCCGGGCCGACGCGGCGACGCGCACGGCGAGCGTCGAGGCGGCCAGGTCGTGGTCGGTGAGCAGAGCGAGGGCGGTGTCCAGCGCCTCCAGCGACTCCGCGTCGGCGGGCAGTGGGCTGAGCCGCGTCCACAGCCGGTGGGCGATCCGCTGCTGACCGGCGGGTTCGCGCGACACCGGCGGAAGGGCGGCGACCAGGGTGGGGATCAGGGTCCGGGCGGTGCCGAGCACGGCCTCCTCGGCCAGGTCGAAGCGCAGCGGGTCGGCGGTCGCGGCGGCGATGGCGGCGACCCGCAACCGGTCGGTGGGTCCGGTGTGCTCGGGCAGGGCGTCGGCCGCGCGGCGGGCGACGGCGACGGAGGTCTCCGGCGCGGTGAAGACGGCCCCGGGCTGCGGCCGCCCGGTCCACAGCCACTCGGCGACCTCCTCGTAGCTGTGCCGCCGGGCCAGTTCGACCGCGTCCACGCCCCGGAAGTAGAACCGGTCCCGGTCGATGAGCGTGAGATGCGTCCGTACCGCCGGTTCACCGCCGGGCGACGGGGCGGTGCCGCTCTCGCGCCGGTTGCGCCGGGCGAGGGCCCGCACCTCCTTGGCGTCGAAGGTGCTGCCCCGGCCGCCCGGAACCCGCCGGCTGCCGAGCAGACCGCGGCTGACGTACGCGTACACGGTCTCCGGTTTCACGCCGAGCAGTTCGGCGGCCTCCTTGGTGCTCAGCCGGCCGGGCTCCTGATCGCGCATGGCGGTCACCGTATCCACCTTCATCCCTCAACCGATACAGACGATATGCATTGACTCAATCAATATTGACACAGCACTAATCAATTATGGACAGTCACATCAATACGAGGAAGAGAGTCACGAGGCAGAGGCCATGAAAGAGGCCACGAGAAAGGCCATGAGAAAAGGCCACGAGGAGGAGCAACATGTCCCGAAACACGTCCGCGCACCCGACCGAGGTGCCGCGGGGGCTCGCGGGAGTCGTCGTCACCGACACCGAGATCGGTGACGTACGCGGAACCGAGGGCTTCTACCACTACCGCCAGTACTCCGCGGTCGAACTCGCCGAGACCCGCGGCTTCGAGGAGGTCTGGCACCTGCTGGTCCACGGCGACCTGCCGGACGCGCCGCGCGCCGCCGCGTTCGCCGCCGAGACCGCCGCGCTGCGCCGGCTGCCCGCCGAGGTGCGGGCCGCGCTGCCCGCCGTCGCGGCGGCGCAGGGCCGGTCCGGCCCGCTCGCCGGGATGCGCACGGCCCTGTCCCTGCTGGGCGCGGCACGCGGCTTCCGGCCGGTGTACGACATCGAGGCCGGCCGCCGCCGCGAGGACACCCTGGTCGCGGTCGCGGCCGTCCCCACGCTGCTCGCCGCGCTGCACCGGCTGGGGCAGGGCCGGGAACCCGTCGAGCCGCGCGAGGACCTGCCGTACGCGGCGAACTACCTCTACATGCTCACCGGCAGCGAGCCGGACGAGCGGCGGGCCCGGGCGATCGAGCAGTACCTGATCTCCACCGTCGACCACGGTTTCAACGCCTCGACGTTCACCGCGCGGGTCATCGCCTCGACCGGAGCGGACGTCGCGGCCTGCCTCGCGGGCGCGGTCGCGGCACTGTCCGGACCGCTGCACGGCGGAGCGCCGAGCCGGGCCCTGGACACCCTGGACGCGATCGGCACGCCCGACCGCGTCGACGGCTGGATCCGTGACCGCGTCCTGGCGGGCGAGCGCATCATGGGCTTCGGCCACGCCGTCTACCGCACCGAGGACCCCCGCTCCCGGATGCTGCGTGCGGTGGCCCGGGGATTCGGCGGTCCCCGCGTCGAGTTCGCCATCGAGGTGGAGCGCCGGGTCGAGGCCATCCTCGCCGAACTGAAGCCGGGCCGGGAACTGCACACGAACGTGGAGTTCTACGCCGGCGTCGTCATGGAACTCTGCGGTCTGCCGCGCGAGATGTTCACCCCGACCTTCGCCGCGGGCCGGGTCGTGGGCTGGAGCGCCCACATCCTGGAACAGGCCCGGGACACGAAGATCATCAGGCCGGCGGCCCGGTATGTGGGGCCGGAGGTGGCGGTGGGGGCGGGTGCCCGGGGCTGAGGAACGCGTGCGGCCTGGTGCCGTGTTCGGCGCCAGGCCCAGGCGGTGGAGCGTCGAGCAGGAACGGGGGTGCCGGGCTGCTCGCCGGAAGGTCCGGCCCGGCCGACGGTGGGTGCGGCCGGCCGGCGGAGCGAGCGGTGCTCAGGCGTCGGGGATGTCCGCCTTGGCACGGATCAGGGTTTCCCGGCTCACGACGACGATGCGTTCGTAGTCGGCGCGGGCGGCGTCGGCGGGCAACTCGCGTTCCAGCGCCTCAGTGGCCTCGGTGCCGATGACGGCGAAGTTGCCGTCACTCAGTTCGAACAGGTCGGGACAGGTGGATCCCGAGGCACTGCCCCGCGCGCTGGGAGGCACACCGATGCGGCGCACGATCTTCAAAGGTACTGATCCTTAGGTGCAGAGGGACTGAATGAAGCAGTATCGACCACACGCTACTGGTGCCGCGGAGGCAGGAGTGACCGGATGGCCGAAGACACTCCGTCGTGTCCTCCGCGCGCATGTGTTGACCTGCGGCGCCGCCGGCTGCCGTCAGCCGGTCCGGGCGGCTTTCAGACGACCCACCACTCATCGGTGTCGGCCTCGTCGAGTTCCTTCACGAGTTCGTCGACGAGCCGCCCGAGCCGGGCCTCCTCCGCCCCGTTGAGGGCCGCACGCGGGCGTTTCGAAGCCGCCCAGTACTCACGGAAGATCGGGTTCTGGAGGAACTCCCGCAGATGCCCGGAGAACTCCTCGTCTCCGATCAGCCCCGCTCGATGGATGTGATACAGGTTGACGTACCACGCGTTGGCGTAGAAGAACTGACGGCGCCGCTCCGCCGGGATGCTCTTGTCGTAGGTGTCGATGACGTCGGCCAGGGACGGATCGTCGATCGCCCGCATCAGCAGTTCCCAGTGCATGAGCTGCTGGTGCGCCAGCGACTTGCGCCGGATCGCCAACTCCTCCAGTTCCAGCTCTCGTTCCCGCTGCCGGGCCGTCACTCGCCGCCGGTGCGCGGCCAGTGCCAGCGCGGCCGTGGCGAGCAGCAGACCGGCCGTGGTGGAACCGAGCCCTCCTGCACTGTCTTTCCGTGTGACCATGTCAACCCCCGATTCACACAACCGTCCGCCGGTCGTCGCGTGCGGGGCGGCTGACGGGGACCGGCGAGCGGCAGGCGGCGCTTGCCACCTCCAGAGTGCCGAGCGGCTCTGATCGGCGGGGAGGCGGAGAGGCGGCGCACGGAGGGAAGCGGGGTCGCACGCACCGGCGCCTTCTCCAACGTCTGCCCCGTGCGCGCTGCTAACAATCGTTCACTTCGAGGCGTTTCCGGGACTCGTATCCTGAGGTTGCACACGGTCCGGCAGGCGTGAGAGAGGCAGCACATTGGGGCAGAGTCCGACCCCGCGGGTACCGACCCGGCAGATTCCGGTGGTCATCCTCGCCGGATTCCTCGGTTCCGGGAAAACCACGCTCCTCAACCACCTGCTGCACCGCTCCGGCGGCAGCCGCATCGGCGCGATCGTCAACGACTTCGGTGCCATCGAGATCGACGCCATGGCGGTGGCCGGCGCGCTCGGCGACTCCACCGTCTCGCTCGGCAACGGCTGCCTGTGCTGCGCCGTCGACCCCGGTGAACTGGACGTCTACCTGGCCCGGCTGGCCCGCCCGGAGACCGGCGTCGACGTCGTCGTCATCGAGGCCAGCGGCCTGGCCGAGCCCCAGGAACTGGTGCGCATGCTGCTCGCCAGCGAACTGGAGGGCATCGTCTACGGCGGTCTGGTCGAGGTCGTCGACGCCGCCGAGTTCGACGACACCCGGGCCCGGCACCCCGAGATCGACCGGCATCTCGCCCTCGCCGACCTGGTCGTGGTCAACAAGCTCGACCGGGCCCCGGACGGCGGCGAGCGGGTACTCGGCCTGGTCGGCTCGCTCACCGACCGGGCCGCCGTCGTCCCGGCCGCCTACGGCCGGATCGACCCCGAGTTCCTCTTCGACTGCCGGCCGGCCGAGGAGCGGGTCGGGCAGTTGTCCTTCGACGACCTGCACGACCACACCCTGCCCGGCGGCCACGCCGGCCATCTGCACGCCGCCTACGACAGCCTGTCGTTCGTCTCCGACGTGCCGCTGGACCCGCGGCGCCTGATGCGGTTCCTCGACAGCCGGCCCGAGGGCCTGTACCGGATCAAGGGGTACGTCGACTTCGGCCCGTACGACGCGCACAACCGCTACCTGGTGCACGCCGTCGGACGCTTCCTGCGGTTCTACCCGGAGCCCTGGCCCCCCGCCGGCTCCGGCGCCGAAAGGCTGACCCAGCTCGTCCTGATCGGCACCGGCATCGACGCGCCCGCCCTCACCAAGGAACTCCAGGAGTGCGTGAGCCCCGCCCCGCACGCCGACGAGCACGGCATGTGGGGCGTCCTGCGCTACGTACCGGGACCGGCGGACGATCCGGACCCCGACGCCGGGGCGGCGGAGCCCGATTCCTGCCCGGACCCCGCCCCCGACCCCGACCTCGACCCCGATCCCGACCCGGACCGCTAGGCCGGTCCGGCCACCACCGCCACCGTCTTCGGCAGGGACACGCCCGAGCCGTCGCGGCGCGGGTCGGTCTCCGGGAGCTGGGCCGGCGTGCCGTTCTTCTGCGCGGCCAGGGCCGGCGTGGGGCCCGCCCAGGCCAGGGCCAGGCAGTCCTCGCCCTTCAGGAACCGCTGGCAGCGCACCCCGCCGGTGGCCCGGCCCTTGCGCGGATACTGGTCGAAGGGCGTCAGCTTCGCCGTGGTCTGCACCGAGTCGTCCAGCGTGCCGCGCGAGCCCGCCACGGTGAAGACCACCGCGTCCGCCGCCGGGTCGACCGCCGTGAACGAGATGACCTTCGCGCCCTCGGTGAGCTTGATGCCGGCCACCCCGCCGGCCGGCCGGCCCTGCGGACGGACCTGCGACGCCTGGTAGCGCAGCAGCTGGGCGTCGTCGGTGATGAAGACCAGGTCCTCCTCGCCGGTGCGCAGTTCGACCGCGCCGACGATCCGGTCGCCCTCCTTGAGGGTGATGACCTCCAGCTCCTCCTTGTTGCCCGGGTAGTCGGGCACCACCCGCTTGACGATGCCCTGCTCCGTGCCGAGCGCGAGCCCCGGCGAGGACTCGTCGAGCGTGGACAGGCAGACCACCGTCTCGTCGTCCTCCAGGGAGACGAACTCCGCCAGCGGCGCGCCGCCCGCCAGGTTCGGCGGGGACATGTCCGCCGGCAACTGCGGCAGGTCGACCACGTTGATCCGCAGCAGCCGCCCGGCGGACGTCACCACGCCGAACTCACCGCGGGCCGTGGCCGGCACCGCCGAGACGATCAGGTCGTGCTTGACCCGTTTGGCGCCGCCGTCCGAGGCGAACGGCTCGCCGTTCACCGTACGGGCCAGCAGTCCCGTCGAGGAGAGCAGCACCCGGCACGGGTCGTCCGCCACCTGGAGCGGCACGGCGGCGACCGGGGCGGACGCCGACTCCAGCAGGACGGTCCGGCGGTCGGTGCCGAACTTCTTGGCCACCGCGGCCAGTTCCGCCGAGACCAGCTTGCGCAGCTCCGCGTCGGAATCCAGGATGCGGGTCAGCTCCTCGATCTCCGCGTTGAGCCGGTCCTTCTCGGCCTCCAGCTCGATGCGGTCGAACTTGGTGAGCCGGCGCAGCGGCGTGTCCAGGATGTACTGGGTCTGCACGTCGCTCAGCCCGAAGCGCTCGATCAGGCGCTCCTTGGCCTGCGCGGAGTTCTCGCTGGAGCGGATGAGGCGGATCACCTCGTCGATGTCGATCAGCGCGGTGAGCAGGCCCTCGACCAGGTGCAGCCGGTCGCGGCGCTTGCCGCGGCGGAACTCGCTGCGCCGCCGCACCACGGTGAACCGGTGGTCGAGATAGACCTCCAGCAGCTCCTTCAGACCCAGGGTGAGGGGCTGGCCGTCCACCAGGGCGACGTTGTTGATGCCGAAGGACTCCTCCATCGGCGTCAGCTTGTAGAGCTGCTCCAGGACCGCCTCCGGCACGAAGCCGTTCTTGATCTCGATGACCAGGCGCAGTCCGTGCTCGCGGTCGGTGAGGTCCTTGACGTCCGCGATGCCCTGGAGCTTCTTCGCGCCGACCAGGTCCTTGATCTTGGCGATCACCTTCTCCGGGCCGACCGCGAACGGCAGCTCGGTGACGACCAGGCCCTTGCGGCGGGCCGTCACCGTCTCCACCGTCACCGAGGCGCGGATCTTGAACGTGCCGCGGCCCGTCGCGTACGCGTCCCGGACGCCGGGCAGGCCGACGATCACGCCGCCGGTGGGCAGGTCGGGGCCCGGCACGTGCTTCATCAGCGCTTCGAGGTCGGCGGCCGGATACCGGATCAGGTGCCGGGCGGCGGCGATGACCTCGCGCAGGTTGTGCGGCGGCATGTTGGTGGCCATGCCGACGGCGATCCCGGAGGCGCCGTTGACCAGCAGGTTGGGGAAGGCGGCGGGCAGCGCCTGGGGTTCCTGCTCCTGGCCGTCGTAGTTGGGGGCGAAGTCGACGGTGTCCTCGTCGATGGACTCCGTCATCAGGCCGGCCGCCTCGGCCATCCGGCACTCGGTGTACCGCATGGCGGCGGGCGGGTCGTCGTTGCCCAGCGAGCCGAAGTTGCCGTGGCCGTCGACCAACGGGACGCGCATCGAGAACGGCTGGGCCATGCGGACCAGGGCGTCGTAGATCGACGCGTCGCCGTGCGGATGCAGCTTGCCCATCACCTCGCCGACGACACGGGCGCACTTCACGTACCCGCGCTCGGGCCTGAGGCCCATCTCGTTCATCTGGTAGACGATGCGGCGGTGCACCGGCTTGAGTCCGTCGCGTGCGTCCGGCAGGGCACGGGAGTAGATGACCGAGTACGCGTACTCGAGGAACGAGCCCTGCATCTCGTCGACGACGTCGATGTCGAGGATCTTCTCCTCGAACGGATCGTCGGGCGGCGGGGTCTTCGTACTACGGCGGGCCATCGCTGCCGGCTCCTTGCTGAAGCGTGAACGGTGAACGGTGATCTGACGCGGTCCATTGTGGACCGCGGCACTGACAGCGACCGGCCAGGACCCGTCGCGGGCGCCCGGCCCGGTGCTGCCCGCAGGGTACGCCCTCACCCCCGGCGACCTGACGCGCACGCCGTCGCGCACCACCGGCCGCAGCTGCCGGCCGCGCCGGCTGCACCTCCGGGGGAGACCCGCGAGGAGACCGAGGGGAGACCCGCGAAACCAGACCCGCGAGACCCGCGCCGGTCCGCCGCGACAGGCACCCGACCGGCGTTCGCCGTGCGGCCTGCCGGGCCGGCTGCCCGGCCACGACCGCCTCCGTCGGCCCGAGCCCGGTCCCTCTGGCCCCCGGGAGACCCGGCCCCCGTCAGTTCCCCCCGCTTCCCTCCCGCCACTGCGCCCGCCCCGCGCCCCACCGCCGGAGGCGCTCGCTCTCGGCGTACCGGCGGCGGGAACTTCTCCGCTGCTCCGCGCGCTTGCATACAGTGGCAGGATCGGTAGGAATTCCGCAGTTCCGACCAGTGATTCGGTTCGGACCAGTGATTCCACCCAAGGTTTCCGCGAGCGAAGGGACGTACATGCCCATGGGTCACACGGCCACCGCCGAGGCAGGCTCCGGCGGGCTGACAGCGACCGAGTACCGCCTGGCCAACGGCCTGCGCGTGGTGCTCTCCGAGGACCACCTGACCCCGGTCGCGGCGGTGTGCCTCTGGTACGACGTCGGCTCCCGCCACGAGGTCAAGGGCCGTACCGGTCTGGCTCACCTTTTCGAGCACCTGATGTTCCAGGGCTCCGCCCAGGTCACGGGCAACGGCCACTTCGAACTGGTGCAGGGCGCCGGCGGCTCCCTCAACGGCACCACCAGCTTCGAGCGCACCAACTACTTCGAGACCATGCCCACCCACCAGCTGGAGCTCGCCCTCTGGCTGGAGGCCGACCGCATGGGCTCGCTGCTCGCCGCCCTCGACGACGAGTCGATGGAGAACCAGCGCGACGTCGTCAAGAACGAACGCCGCCAGCGCTACGACAACGTGCCCTACGGCACCGCGTTCGAGAAGCTGACCGCCCTCGCCTACCCGGCGGGCCACCCCTACCACCACACCCCGATCGGCTCCATGGCCGACCTGGACGCGGCCACCCTGGAGGACGCCCGCGCGTTCTTCCGTACGTACTACGCGCCCAACAACGCGGTGCTGTCCGTGGTCGGCGACATCGACCCCGAGCAGACCCTCGCCTGGGTGGAGCGGTACTTCGGCTCCATCGCCTCGCACGACGGCAAGCCCGCCCCCCGGGACGGCGCGCTGCCCGAGGTGATGGGCGAGCAGGTGCGCGAGGTCGTCGAGGAGGAGGTCCCGGCCCGCGCCCTGATGGCCGCCTACCGCCTGCCGCACGACGGCACGCGCGCGTGCGACGCCGCCGACCTGGCGCTCACCGTCCTCGGCGGCGGCGAGTCCTCCCGCCTCTACAACCGCCTGGTGCGCCGCGACCGCACCGCTGTGGCGGCCGGCTTCGGCCTGCTGCGGCTGGCCGGCGCCCCCTCGCTCGGCTGGCTGGACGTGAAGACCTCCGGTGACGTCGAGGTGCCGGTCATCGAGGCCGCCATCGACGAGGAGCTGGCCCGGTTCGCCGAGCAGGGCCCCACCGCCGAGGAGATGGAGCGGGCCCAGGCCCAGCTGGAGCGCGAGTGGCTGGACCGGCTCGGCACGGTCGCCGGACGCGCCGACGAACTGTGCCGCTACGCCGTCCTGTTCGGCGACCCGCAGCTCGCCCTGACCGCCGTACAGCGCGTCCTGGAGGTGACGCGGGAGGAGGTCCAGGAGGTCGCCAAGGCCCGCCTGCGCCCCGACAACCGCGCGGTGCTCGTCTACGAGCCCACCGCCCCGGCGGCCGACGCCGACGACGCCACCGACGAGAACGAGGAGGCGGCCAAGTGACCGAGCTGGCCACCATGGAATTCCACCCGCGGCCGCAGGCCGGCGAGCCCAGGCCCTGGGCCTTCCCGGCCCCCGGGCGCGGCACCCTCGGCAACGGTCTGACGCTGCTGCGCTGCGACCGCCCCGGCCAGCAGGTGGTGGCCGTCGAGGTGTTCCTGCGGGCGCCGCTGGACGCCGAACCGGCCGGCCTGGACGGGGTCGCCACCATCATGGCGCGGGCCTTCTCCGAGGGCACCGACAAGCACACCGCCGAGGAGTTCGCCGCCGAACTGGAGCGCTGCGGGGCCACCCTGGACGCGCACGCCGACCACCCCGGCGTCCGCCTCAGCCTCGAAGTGCCGGTCTCCCGCCTCGCCAAGGCACTCGGTCTGGTCGCCGACGCGCTCAGGGCGCCCGCGTTCGCCGACAGCGAGATCGAGCGCCTGGTGCGCAACCGGCTCGACGAGATCCCGCACGAGCTGGCCAACCCCGCGCGCCGGGCCGCCAAGGAGCTCTCCAAGGAGCTGTTCCCGGCGGACTCCCGGATGTCCCGCCCGCGCCAGGGCACCGAGGAGACGGTCGCCGGCATCGACTCGGCGGCCGTCCGCGCCTTCTACGAGAAGCACGTACGCCCCGCCACCGCCACCGCCGTGGTGGTCGGCGACCTCACCGGTGTCGACCTCGACGCGCTGCTCGCCGACACCCTCGGCTCGTGGACCGGCTCGGCCGCCGAGCCGCGCCCGGTGCCCCCGGTGACCGCCGACGACACCGGCCGGGTCGTCATCGTGGACCGCCCCGGCTCGGTGCAGACGCAGCTGCTGATCGGCCGCACCGGCCCGGACCGGCACGACAGCGTCTGGGCCGCGCAGGTGCTCGGCACGTACTGCCTGGGCGGCACCCTCACCTCCCGCCTGGACCGGGTCCTGCGCGAGGAGAAGGGCTACACCTACGGCGTCCGGTCCTTCGGTCAGGTGCTGCGGTCCGCGCCCGACGGCACCGGTGCCGCGATGCTCGCCATCAGCGGCTCCGTCGACACCCCGAACACCGGGCCGGCCCTCGACGACCTGTGGAAGGTGCTGCGCACGCTCGCCGAGGACGGCCTCACCGACGCCGAGCGGGACGTCGCCGTGCAGAACCTGGTGGGCGTCGCGCCGCTGAAGTACGAGACGGCGGCGGCCGTCGCGGGCACCCTGGCCGACCAGGTCGAGCAGTACCTGCCCGACGACTACCAGGCGACGCTGTACCAGCGGCTCGCCGCGACCGGCACGGTGGAGGCCACCGCGGCGGTGGTCAACGCCTTCCCGGTGGACCGCCTGGTGACCGTCCTGGTGGGCGACGCGGCGCAGATCAAGGCGCCGGTCGAGGCGCTCGGCATCGGCGAAGTCACGGTCGTCGGCGCCGAGTAGCGGCACGCGCGCGCGGGGCGGCTCCGGTGACTGTTCTGTCACCGGAGCCGCCCTATGTCCGAATGGGGCGAATTCATCCGGAGGTTGCCTGTCTGCCCTGTGGGATGAGCAACAAAAACCCCGTTGCGTTTGAGTCTTGAACGGACGCCCGCTTAGCGTCTCCCCGGCTGTTCGTCAGGCAGTGCGCCGCACCCGCGGCACCGGACAGTCATCGCCGAGTCCCCGTACGGCGCGAGCCAGGGGAGCCGGGGACCCATCGTCCCTGGGGTGAATCGGACACCCGCGCGGAGGCGAGGGGGTCCGTAGGAGACCTTCCTGCTCCGAACCCGTCAGCTAACCCGGTAGGCGAGAGGGAAGGAAAGGACCAGCCTCTACATGGCGTTCACGCGCGCCACCGGGAAGCACCGTCGTCCCGGCCGGATCCACCGCAGCACCGTCCGCGCGGCGGGTGTCGCGACCCTCACCACCACCGGCGTCCTGGGCACCCTCGCGGCCCCCGCGCTGGCCGCCGAGCCGTCCCCCGAGGACACCGGCCTCACCCCGGTCATCACCCTCGGCGACTCCGTGGCCCAGGAGGTCGGCGCCCAGGCGGACGCCCAGCGGCAGGCCGCCGAGGACGCCGCCGCCCGGGAGAAGGCCGAGGCGGACGCCCGGCAGCGGGCCGCCGAGGCCGCCGAGCAGGCCCGCGAGGCCAAGGAGCGCGCCGCCCGCGCGGCCGAGCGCAAGCGCCTGACCACCTACGTGGCGCCCGTCAGCGGCTCCTACGTCTCCACCGCCTACCGGGCCAGCAGCGGCCTGTGGTCCTCCGGCACCCACACCGGCATCGACTTCCACGCCGCGTCCGGCACCGCCGTCCACGCGGTCGGCGCCGGTACCGTCGTCGAGGCCGGCTGGGGCGGCGCGTACGGCAACCAGGTCGTGATCAAGATGCACGACGGTACGTACACGCAGTACGGCCACCTGTCGTCCATCGGGGTCTCGGTCGGCCAGACGGTCGACCCCGGCGAGCAGATCGCCCGCTCCGGCGCGACCGGCAACGCCACCGGGCCGCACCTGCACTTCGAGGCCCGCACCGGCCCGGAGTACGGCTCGGACATCGACCCCGTGGCCTACCTGCGCTCCCACGGTGTCACCGTCTGACCCCGCACGCCCCTTCGAAAGCCCCGGCTCCCCGAGCCGGGGCTTTCGGCGTTAAAGGTGACCAAAAACAGCCCAAGAACAGCCACCGAAACCGACCCCCCATCGGAAAGTGCGGCGCATTGCAATAGAGTCACTGAACACGCGTCAATCGTCGACGTTTCACGGGGATTAAAGCGGAGGTCGGTCATGCGTATTCCGGCGCACTCGGTATGCACGGCGATCCGGGACGACATCGTCGCCGGTGTCTACGAGCGCGGCAGCCGGCTCACCGAGGAACTGCTCGCCCGCCGCTACGGCGTCTCCCGCGTCCCGGTGCGCGAGGCCCTGCGGACCCTGGAGGCCGAGGGCTTCGTGGTGACCCGGCGGCACGCGGGCGCGTGCGTGGCCGAACCGACCGAGCAGGAGGCCGCCGACCTGCTGGAGATGCGGCTGCTGCTGGAACCGCTCGGCGCCGCCCGGGCCGCCCAGCGGCGCAGCGAGGCCCATCTGAAGGTGCTGCGCGGCCTGGTGCGGCTGGGCCAGGAGCGGGCCAGGCGGGGCAACAGCGACGACCTGCGCTCGCTGGGCGGCTGGTTCCACGAGACGCTCGCCCAGGCGGCCGGCAGCGCGTCCCTGACCACGACGCTGACCCAGCTGCGGCACCGGATCGCCTGGATGTACGCGGTGGAGGCGCCGGCCAGCCCGGCGGACACCTGGGCGGAGCACGGCGCGATCGTCGACGCGGTGGCCCGGGGCGACGGCGAGCGGGCCCGGTCGCTCACCGCGCTGCACACCGAGCGGTCCACGGCCGCGCACCGGCTGCGCTTCGCCCCGGCCGCCGACCGCGCGGAGCGTGTGAGGAACTCGCAACGTGCCGTAAACATGCCGAGCCTGCGTCATTAACACGGCCGCCGTATACAAAGAGGAGCTATTCGGCGAGACCTCGGCGAGGTCTATTTCCGCTGCCTATTTGCCGTGACCCGGCGGATGTTTTCGCCAGCGGTCCGGTGAATTACCGGCGTCCGGGTGCGGAAATGCGGAAGCCGTGCCGTCCCCGAAGGGTTGGCACGGCTTGACCGTGCTGCGCGCGGTGGCTCAGACGGTCTCCGGAAGCTCCTCGAGCCCCTCGGCGACCAGCTTCGCCAGCCGCTCCAGCGCGGCGTCCGCGCCCTCGGCGTCCGAGGCCAGGACGACCTCCTCGCCGCCCTGCGCGCCCAGCCCCAGCACGGCCAGCATGGAGGCCGCGTTGACGGGGGTGCCGTCGGCCTTGGCGATCGTCACCGGCACACCGGTGGCCGTGGCGGCCCGGACGAAGATGGAGGCGGGGCGGGCGTGGAGACCCTCGGCCCAGCCGACGTTGACGCGGCGCTCAGCCATGTGTTGCTGCCCTTCAGGTGATCAGGGTTGTCTGGATCAAGGTCTGGACCAAGATCGGCTCAAGGTCGGAGCAAGGTTGTCTAGACCAGTGACCGGTGACCAGTGTTCCATACGGTGTCCCCCCAGACTGCCCCAGTCGGCCCCGAGCCGTTGTCGTACCCGCGCCGTACGCTGGGCCCCATGGAGACCGCGCCGGACCGGCAGGAGTACCCCGCCCACTGGGAGGCGGACGTGGTGCTGCGCGACGGCGGCACCGCCCGGGTGCGTCCCATCACCGCCGCCGACGCCGAGCGCCTGGTCAGCTTCTACGAGCAGGTCTCCGACGAGTCGAAGTACTACCGCTTCTTCGCGCCCTACCCCCGGCTGTCCGCCAAGGACGTGCACCGCTTCACCCACCACGACTTCGTGGACCGGGTGGGGCTCGCGGCCACGGTGGGCGGCGAGTTCATCGCCACCGTCCGCTTCGACCGGATCGGCGCCGACGGCGCGCCCGCGCATGCCCCGGCCGACGAGGCCGAGGTCGCCTTCCTGGTCCAGGACGCCCATCAGGGACGCGGAGTCGCCTCCGCGCTCCTGGAGCACATCGCCGCGGTCGCCCGCGAGCGCGGCATCCGCCGCTTCGCCGCCGAGGTGCTCCCCGCCAACACCAAGATGATCAAGGTGTTCACGGACGCCGGATACACCCAGAAGCGCAGCTTCGAGGACGGCGTGGTCCGCCTGGAGTTCGGTCTCGAACCCACCGACCGCTCGCTCGCCGTGCAGTACGCGCGCGAGCAGCGCGCCGAGGGCCGCTCGGTACGGCGGCTGCTCGCCCCCGGCTCGGTCGCGGTGGTCGGCGTCGGCCGCACCCCCGGCGGCGTGGGCCGTTCCGTCCTAGACAACCTCAGGGAGGCCGGCTTCACCGGCCGGCTGTACGCGGTGAACCGCGCCTTCGACAAGGAGCGCGCGGAATTCGACGGGGTGCCCGCCCACCGATCCGTGCCGGAGATCGACGCGCCCGTGGACCTCGCGGTCCTCGCGGTCCCCGCCGAGCAGGTCCCGGCGGTCGTCGACGAGTGCGGGCGGCACGGCGTACGGGGACTGGTCGTGGTCGCCGCCGGGTACGCCGAGAGCGGCCCCGAGGGGCGCGAGCGCCAGCGCGCCCTGGTGCGGCAGGCGCGCGCGTACGGCATGCGCATCATCGGCCCCAACGCCTTCGGCGTCGTCAACACCGCACCCGAGGTCCGGCTCAACGCCTCCCTTGCCCCCGAGATGCCGCGCCCCGGCCGGATCGGGCTGTTCGCCCAGTCCGGCGCCATCGGCATCGCCCTGCTCTCCCGGCTGCACCGGCGCGGCGGCGGGGTCACCGGCGTGACCGGCGTCTCGACATTCGTCTCGTCCGGCAACCGCGCCGACGTCTCCGGCAACGACGTCATGCAGTACTGGTACGACGACCCGGACACCGACGTCGTCCTGATGTACCTGGAGTCCATCGGCAACCCGCGCAAGTTCACCCGCCTGGCGCGGCGCACGGCGGCGGTCAAGCCGCTGGTGGTGGTGCAGGGCGCCCGGCACGGCGGCGCGGCGCCGCAGGGCCACGCGGTGCGTGCCACCCGGCTGCCGCACGCCACGGTCTCCGCCCTGCTGCGGCAGGCCGGCGTGATCCGCGTCGACACCATCACCGAGCTGGTCGACGCGGGGCTGCTGCTGGCCCGGCAGCCGCTGCCCGCCGGGCCCCGGGTGGCGATCCTGGGCAACTCGGAGTCGCTGGGCCTGCTCACCCACGACGCCTGCCTGGCCGAGGGGCTGCGGCCGCTGTCCCCGCTGGACCTGACCATGGCCGCGGCCCCGGCGGACTTCCGGGCGGCGCTGGCCCGGGCGCTGGCCGACGACGCGTGCGACGCCGTGGTGGTGACCGCGATCCCGGCCCTCGGCGAGGGCGCGGCCGGCGACGCCGCCCTGGCCGAGGCCCTGCGCGCGGCCACCGTCGAGGCGCCCGCCAAGCCGGTCCTGGTGGTCCACGTGGAACTGGGCGGCCTGGCGGAGGCCCTGTCGGCGGCCACCAGTACGGCTCCGCAGGCCCGGACGAGCGCGGTCGCACAGCCGGCCACCGGGGAAGCGCCCGCCCCGGCCGACGAACCCCCCGCCCCGCGGCCCCCCGACGGCACCCACCTCATCCCCGCCTACCCCGCCGCCGAGCGAGCCGTCCGGGCCCTCGCGCAGGCCGTCGCCTACGCCCGCTGGCGGCGCGACACCGCCGAGCCGGGCAAGGTGCCGGAGTACGAGGACGTCGACGAGAAGGGCGCCGCCGAGCTGATCGGCGGCCACCTCGCGCGCGGCGCGGGGCTCACCCTCGGCGACGCGGAGACCTGCGAGCTGCTCGGCCGCTACGGCATCCAGGTCCACCGCACCCTGCCCGCCCCCACCCCCGACGCCGCCGTGGCCGCCGCGCGCGCCCTCGGCCGGCCGGTCGCCCTCAAGGCCACCGCCCCGCACCTGCGCCACCGCGCCGACCTGGGCGGCGTACGGCTGGATCTGACGGACGAGGAACAGCTGCGCCGCGCCTACGAGGAGTTGACCGACCTGTTCGGGACGCCGGCCGAGCTGCGCCCCGTGGTGCAGGCCATGGCACCGCGCGGCGTCGACACCGTGGTGCGGGCCGTCATCGACCCGGCGGCCGGCGCCGTGCTCTCCTTCGGGCTGGCCGGCGCCGCCACCCAGCTGCTCGGCGACATGGCGCACCGGCTGGTCCCGGTCACCGACCGGGACGCGGCATCACTCATACGTTCGATACGAACCGCTCCGCTGCTCTTCGGCTGGCGCGGTTCGGACCCGGTGGACACGGCCGCCCTGGAGGAACTGCTCCAGCGCGTCTCCCGCCTGGTCGACGACCACCCGGAGGTCGTCGCGGTCACCCTGGAACCGGTGGTGGTCGCCCCGCGCGGCCTCAGCGTCCTGGGCGCCTCGGTGCGCCTGGCCCCGCCGCCCGCCCGGGACGACCTCGGCCCGCGCACGCTCCCGGCGTACTGACCGCCCCCGCCCGACCGCCCCGCGAGGAGGCGGCCGCCGGAACCGGGACGGCCACGACCGTGCCGGGCAGTCAGTGGGCCCCCGTAGGATGGACGGCATGGCCAAGACCAGTACGACGACCCAGGGGCTGCGTGCGGCGATCGAGCGCAGCGGCTACTACCCGGCCCTCGTGGCCGAGGCGGTGGAGGCCGCCGTGGGCGGCGAGCCCGTCCGGTCGTACCTGGTCCACCAGGAGACCACGTTCGACCAGAACGAGGTGCGGCGGCACGTGACCGTGCTCGTCCTCACCGGCAACCGCTTCATCGTCAGCCACACCGACGAGCAGGCCGCCGACGACACCTCCCCGTCCCCCTACGCCACCACCTCCACCGAGTCCGTCAAGATCGGCCGGATCTCGTCCATCGTGGTCAGCCGGGTGGTCGCCAACCCCGAGCAGTACAAGCCGGGCACGCTGCCCCGCGAGATCGTGCTGACCATCGGCTGGGGCGCCGTCGCCCGCATCGACCTGGAGCCCGCCGCCTGCGGCGACCCCAACTGCGAGGCGGACCACGGCTACACCGGCAGCTCGACCGCCGACGACCTCAGCCTGCGGGTCAGCGAGGCCGGCGACGGACCGGAGACGGTGCGCCAGGCCCTCGCCTTCGCCCAGGCGCTCTCCGAGGCGACCGCGGACACCGCGCACTGATGTCTCAGTCCACCGCCTGGGACATCCACCCCGAACCGCTCCCGGTCGACTCCGCGCCCGTCCCCGAGTACGGCACCGGCTCCCTCGCCGACCTGCTGCCCACGCTCGCGGCCGGCATGGCCGTGCCCGGCACGACCGCGACGATCGGGGAACTGGCCCCCGCCGACCGGAACTGCGTCTTCCTGATCGACGGCCTCGGCTGGGAGCAGTTGCGCGCCCACCCCGAGTACGCCCCCTTCCTGACCTCCCTCCTCGGCAGCTCGCGCGGCGGCACCGGACGCCCGGTCACCGCCGGGTTCCCGGCGACCACCGCCACCTCCCTCGCCTCCGTCGGCACCGGCCTGCCCCCCGGCGCGCACGGCCTGCCCGGTTACACGGTCCGCGACCCGGCCACCGGCGAGCTGATGAACCAGCTGCGCTGGCAGCCCTGGACCGACCCGCAGGTCTGGCAGCCCCGCCCCACCGTCTTCCAGCTCGCCCACGCCGCGGGCGTGCACGCCGTGCAGGTCTCCGCCCCCGCCTTCCAGCACACCCCGCTGACCAAGATCGCGCTCAGCGGCGGCACCTTCCTGGGCCGCGAGTCCGGCGAGGACCGCATGGACCTGGCCGCCGAGCAACTGGCCGCCGCCGACCGCGCCCTGGTTTACACGTACTACTCGGAGGTGGACGGCGCCGGCCACCGCTTCGGCGTCGACTCCGACACCTGGCGCGGCCGGCTCTCCCACGTCGACCGGCTGGTCCAGCGGCTGGCCGAACAGCTCCCGCCGCGCACCGCCCTCTACGTCACCGCCGACCACGGCATGGTCGACGTGCCCTTCGACGAGGAGCACCGCGTCGACTTCGACGCCGACTGGGAGCTGCGGGCCGGCGTCGCCCTGCTCGGCGGCGAGGGCCGCGCCCGGCACGTCTACGCGGTGCCGGGCGCCCACGACGACGTCCTGGCCTGCTGGCGCGAGGTGCTCGGCGAGCAGTTCTGGGTCGCCTCGCGAGACGAGGCGATCGAGGCGGGCTGGTTCGGCCCGCACATCGAGGACCGGGTGTACGACCGGATCGGCGACGTCATCGCCGCCGCCCGGGACGACGTCCTGCTCATCGCCTCCGACCGGGAGCCGAAGGAGTCGGCGATGGTCGGCAACCACGGCTCGATGACCCCGGCCGAGCAGTTCGTCCCGCTCCTCGAAGTACGCTCCTGAACCGCACTGCCGTCCCGTTGCCGAAAGGTGCTCAACCCCTCATGCCCGAGCTGGTCTTCTTCTCCGGAACGATGGACTGCGGGAAGTCGACCCTGGCCCTCCAGATCGAGCACAACCGCTCCGCGCGCGGCCTGACCGGCATGATCTTCACCCGGGACGACCGGGCCGGCGAGGGCAAGCTCTCCTCCCGGCTCGGCCTGGTCACCGACGCGGTCGAGGTGGCGGACGGCACCGACCTGTACGGGTACCTCGTCGACCACCTCTCGCAGGGCGGCCGGGCCGACTACGTGATCGCGGACGAGGCCCAGTTCCTGGCGCCGGACCAGATCGACCAGCTGGCCCGCGTCGTCGACGACCTCGACCTGGACGTCTACGCCTTCGGCATCACCACCGACTTCCGCTCCAAGCTGTTCCCCGGCTCCCAGCGCCTGGTCGAACTCGCCGACCGGGTCGAGGTCCTCCAGGTCGAGGCGCTGTGCTGGTGCGGCGCCCGCGCCACCCACAACGCCCGCACGGTCGGCGGCGTCATGGTGGTCGAGGGCGCCCAGGTGGTCGTCGGCGATGTCGACCAGTCCCTGGACGAGGTGGGGTACGAGGTGCTGTGCCGGCGCCATCACCGCCGCCGTATGACGAGCGCCACGGCGCGGGCGGCGGCGCTGTCGCCGGACGTGCTGCCGGTACCGCCCGCCTGACGGCCCCCGTTCACCCCGGCGCGCGCTCCAGCAGCGCGAACCGCGCGCCCTCCCGGTCCGCCACCATCGCCACCCGCCCCAGGTCGTCCTCCCGCACCCCCTCCAGGACCCGCCCGCCCAGCCCGGCCACCCGCCGCACCGCGTCCGCCACGTCGGCCGTCTCGAAGTACGTCACCCAGTGCGGCCCCCGGTCCCGGGGCAGGGCGTCGCCCACGCCGCGGACGCCGGCGACCGGCCGGCCGTCGACATGCAGGGTGACGTAGTCGCGGCCGGTGGCGGGCACCGCCTTCTGCGCATGGCCGAACGCCGTCACATAGAACGTGGCGACGCCCGCCGCCGTGTAGGTGACCAGCTCGTTCCAGGCAGGTGTGCCCGGCACCCCGGTGACGGCCGTGCCCAGGTGGGCCGCGGCCTGCCAGACGCCGAAGACGGCGCCGGACGGGTCGGAGGCGAGCAGCATCCGTCCGGCCTCGGCCGCGTCCAGCGGTCCCACGGCGACCGTGCCGCCGCACGACCGCACGGTGCCGGCCGTGCGGTCCACGTCGTCGGAGGCCAGGTACGGCGTCCAGGCGACGGGCAGTCGCCGGTCCGGGGGCAGTTGTCCGATGCCGGCCACCTCCCGCCCGTCGAGCAGGGCCCGCAGATAGGGGCCGAGCTGCTGGGGGCCCGGCCGGAACTCCCAGCCGAACAGCGCTCCGTAGAACTCCTGGGTCGCCTCCAGGCCGTGTGCCATCAGGCTCACCCAGCAGGGTGTGCCGGGGATGCGCAGGGCGGTGTCATCGCCGTCCTGGCCGGCCCGTCCCCGTGACTCGGTCATCGTCGCTCTTCTCTCGGCCCCTCGCGGTGGCCGGTCGCTTCCGCACTGACGGACCCCCCGGCCGTACCGGCACCCGCCCCGGAGCTGAGCGCGTCAGCCCACCGCGCTGTCCGTTTCCGTACGCTGGTTGACGAAAGCCGATCGGCTGTACAGCATGTGCCCGATTCTGTACGCCCCGTGATCGGGGCTGCCCGGCGGGCAGGTTAACCCGACAGCGACGTGTCGGCCAGCCGGTGCGTCAGGATGGTGGCCATGAACGCCATCATCTCCGCAACCGACCTCGCGAGCGACCTGGCGGCGGCGGCCCCGCCGGTGCTGCTCGACGTCCGCTGGCAGCTGAGTGCGGCCAAGGCGGCCGGTGCGCCGCCGTTCGACGGCCGGGCCGCGTACGCGGCCGGTCATCTGCCCGGCGCGGTCTACGTCGATCTGGACCGGGAACTCGCCGCCGCGCCCGGTCCGGCCGGCCGGCACCCGTTGCCGGAGCTCGCCGAGTTCGGTGCCGCGATGCGCCGGGCGGGCGTGTCGGCCGGGCGGCCGGTCGTCGTCTACGACGGCGGCCAGGGCTGGGCGGCGGCTCGCGCCTGGTGGCTGCTGCGCTGGACCGGTCACCCGGACGTGCGGGTCCTCGACGGCGGACTGTCCGCCTGGCCGGGCCCGCTCACCACCGACGTCCCGGCGCCCGCGCCCGGCGACTTCGAGCCGGTCCCGGCCGCCGCCGGTCTGCTCGACGCGGACGGCGCCGCCGAACTGGCCCGCACCGGACTGCTCCTCGACGCCCGCGCGGGGGAGCGGTACCGGGGCGAGGTGGAGCCGATCGACCCGGTCGGCGGCCACATCCCGGGCGCGGTGTCGGCCCCGACGGCCGAGAATGTCGCGGCGGACGGGCGGTTCCGGCCCGCCGACGAACTCCACGCCCGTTTCAAGGAGCTGGGCGCCGCCGGGGACGTCCCGGTGGGCGTGTACTGCGGCTCGGGCGTCTCCGCCGCCCACGAGGTGCTGGCCCTCGCGGTGGCGGGCATGCCGGCCGCGCTGTACGTGGGTTCCTGGTCGGAGTGGTCGGCGGACCCGGAGCGCCCGGTGGCCGTGGGGCCCGACCCGAACTGAGGGAACGGGTAAGGGCCGCTCTCCTGGAGAGCGGCCCTTACCCAAACGTCCGCAGGTCCGAAAGCCCGCGCGTCCGAATGCCCGGACGCCCGAACATCCGGGGCGTCTACTCCTGCTTCTTGCGCCGCGTGCCGAACACGATCTCGTCCCAGCTGGGGACCGCCGCCCGGCGTCCGGGCCGGACCCCGTCGGCCTCGGCCTGCCGGTCGGTGGAGCCGACCAGCCGGTCCCGGTGGCTGCCCACCGAGCGCGGCATCAGCACATCGGCGTACGCGGAACCCGCGCCGGCCGACGCGGCGGGCGCCGGGGGCTCCTCGGCCTCCGGTTCCTCGGGCGGCTCCTCCACCGGCTCGGGCGCGGTGGCCGGGCGCTCGGGCACGACCAGGTCGCCCCGGAAGCTCGGCACCGCCTCCAGCAGGCTGGTCAGCGAGTCCCGCTCGCTTTCCTCGGCGACGGGCTCGGCCGGCTGGGCGGGCAGGCTGGGCCGCTCGCGCTCCCGGTCGCCGGGCCGGTCCAGCGGACGGTCGCGCGGCAGCCGGGCGATGCGCGGCACGAAGGGGAAGCTGGGCTCGGGCGCGGCGAGGTCGTCGGACTCACCGATCAGCGCCCGCGCCTCGTCGTCGACGGCCTGGACCAGCCGCCGGGGCGGGTCGTAGGTCCAGCTCGCCGAGTGCGGTTCGCCCGCGACCAGGTAGACCAGCAGGACTTCCCAGGTGCCGTCGTCGCGGCGCCAGGAGTCCCACTGGACGGTGTCCTTGTCGGCGCCGCGCAGCAGCAGCCGCTCCTGGACGGCCTCGCCGAGCGGCGGGCCGGAGTTCTCACCGGGGCGGCGGACCGGGGTCTTGCGGGCCCGTTCCGCCATGAAGGCGCGTTCGGCGAGGACGGGGCCCTCGAACCGGCGTACCCGGTCGACGGGGATACCGGCCATCTGGGCGACCTCTTCGGCCGTCGCGCCGGCTCGTATACGCGCCTGGATGTCTCGGGGGCGGAGATGGCTCTCCACCTCGATCTCGATCTGGCCGAGGCGGGGCCGGTCGCCGCGTACGGCGGCGCGGAGACGCTCGTCGATCGGAAGCGTGTACTCCGTCGCGTCGGCAGCCTTCAGCACCAGCCGTGTGCCGTCATTCGAGACGGCCACGACACGCAGTTCGGGCATGGGGACCTCCCGGGTGGTGCCTGCCGACGTCACGTGCGTCGCTGCTTCCGCTCTGTCGAGTGTGGCCTGCCCGGGTGCAGCCTGCCACAACCTTGCCGAGTTGCCCGGCGTGTCGGGCCGGGGCCCTGGATCGCCGTTATGGCACGGTTACCTGTTCGCAACGCTAAGTGACCGTATCAGTCACCCAGTGCAACTAGCCCCCTCCCGGCGGTCCTTGCAGGCCCTGAACCCCCTGACGGGAGACCGGACCCAGGGCTCGCAACAGTACTCCATTCGGGCCACGTGCGTGGATCGCCGCGCCGCCCGACTTCCACGGGGGATCTTTCACGTGGCGTACTTCACGCAATCACCAGAAACGGAACTAATGGTTTCGTTCGTACGTCCCCTTCTCGTGCAGTTGTCAGCTCACGTTCGGGAAAGACAGGCAAGGTCCGGTGATGCGGGAAAGGTCCGTTGACGAGGTCACGGAGAAGAGCACGGAGGACAACACGGAGGGTGGGGCGGGCCGGCGGATCGATCTGAGCGTCCCCCAGGTCGCGGGCAGCGCCCTGGCGGCCGTGGTGGCCGCCAAACTGGCCGCCTCCTTCGGGGTGTACGGCACGATCCTCGGCGCCGGTGTGGTCAGCGTGGTCGCCACTTGCGGCGGCACGGTCTTCCAGCACGTCTTCCGGCGCACCGGCGAACAGCTGAAGGTCCGGCGCACCGCCGAGCAGCCCCGGGTGACGGCGGTGTCCACGGCGTCCGGTCCGGCGCTGCCGGGGGAGTTCGGCGAGGGCACGGTCTACCGCGCCCGGGTCAGGAGCTGGAAACGGCCGGTGATCGCCGCGGCCGTCGTCTTCGGCGTCACCATGGGCGGCATCACGGCCTACGAACTGATCACGGGTCACAACCTGAGCGGCGGCAGCAGTACGACGGTGAGCGACGCGATCTCCGGTCACAGCAGCTCGTCCTCGTCCTCGTCCGACTCCGACTCCGGAGACTCGGACGACTCCGGCGGAACGGGGGACGACGGGTCCGCGCAGTCGCCCGACCCGGGGGAGTCCACCGGCACCGGTTCGGACGACGCCCCGGCCGCCACCCCGTCCGGGTCGGCGGGCACCGGCGACGAGGGCACGCCGTCGGACGGCGGTTCGGCGCCGGACGGCGGGACGACCTCCTCGCCGGCCCCCACGCCGAGCGACGGCGGCACCGCGGCCCAGGACCAGGAGCAGGACTCCGGAGGGTCGGCTACGACCCCAGCACCCTCCGCAAGTGGTCGTTCCGAAACCGCCGGTCCGGGTCAAGACGATCCCGCAGCGCAGTGAACTCGCCGAAGCGCGGATACACCCGGGAGAGGTACTCCGCGTCCCGGGTGTGCACCTTCCCCCAGTGCGGCCGGCCCTCGTGCGCGGTGAAAATACGCTCGGCGGCGGTGAAGTAGGCACGGTAGGGCGTGCCGCGGAACATGTGGACGGCGATGTAGGCGCTGTCCCGGCCGGAAGCGGTGGACAGCGTGATGTCGTCGGCCGGGGCGGTGCGCACCTCGACCGGGAAGCTGATCCGCAGCCGGGAGCGGTCCACCAACGCCCGCAGCTCGCGCAGCGTCTCGACGACGGCCGCGCGCGGAACGGCGTACTCCATCTCCACGAACCGCACCCGGCGCGGTGAGGTGAAGACCTTGTACGGGACGTCCGTGTACGTCCGCGCGGACAGCGCCTTGCTGGAGATCCGGGCGATCGACGGGATCGTGCCGGGGGCGGCGCGGCCGACCCAGTTGGCCGCCTGGAAGACGCCGTTGGAGAGGAACTCGTCCTCGTAGAGGCCCCGGAGCCGGCCCACCGGGCGCTGCGGGCCCGCGCTGCGGTTGTTGCGCTTGGTGTTGGTGTTGCCGGTGTGCGGGAACCAGTAGAACTCGAAGTGCTCGTTCTCCGCCCACAGTTCGTCGAACCGGGCCAGGACCTGGTCCAGCGGCATGGGTTCCTCCCGCGCGGTGAGCAGGAAGAGCGGTTCGACGGCGAAGGTGAGGGCGGTGACGACGCCCAGCGCGCCGAGGCCGATGCGGGCGGCGGCGAAGACGTCCGGGTGCTTCGCGCGGGAGCAGGTCAGGACGGAGCCGTCGGCGGTGACCAGTTCCAGGGCCCGGATCTGGGCGGCGATCGAGCCGGAGTCGCGGCCGGTGCCGTGGGTGCCGGTGCCGGCCGCCCCGGAGACGGTCTGCTCCATGATGTCGCCCATGTTGGCCAGCGACAGACCCTCGCGCGCCAGGGCGAGGTTGAGCCGCCTGAGCGGTGTGCCGGCCTCCACCGTGACGGTCATCGCCGCGCGGTCGATGTGCCGGATGCCGGTCAGCAGGTGCGGGCGTATCAGCACCCCGTCGGTGGCCGCTATGGAGGTGAACGAGTGCCCACTGCCCACGGCCTTGACCGGCAGACCGTCCTCGGCGGCCCGGCGGACCGCCTCGGCCAGTTCCGGCACGGAGGCCGGGGCGACCTCCCGCGCGGGGCGAGCCGTGACGTTGCCGCCCCAGTTACGCCATGTGCCGTTCCTGCCGCTCCCGCTCGCTGTGCTGCTCAACGATGCCTCCCCGACCCGCGGCCGGCCGCTTGAGCCGGCGGAACCCGAGGAAACCGACCGCCAGCGCGACGGCCCCGGCCACGGCCGGCACCCCGTACCCGGCGCTCGCCCCCGCCGCGTCGATCACCCAGCCGCCCGCGGCGGAGCCGAGCGCGACGCCGACCGCGAGGCCGGTGCTCACCCAGGTCATCCCCTCGGTGAGCTGTGCGCGTGGTACGTGCTCTTCGATGAGGGACATCGTCGTGATCATCGTCGGAGCGATGGACAGACCCGCCACGAACAGCGCCACGGCCAGAGACGGCAGGTTTCCGACCAGTAGGGGAGGGATCATACTCACGGCCATCGCGCAGACCCCCAGCAGCCAGCGGTGGGCGGGCGGCCCCGCGAAGCGCAGCAGCCCGAACACCATGCCCGCCACGCAGGACCCGGCCGCGTACCCGGCGAGGACCAGGCTGGCGGCCGCCTTGTGCCCCTCCTGCTCGGCGAAGGCCACGGTGACCACGTCGATCGACCCGAAGATGGCGCCGGTGGCCACGAAGGTGCCGACGAAGACCTGGAGCCCCTTGGAGCGCAGCGCGCTGCCCGCGCCGCCGCGGCCGCGCGGGTGCGGCTCGGGCTCGGTGCCGCGCTGCGCGGTCAGCCAGAAGACACCGGCCGCCAGGAAGCAGGCGGCCAGCAGCGGACCGGCCTCCGGGAACCAGGCCGTGGACAGGCCGATGGAGATGATCGGCCCGAAGATGAAGCAGACCTCGTCGACCACGGACTCGAAGCTGTACGCGGTGTGCAGCTTCGGCGTGCCCCGGTACAGCGCCGCCCAGCGGGCCCGGACCATGGCGCCGAGGCTCGGTACGCAGCCGATGCCGACGCACCACACGAACAGCAGCCACTCGGGCCACCGGAAGTGCGCGGTGAGCAGCAGCCCGGCCGCCGCGGTCAGCGAGACCAGGGTGGCGGGCCGCAGCACCCGCCGCTGCCCGTACTGGTCGACCAGCCGCGAGACCTGCGGGCCGCACACGGCGGCGGCCAGCGCGATGGTGGCGGAGAGCGCCCCGGCCAGCCCGTACTCCCCGGTGAGCTGCGAGACCATGGTCACCACGCCGATGCCCATCATCGACAGCGGCATCCGGCCGACGAAGCCCGCGGCGGAGAAACCCCTGGAGCCGGGGGCGGCGAACAGAGCGCGGTAGGGGCTGGGCAACGGGATCTCCGGGAAACGGCTCGGCGCGGACGGCTCACCGCAAGTCGGTAAGGTCCGTATACAACCTGTAGAGCTTACTTGCCGGTCGGCCCGGCCGCACCCGTCCGGACCAGCCGGAGCGGGATGACACCCCCCGCCGTGGCCCGGCTGTCAGTGCCAGGTGGCAGGATCGGGACCATGCCAGACGTGCTCGATGCCACCCCCTACGACGCCCTGCTCCTGCTCTCGTTCGGCGGCCCGGAAGGACCCGACGACGTCGTCCCGTTCCTGGAGAACGTGACGCGCGGCCGGGGCATCCCCACCGAACGCCTCAAGGAGGTCGGACAGCACTACTTCCTGTTCGGCGGCGTCAGCCCGATCAACGACCAGAACCGCGCCCTGCTGGACGCCCTGCGGGGGGACTTCGCCGAGCACGGCCTGGAACTGCCGGTCTACTGGGGCAACCGCAACTGGGCGCCCTACCTGACCGACACCCTGCGCGAGATGGTCCGCGACGGACGCCGCCGCATCCTCGTCCTCGCCACCAGCGCGTACGCCTCCTACTCCGGCTGCCGCCAGTACCGGGAGAACCTCGCCGACGCCCTGGCCACCCTCCAGGAGGAGGGCCTGGAGCTGCCGAAGATCGACAAGCTGCGGCACTACTTCAACCACCCGGGCTTCATCGAGCCGATGGTCGACGGGCTGGTGCGGTCCCTGAACGACCTGCCCGAAGACGTCCGGGACGGCGCGCACATCGCCTTCAGCACCCACTCCATCCCGACCTCCGCCGCCGACACCTCCGGCCCGCTGCCGGAGCACGGCGACGGCGGCGCGTACGTGCAGCAGCACCTGGACGTGGCCCAGCTGATCGCCGACGCCGTCCGCGAGCGCACCGGCGTCGACCGGCCCTGGCAGCTCGTCTACCAGTCCCGTTCCGGCGCCCCGCACATCCCGTGGCTGGAGCCGGACATCTGCGACCACCTGGAGGAGCGGCACGCGGCCGGGGTGCCGGCCGTCGTGATGGCCCCGATCGGCTTCGTCTCCGACCACATGGAGGTCCTCTACGACCTCGACACGGAGGCCACGGCCAAGGCCGCGGAGCTGGGGCTGCCGGTGCGCCGCTCGGCCACCGTCGGCGCCGACCCGCGGTTCGCCGCCGCGATCCGGGACATGATCCTGGAGCGGGCCGCCGCGGAGCAGGGGCGGAGCGTCCAACCGTGCGCCCTGGGCGCGCTGGGCGCGAGCCACAACGTCTGCCCGGTGGGCTGCTGTCCGGCCCGCGCCGCCCGCCCCGCCGCCGCGGGCGTCGACAGCCCCTACGCGTGAGGAACCTCGTGACCAGCCCCGTGACCGACGCGACCGACCCGCTGCACGCCGAACTCCTGGAGCTCGCCCGGGAGGCCGCCCGCCGCGCGGGCGAGCTGCTGCGGGACGGGCGCCCCGCCGACCTCGCGGTCGCCGCCACCAAGTCCAGCCCGATCGACGTGGTCACCGAGATGGACATCGCGGCCGAGAAGCTGATCACCACGGTGATCGCCGCCCGCCGCCCGGCCGACGGCTTCCTCGGCGAGGAGGGCGCCGCCGCCGAGGGCACCAGCGGCGTCCGCTGGGTGATCGACCCGCTCGACGGCACGGTGAACTACCTGTACGGGCTGCCGACCTGGTCCGTCTCCATCGCCGCCGAGCAGGACGGCGAGACCGTCGCCGGGGTGGTCGCGGCGCCGATGCGCGGCGAGACCTACCACGCGGTGCGCGGCGGCGGAGCCTGGGCGACCGGCTCCTGGGCGGGCGAGCGCCGGCTGACCTGCCGGCCCGCGCCGCCGCTGGACCAGGCCCTGGTCTCCACCGGGTTCAACTACGTCGCCGAGGTCCGCGCCCACCAGGCGGAGGTCGCCCGGCAGCTGATCCCCAGGCTGCGGGACATCCGGCGCGGCGGCTCGGCCGCGGTCGACCTGTGCGACCTGGCCGCGGGGCGCCTCGACGGCTACTACGAGCGCGGGCTGCACCCCTGGGACCGCGCCGCCGGTGACCTCATCGCCCGGGAGGCGGGCGCGCTGACCGGTGGACGCCCCGGTGAGCGGCCCACGGACGACCTGACGGTCGCCGCGGTGCCGGGCGTGTTCGAGCCCCTCCAGCGGCTCCTGGAAGACCTCGGCGCCTGGCACGACTGACCCGGGGCCGGCCCTGGTCATGGCCTGCGGACAGCACTCACCCCCGGCGCTGGATTCGCCGGGGGTGAGTGCCGTTGCGGTGTGGTGCGGTGCGGGCCGCCGGGCGGTCAGCCGCTGGTCGCGGTGACCTCGACGCCGTGCTCGGCGGCCAGACGGCGGAGGTCGTCCAGCTCACCGAGCTCCACCTCGACGAGGAAGTCGTCCCCCTCGTCACGAGCCCGGGTCAGGTCGGACTCGGTCGCCTTTATGCGCTGCAGAAGTCCTGTGGTGAATGCGTCCATGCTGCGCCCCCTCGTCCTGGGTCGTGGGTCGGTGGCACGGGGGTGTGCCGATCGGAAGGGGCGATCACGTCTCGAAGGTGCCCAGCGCCGCGCGGCCGGGCGGCGACGGTGCCGGACACCCACGCCCGCCCTGCGGCGAACGGTCGCTGCGCACCGCTGGACGTGCGGTACAGACAGAGCGTGATCGCGGGGTGTAAAGCCGTCCTCCCCCCGCTCCCTTCCGCGGAAACCTCAACCGTCCGAGAAAATCTCGCATTCCCGTTCGGACCCGCTTTCTCCCCCGCCCCCTCCGCCCCGCCCGCCGGGGCGCGCGCCGGGACCCGTGCCGGTCGTCCGCCGGTCGTCCGCCGGGGGCCCGCGCCGGGGTACCTCACGGGGGCTGGTCCGGCTTCGCACGGCGCTCGCGCCGGGACCGGTCTTGAAGGGCCCGCGACCGGGCGGCCGTTCCCCCGCCCGCTCCGGGCCCGCCCGCCTTACAGCCGACTTATGGCCGAAAAGGGCAGGATGGAGGTCAACACACCCACCAGGCCCTGCCCGCGTGCGCCCGCCAGGCGCCGCCGGGCGGACAGAGGAAGGACAAGCGACGTGCGCGTACTCGTCGTCGAGGACGAGCAGCTGCTCGCCGATGCGGTGGCCACCGGACTGCGCCGGGAGGCCATGGCCGTCGACGTCGTGTACGACGGTGCGGCCGCCCTCGAGCGCATCGGCGTCAACGACTACGACGTGGTCGTCCTCGACCGCGACCTCCCCCTCGTGCACGGCGACGACGTCTGCCGCAAGATCGTCGAGCTCGGCATGCCCACCCGCGTGCTGATGCTCACGGCCTCCGGCGACGTCAGCGACCGGGTCGAGGGGCTGGAGATCGGCGCCGACGACTATCTGCCCAAGCCGTTCGCGTTCAGCGAGCTGATCGCCCGCGTCCGTGCGCTCGGCCGGCGCACCAGCGTGCCGCTGCCGCCGGTGCTGGAGCGCGCCGGGATCAAGCTCGACCCGAACCGCCGCGAGGTCTTCCGGGACGGCAAGGAGGTGCAGCTCGCGCCGAAGGAGTTCGCCGTCCTGGAGGTGCTGATGCGCAGCGAGGGCGCGGTCGTCTCGGCCGAGCAGCTGCTGGAGAAGGCCTGGGACGAGAACACCGACCCGTTCACCAACGTCGTCCGGGTGACCGTGATGACCCTGCGCCGCAAGCTCGGCGAGCCCCCGGTGATCGTCACCGTGCCCGGCTCCGGCTACCGGATCTGATCGCCCGTGGCAGCGTCCCCCGCGCCCCCGCAGGCGCCCCCGAAACCCACCTGGGACCCGCCGTCGGCCGCGCCCTTCCCGTGGCTGCGCCCCACCATCCGGATACGGCTCACGCTGCTGTACGGCGGCATGTTCCTGATCGCCGGCATCGTGCTGCTGTCGATCATCTACCTGCTGGCCGCCCAGGCGCTGAACCCGGGCAGCGATCTGCCCTTCAAGATCACCTCGGGCAGTGTCACCAGCGACACGTGCAATCTGCCCACCAAGGCCACGCCCGAGGTCTTCAACACGGCCATGAACGACTGCGTCAACGCGCAGCGCCAGCACGCCCTGGACAGCCTGCTCAGCCGCTCCCTGCTGACCCTGCTGGGCCTCGCGGTGATCGCCTTCGCGTTCGGCTACGGCATGGCCGGCCGGGTGCTGTCGCCGCTGGGCCGGATCACCCGCACCGCCCGCGCGGTGGCCGGCTCCGACCTGTCCCGCCGGATCGAGCTGGACGGCCCGGACGACGAGCTCAAGGAGCTGGCGGACACCTTCGACGAGATGCTGGAGCGCCTCCAGCGCGCCTTCACCGCCCAGCAGCGCTTCGTCGGCAACGCCTCGCACGAGCTGCGCACCCCCCTCGCCATCAACCGCACGCTGCTGGAGGTCCACCTCTCCGACCCCGGCGCCCCGGTGGAGCTCCAGCAGCTCGGCAAGACCCTGCTGGCCACCAACGAGCGCAGCGAGCAGCTCGTCGAGGGCCTGCTGCTGCTGGCCCGCAGCGACAACCAGATCGTCGAGCGCAAGCCGGTCGACCTCGCCGAGGTCGCCACCCAGGCCGTCGACCAGACCCACGCCGAGGCCGACGCCAAGGGCGTGGAGCTGCGCGGCCGGCGCGCGCCCGCCGTCGTCCAGGGCAACGGCGTCCTGCTGGAGCGCATCGCGCTGAACCTCGTACAGAACGCGGTGCGGTACAACATCGCCGAGGGCGGCTGGGTCGAGGTCACCACCGAGGTGGAGCACGGTCTGGCGGTGCTCGTGGTGACGAACACCGGGCCGGTGGTGCCGGCGTACGAGATCGACAACATCTTCGAGCCGTTCCGGCGGCTGCGCACCGAGCGGACCGGCAGTGACAAGGGCGTCGGCCTGGGGCTGTCCATCGTGCGTTCCGTGGCCCGGGCGCACGGCGGCCACATCTACGCCCAGCCGCGCGAGGGGGGAGGACTTGTGATGAGAGTGACCCTGCCGGTCTGAGGCGGCCCGCCGATCTGAGATCATGGCGCCGATCGCCGCCCCGAGGGTCCGGGCTTGTTCGCTTTGCGCGGAATTTTCGGACCGCCGCTCCGGTGCTCGCGTGTGTGATCGATCACAGCGAGGCTTTTCCAGCCATCTACTCTCCGTGATCAAGAAGCCTGTCGGAAAGCCGGGAAAGTCCGGGTTTTCAGGGGTCTTGATCACGGGAAGTACACGGTGAGACGCCTTTGGCGTGCGGTATTGGGACCGTGTACGGTCCCCATCGCCATCCAAGCCGATCACTCGAGCGGAGTCCGGTTGGGTGTCGATTGAGTAACAGACCTTGATGTGAGGCAAAATCTCCGCCTCAGGTCGGGCACAAGTCCGGCCTCTCACGCGTTACGTGCGCTGGAGACACCGCAGACACCCAGAGGGGGAGAGCGACATGGCAACCGATTACGACACTCCACGCAAGACCGACGACGACGTCGACTCGGACAGCCTCGAAGAGCTGAAGGCTCGCCGGAACGACAAGTCGGCCTCGGCCGTGGACGTCGACGAGTTCGAGGCCGCCGAAGGCCTCGAGCTTCCCGGAGCCGACCTCTCGAACGAGGAGCTGGCAGTCCGAGTACTGCCCAAGCAGCAGGACGAGTTCACTTGCATGAGCTGCTTCCTGGTGCACCACCGCAGCCAGCTGGCCCGGGAGAAGAACGGCCAGCCGATCTGCCGCGACTGCGACTGAGGCGGGGTCGGCCGTGACTGGCTCGACCCCTCCCTGGAAGCGCCGCTTCTCCAGGCGAGGAGCGGACCAAGGGCCGCCCGGCGGCCCGAACCGCGCGCGTGACGAAGAGCGGGGCCCGACCCTCCCGGGGACGGCCTCGCTCGAACCGGCTGCCGACCGGACTGACCTCCCGGTGCCGGTGCCGACCCCCGCGCCCGCTGCCCGACGCCGGGCGGCGGTGCTGCGGGAGAAGGCGACAGACGGCGTCCGCAAGGGCGGCGACCGTGCCAGGGCGGCCCTGGCGCACCTCGCCGACCGCGTCATCGAGATCGCCCCGCGGGTCCCCGTACGGGACCTTCAGACGCTTCGTCGGCAGTTCCCCGGCCTCGGGCCCGAGGAGCTGGCCGACCGGCTGGTGGCCGGTGCCACCAGGGCCACGGCGACCGTCGGCGCGGGGGTCGGCGCGGCGGCGATGCTGCCCGTGCCGCCCGCCATGCCGACCGAGCTGGCCGCGGAGGTGACCGGCGTCGCGGCCATCGAGCTGAAGCTGATCGCCGAGCTGCACGAGGTCTACGGCATCCGGCCGCCCGGCTCCCTCACCCAGCGCAGCACCGCGTACCTGGGCTCCTGGTCCGACGAGCGCGGCATCGACGTGACCAAACCGTCGACGTTCAGCACGGCGCTGAACGGCCACATGAAGCGCCAGCTGCGCCAGCAGATCATGAAGCGGATGGTGCGCAACCTGCCCAACCTGATGCCGTTCATGGTCGGCGCCGCCGTCGGCGCGGTGATGAACCGCAGAGACACCCACAAGCTCGCCGCCCGCATCCGGGCCGACCTGCGCAAGATCCAGGTGCCCTGGGAGGCGCTGCCCGCCCTGCCGCCCCTGGAGACCCCGCCCAACGCGCTGGAACTGGGCCCGGGCGAGGGGCCCGGGCCCGAGGACGGCCGCTGACTACGCGGCGCCGGCCTTCGCCGCTGCCAGGGCCTCGGCCAGCAGCTCCGGCTCGCGGGTCGACAGATACAGGTACGGCGTCGGGTCGTCGGGGTCGGTGACCTCGACCCGCAGCGCGGTCGGGATGTACGCCCGCAGCAGCAGGAAGGCGCGGGTGTCGGCCTTGTACGTACGCCAGGCGCGGGCCTCCTCCGCGTCCATCACCGTCGCCTCGCCCAGCGCGGTGACCGGGATCTTCGCCTCGCCCGCGATCAGCGAGCCGCCCACCACCCGGATCCGCACCGAGCCGTACGAACTGGTGACGACCGCCGCCGCGGCCGTACCGCAGGCCAGACCGCCGAGGATCGGGAGAGTGCCGAACGGCACCAGGACGATGGCGATCGCGAGACCCACCAGGAAGCACAGCAGCCACGCGGAGCGGGGCGCGGTGAGGCGTTCTTCGTACGGGGCGGCGGAGAGCTGCATGGAGCCAAGCTTGGCACGGGTTCCGAGCGGGGCCGCAGCCAGGGCGGAGCGGTAAGGTCTGCGCCTGTGAGTGGTACTTCCCCGGCCCTTCAGCCCCCCGCCGACGCAGTCCGGCCCGTACGGCACCCCGACGCCCCCGCGCCCGGCGAACTGCTCGGCGCCCATTACGGACAGTGTTTCGGCTGCGGCGGCGAGCAGCCGCACGGACTGCACCTGGCGGCGCGGGCCGGCGAGGGCGTGACGATCACCGCCGAGTTCACCGTCCAGCCCGCCCACCAGGGCGCCCCGGGGCTCGCGCACGGCGGCGTGCTGGCCAGCGCCCTGGACGAGACGCTCGGCTCGCTCGGCTGGCTGCTGCGCACCATCGCGGTGACCGGACGGCTGGAGACCGACTTCCTGCTGCCGGTGCCGGTCGGCACCACCCTGCACCTGGCGGCCGAGGCCACCGCGGTGGCCGGCCGCAAGATCTACGCCACCGCCACCGGCCGCGTCGGCGCCCCCGACGGCCCGGTCGCGGTCCGCGCGGACGCCCTCTTCGTCGAGGTCAAGGTCGAGCACTTCACCGACCACGGCCGCCCCGCGGAGATCCGGGCCGCGATGGACGACCCGGACCAGGTCCGCCGGGCCCGCGCCTTCGAGGTGAACCCGTGAGCCGCGCCCCGCTGGAGGTGCTGCTGCGCCGGATCGATCCGGACGTACCGCTGCCGGCGTACGAGCACCCCGGTGACGCGGGCGCCGATCTGCGCACCACCGTCGCCCGCGAGCTGGCCCCCGGTGAGCGGGCCGTGCTGCCGACCGGGGTGTCGGTGGCCCTCCCGGAGGGGTACGCGGCCTTCGTGCACCCCCGTTCCGGCCTCGCGGCCCGCTGCGGTGTCGCCCTCGTGAATGCCCCGGGGACGATTGATGCCGGGTACCGTGGGGAGATCAAGGTGATCGTGGTGAATCTCGACCCGCGTGAGGCCGTACGGTTCGAGCGCTTCGACCGGATTGCCCAACTGGTCGTCCAGCAGGTCGAGAGGGTCCGCTTCCGCCAGGTCGCGGCACTTCCCGACTCGGCACGGGCCGAGGGGGGCTTCGGGTCCACCGGCGGGCACGCCGGCGCGGACCCGGCAAGCGGCACAAGCGGTCGGGCCGTCACAGGCGGCCCGGCGGGTGGGAATCGATACGCTTCGGTCGTATCCGACCGGGAAGGACAGTGACGTGTTCGGACGTCGCAAGAAGAAGGGTGCCGCCGAGGACGCGGCCGGCGAGGCCGAGCAGGTCGTCGACAGCGTCGAGACCGAGGCGGACGACGAGGGCACGCGGGTACGGCTGGAGCCGGAGCCGCGGCCCGACGGGCCCTGGGACAGCACCGAGGTACGCGACCCGGCCGAGGGCCGGGTGGACCTCGGCGGCCTGTTCGTGCCCGGCGTCGACGGCATGGAGCTGCGGGTGGAGGTCGCGGGCGACGCGATCGTCGCCGCCACCGTCGTGCTGCGCGACAGCGCCGTCCAGCTCCAGGCGTTCGCCGCCCCCAAGCGCGAGGGCATCTGGGGCGAGGTCCGCGAGGAGATCGCCACCGGCATCACCCAGCAGGGCGGCATCATCGACGAGGTCGAGGGCCCCCTCGGCTGGGAGCTGCGGGCCCAGGTCCCGGTCAAGCTGCCGGACGGCACCGGCGGCTTCCAGGTCGTGCGGTTCGTCGGCGTGGACGGTCCCCGCTGGTTCCTGCGCGGCGTGATCTCCGGGCAGGGCGCGGTGCAGCCGCAGGCGGCCGGTCTGCTGGAGCAGATCTTCCGGGACACGGTCGTGGTCCGCGGCGAGGGCCCGATGGCCCCCCGCGACCCGATCGTCCTGAAGCTGCCGAACGACGCGCAGATGGTCCCCGAGGGGGTCCAGCAGGAAGAGGGCGGCTCCCGTTTCGCCGGTGGCATGGGCCAGCTTCAGCGCGGGCCGGAGATCACCGAGGTGCGGTGACCTTCGCGGGGCTCGCTGTGGGTGGGCGGCTGCGGGTGGTTCGTGGTTGCTCGCGCAGTTCCCCGCGCCCCTCAGGGGCGAGTCTGGCCGCCCCGCGTCGACAAGGGCCGCGTTCCCGTCAGGGCGGCGCGGCCCTTCGCCGTTCCCGCAGTGGCGTCAGGGTTGCGTCAAAGAGCTCCTCCGTGCCGCGATCGGTCCGATTTGCCCCGGTCGGCCGCCGTAGGGTCGACGCTGCGTGGTCACGGTGCGGCGGAAGACAATGAGGACATGGGACGCGGCAGGCTTCGGATCTACCTCGGCGCGGCGCCGGGCGTCGGCAAGACCTACGCCATGCTGTCCGAGGCACACCGGCGGGCGGAGCGCGGCACCGACTGCGTGGTGGCCTTCGTGGAGCACCACGGCCGGTCGCGCACTGAGGTGATGCTGCGCGGCCTGGAGCAGGTGCCGCGCCGGGAGCTGGAGTACCGCGGCACCCGCTTCGAGGAGATGGACCTGGACGCGGTGCTGGCCCGCCGCCCCCGGGTGGCCCTGGTGGACGAACTGGCCCACACCAACGTCCCCGGCGCGCGCAACGCCAAGCGCTGGCAGGACGTCGAGGAACTGCTGGCCGCCGGCATCGACGTGATCTCCACCGTCAACATCCAGCATCTGGAGTCGCTGGGCGACGTCGTGGAGTCGATCACCGGCGTGCGGCAGCGGGAGACCGTGCCGGACGAGGTGGTGCGCCGGGCCGGCCAGATCGAACTGGTCGACATGGAGCCCGAGGCGCTGCGCCGCCGCATGGCGCACGGCAACATCTACCAGCCCGACAAGGTCGACGCGGCCCTGTCCAACTACTTCCGCCCCGGCAACCTCACCGCCCTGCGGGAGCTGGCCCTGCTGTGGGTGGCCGACCGGGTCGACGCCTATCTGAAGCAGTACCGCAGCGACCACCGGGTGTCCAAGATCTGGGGCTCGCGGGAGCGGATCGTGGTCGGGCTGACCGGCGGTCCGGAGGGCCGGACGCTGATACGGCGGGCCGCGCGGCTCGCGGAGAAGGGCGCCGGCGGCGAGGTGCTCGCCGTCTACATAGCCCGCAGCGACGGGCTGACCTCCGCCTCCCCGAAGGAACTGGCGGTGCAGCGCACCCTGGTCGAGGACCTCGGCGGCACCTTCCATCACGTGGTCGGCGACGACATACCGGCCGCTCTGCTGGATTTCGCGCGCGGCGTCAACGCCACCCAGATCGTGCTGGGCTCCTCCCGGCGCAAGACCTGGCAGTACGTCCTCGGACCCGGCGTCGGCACCACGGTGGCCCGCGAGTCGGGGCCCGACCTCGACGTGCACATCGTCACCCACGAGGAGGTCGCCAAGGGCCGCGGACTGCCCGTCGCGCGCGGCGCCCGGCTGGGCCGCTGGCGGCTGCTGTGGGGCTGGCTCGCGGGCATCGGCGGCCCGATCCTGCTGACCCCCCTGCTGGACAGCGTCCACCTCGGGCTCGCCAACGACGTCCTGCTCTATCTGGCGCTCACCGTCGCGGCCGCCCTGCTCGGCGGGCTCTACCCGGCGCTCGCCTCGGCCGCGGTCGGCTCCCTGCTGCTGAACTGGTTCTTCACCCCGCCGGTCAACCGCATCACCATCTCCGACCCCAAGAACATCATCGCCCTGGCCATATTCGTCGGCGTCGCGCTCTCGGTGGCCTCGGTCGTCGACCTGGCGGCCCGGCGCACCCACCAGGCGGCCCGGCTGCGCGCCGAGTCCGAGATCCTCTCCTTCCTGGCCGGCGACGTGCTGCGCGGCGAGACCAGCCTGGAAGCCCTGCTGGAACGGGTCCGGGAGACCTTCGGCCTGGAATCCGCCGCCCTGCTGGAGCGCGAGAGCGACGTGGCGCCCTGGACCTGCGCCGGCCGGGCCGGCTCCGGACCACCGGTCGAGCGCCCCGAGGACGCCGACGTGGACATGCCGATCGGGGACCACATGGCGCTGGCGCTCACCGGCCGGGTGCTGCCCGCCGAGGACCGCCGGGTCCTTGCCGCCTTCGCCGCCCAGGCCGCCGTCGTACTGGACCGGCGGCGGCTGCGCGCGGAGGCCGACCAGGCCCGCACGCTGGCCGAGGGCAACCGCATCCGCACCGCCCTGCTGGCCGCCGTCAGCCATGATCTGCGCACCCCGCTGGCCGGGATCAAGGCGGCCGTCTCCAGCCTCCGGTCCGACGACGTGGCGTGGTCCGAGGAGGACCAGGCCGAACTGCTCGAAGGCATCGAGGAGGGCGCCGACCGGCTCGACCACCTGGTGGGCAACCTGCTCGACATGTCCCGCCTGCAGACCGGTACCGTCACCCCGCTGATCCGCGAGATCGACCTCGACGAGGTGGTGCCGATGGCGCTGGTCGGCGTACCCGAGGCGGAGGTCGGGCTGGACATCCCGGAGACGCTGCCCATGGTCGCCGTCGATCCCGGGCTGCTGGAGCGGTCGGTGGCCAACCTGGTGGAGAACGCCGTCAAGTACAGCCCGCCCGGCGGCGGCGTCCTGGTGGCCGCCAGCGCCCTCGGCGACCGGGTCGAGGTCCGGATCGCCGACCGAGGGCCCGGCGTGCCGGACGAGGCCAAGGACCGCATATTCGAACCCTTCCAGCGGTACGGGGACGCCCCGCGCGGCGCCGGCGTCGGGCTCGGCCTGGCCGTCGCCCGCGGCTTCGCCGAGGCGATGGGCGGCACCCTCGACGCCGAGGACACCCCCGGCGGCGGCCTCACGATGGTCCTCACCGTCCGCGCGGCGGGGCCGGCCACCCGGTCTCGCGGCGCCGTCTCCGCGGAAAGCTCCGCAGCAGGACCCGTAGAAGGGCCGGCAGAAGGATCCGTGGCAGGACCCGTAGAAGGGCCGGCGGCAGGGCCCGTAGAAGGGCCGGCGGCAGGCCCCGTTGAAGGGCCGGCAGCAGGGCCCGTAGAAGGGCCGGCGGCAGGACCCGTAGAAGGACCCGCAGAAAGACCCCTAGAAGGACCCGCAGAAAGGCAGGCTGCCCGATGACCCGGGTGCTCGTGATCGACGACGAGCCGCAGATCGTGCGGGCCCTCGTGATCAACCTCAAGGCGCGGCACTACGAGGTCGACGCCGCCCACGACGGCGCGACCGCGCTGGAGCTGGCCGCGAGCCGCCACCCCGACGTGATCGTCCTGGACCTGGGCCTGCCCGACATGGACGGCGTCGAGGTGATCAAGGGACTGCGCGGCTGGACCCGGGTGCCGATCCTGGTGCTGTCCGCCCGGCACTCCTCCGACGAGAAGGTGGAGGCACTGGACGCGGGCGCCGACGACTACGTCACCAAGCCGTTCGGCATGGACGAACTGCTGGCCCGGCTGCGGGCCGCGGTGCGCCGGGCCGAGCCGGTGCCGGGCGGCACCGACGAGGTGATCGTGGACACCGCCGACTTCAGCGTCGACCTGGCCGCCAAGAAGGTCGTCCGGGGCGGGAAGGACGTACGGCTGACCCCGACCGAATGGCATCTGCTGGAGGTGCTGGTGCGCAACACCGGGCGGCTGGTCAGCCAGAAGCAGCTGCTCCAGGAGGTGTGGGGGCCGTCGTACGGCACCGAGACGAACTACCTGCGGGTCTACATGGCGCAGCTGCGCCGCAAGCTGGAGGCGGACCCGGCGCATCCGCGGCACTTCGTCACCGAGCCGGGGATGGGCTACCGGTTCGAGAAGTGAGCCCTCCGGTTGCGCGCCCAGCGGATGCGTGGCTGTCGGCGGCTCCCGGTACTCTTCGGGTATGAGCGCTGTTCCTCGTTCCGACAAGCCGGTGGGCCGGTTCCGGCGCATGTTCGACCGGCTCTCATCCTCGCAGGAGGACCTGGAGTCGGAGGAGCTGCGGGAGGACACCGAGACCACCGGCTGCACCCGTATCGGTGACTGCCAGGACCGGCAGATCGTCACGGTTACTGGTACCTTGCGCACGGTCACGCTGCGCCCGCGGGCGGGCGTCCCGGCGCTGGAGGCCGAGTTGTTCGACGGCTCCGCGGCTTTGGACGTGGTGTGGCTGGGCAGACGTTCCATCGTGGGCATAGAGCCGGGACGCAAGCTCATCGCATCGGGCCGGATCTCCCTGAGCCGGGGCCGCCGGGTGCTGTTCAATCCCAAGTACGAACTGCGACCCCTCGGACGGGAGTAGCCGGTGACGTCCCTCGACAAGCCGACTGAAGACACTACTGAGGACACTGAAGACACGGCAGCGGGCGACGCCCGGGCGGTGACGGAGGCGGCCCTCTTCGAAGCCTTCGGCGGCGTGCGGGGCATGATCGAGACGGTGCTGCCGGGTCTGCTCTTCGTCACGATCTACACGGTCAACAAAGACCTGCGCATGTCCGCGATCGCGGCGCTGGCCGTGTCGGTGGTGCTGGTCGTGGTCCGGCTGGCGATGCGGGACACCGTCAAGCACGCCTTCAGCGGCGTCTTCGGGGTGGCCTTCGGTGTCGTCTTCGCGATGATGACCGGCAACGCCAAGGACTTCTACCTCCCCGGCATGCTCTACACCTGCGGTCTCGCCCTGGCGTACATCATCACCACGCTCGCCGGGGTCCCGCTGATCGGCCTGATCCTCGGCCCGGTCTTCAAGGAGAACCTCTCCTGGCGCACCCGCAACCCGGGCCGCAAGAAGGCGTACGCCAAGGCCAGCTGGGCCTGGGGGCTGATCCTGCTCGCCAAGTGCGCGATCCTCTTCCCGCTGTACTGGTGGGCGGACACCACGCAGCTCGGCTGGGTCCTGGTCGCCCTGAAGATCCCGCCCTTCCTGCTCGCCGTCTGGCTGACCTGGGTCTTCCTGGCGAAGGCGCCCGCGCCGATCGACGTGTTCGCGGAGATGGAGGCGGCGGAGAAGGCCGAGGAGGCGGCGAAGGCAGCTCGGGAGGCCGGGCACGGCGCCGGGACGGCCGAGCCGGAGCGTACGGAGGCCGCGTTCGGCACGATCATGGAACCGGTCGTCGACGACACGCTGCGGCGCCTCACGGACGGCGAGGGCGACTCGGCGGACTCCCGGAGCGGCCGGCACCGCAGGGGCTGAGGCCGCGGCGTCGCGGGTGCCGGTGCGGCTGGGACAGACGACCGGCCGCCCCCCTCCGCGCGGAGCGCACAGTACGGACAGCACGGACAGCACGGTGGGGGCGCCCGGAGAATCCCGGGCGCCCCCACCGTCGTAGCCGACCGCTGGTCACCCCGCCGTGCTGCCCCTGCGGGCCGACAACAGATCCTCCAGCTGTCCCTCCCGGTCCTGCGCCGCGACGAACAGCAGTTCGTCGCCCGCCTCCAGCGAGTCCTCCTGCGACGGCGCCAGGACGCGCGCACCGCGGATGATCGTGACCAGGGAGGTGTCCTCGGGCCACTGCACATCACCGACCTGCGTGCCGGCCAGCGCGGACTCCTCCGGCAGCGTCAGCTCGACGAGGTTGGCGTCGCCGTGGCTGAAGCGCAGCAGCCGCACCAGGTCGCCGACGCTCACCGCCTCCTCGACCAGGGCCGACATCAGCCGCGGGGTGGAGACGGCGACGTCGACTCCCCACGACTCGTTGAACAGCCACTCGTTCTTGGGGTTGTTCACCCGGGCGACGACGCGCGGGACGCCGTACTCGGTCTTGGCCAGCAGCGAGACCACCAGGTTGACCTTGTCGTCGCCGGTCGCGGCGATGACCACGTTGCAGCGCTGGAGCGCCGCCTCGTCCAGGGAGGTGATCTCGCAGGCGTCCGCGAGCAGCCACTCCGCCATCGGGACGCGTTCCACCGAGATGGCGGTCGGCGCCTTGTCGATGAGCAGGATCTCGTGCCCGTTCTCCAGCAGCTCACCGGCGATCGAACGGCCGACCGCGCCGGCTCCGGCAATGGCGACCCTCATCAGTGACCGCCCTCCTCTTCGGGACCCTTGGCGAACGCCGCCTCGACCTTGTCGACCTCGTCGGTGCGCATCATCACGTGCACCAGGTCGCCCTCCTGCAGCACCGTCTGCGAGCTGGGCAGGATCGCCTCCCCGAGCCGGGTCAGGAACGCCACCCGCACGCCCGTCTCGTCCTGGAGCCGGCTGACCTTGTGCCCGACCCAGGACGCGGCCGTGTGCACCTCGGCGAGCTGCACGCCGCCGGTGGGGTCGCGCCACAGCGGCTCCGCGCCCGAAGGCAGCAGACGGCGCAGCATCTGGTCGGCCGTCCAGCGGACGGTCGCGACGGTGGGGATGCCGAGACGCTGGTAGACCTCGGCGCGGCGGGGGTCGTAGATCCGCGCGGCGACGTGCTCGACGTCGAACATCTCGCGGGCCACCCGGGCGGCGATGATGTTGGAGTTGTCGCCGCTGGAGACGGCGGCGAAGGCGCCGGCCTCCTCGATGCCCGCCTCGCGCAGGGTGTCCTGGTCGAAGCCGACGCCGGTCACCCGGCGGCCGCCGAACGAGGAGCCCAGCCGGCGGAAGGCGGTGGGGTCCTGGTCGACCACGGCGACCGTGTGCCCTTGCTGTTCCAGGGCGTGGGCGAGAGCGGAGCCCACGCGTCCGCAGCCCATGATGACAATATGCATCGCGTCACACCGTGCTTCCTGAAGGCCTTCGGGCCTGTGTGGCTGTCGTGCTCATGTCTCTCTTTCGGCTCACCTGGCTGCATGACGCGGCCAGTGCGCGGGCCGCGGGGGACCATCATGCCGGTGGCCGTCGGCCCTGGCCCCTCCCGGGGGCCGCGATGCCGGGTTCCCCGGACCGGGAGCACGTATCGGCGGGGTGCGAGGGCCCCGCCCGGCCCCGCCCCGGCTCACCCTCCGGCGGAGGACCGGCGGCGGCCGATGCTGCGGACGCTGGCAAGTGTGAGGATTCCGAGGCCGACGAGTGCAGCGATGGCACCGATCAGCTCTGCGTGCGCGGGCATTTGACCTCCTGGATGGCGACCGGACGGCGGCTGGGCGGTGCCGAAGGGTGGCGAAGTGGCGAATTTCGCACGGTCGGAACGAGTTTTGTCATATAGGCACGCCAAGCCCGCCACCTGCGGAATCCGCAGCCGCACGGCCCCGTGATTTCACTCGGAGGGCAGATGGCGGCGCCGGCGGGGGTGGCGGGTGGGCGACCCCCCGTTCGAACGCTTACGATCCTCTGTTGTGTCCAAACTGACCGACGTGCCCAAGCGGATCCTGATCGGCCGCGCACTGCGCAGTGACCGGCTGGGGGAAACGCTGCTGCCGAAGCGCGTCGCCCTTCCGGTCTTCGCCTCCGACCCGCTCTCCTCCGTGGCGTACGCCCCCGGCGAGGTGCTGCTGGTCCTGTCCATCGCGGGCGTGTCGGCGTACCACTTCAGTCCCTGGATCGCCGTCGCGGTCGTCGTACTGATGTTCACCGTGGTCGCGTCCTACCGACAGAACGTGCACGCCTACCCGAGCGGCGGCGGCGACTACGAGGTGGCGACCACCAACCTGGGGCCCAAGGCCGGACTGACCGTGGCCAGCGCGCTGCTGGTCGACTACGTGCTCACGGTCGCCGTCTCCATCGCCTCCGGCATCGAGAACCTGGGCTCCGCGATCCCGTTCGTCGTCGAGCACAAGGTCTTCTGCGCCATCGCCGTCATCGTGCTGCTGACGCTGATGAACCTGCGCGGCGTCAAGGAGTCCGGCAAGCTCTTCGCGATCCCGACGTACGTGTTCGTCGCGGGCGTCTTCATCATGATCGTCTGGGGCGTGTTCCGCGGGCTCGTGCTCGGCGACACGATGCACGCGCCGACCGCCGACTACGAGATCAAGGCCGAGCACCAGGGCCTGGCCGGCTTCGCCCTGGTCTTCCTGCTGCTGCGGGCCTTCTCCTCGGGCTGCGCGGCGCTCACCGGCGTCGAGGCCATCTCCAACGGCGTCCCGGCCTTCCGCAAGCCCAAGTCCAAGAACGCGGCGACCACGCTGGCCATGATGGGCCTGCTCGCCGTCACCATGTTCTGCGGCATCATCGGCCTGGCCATGGCGACCAAGGTCCGGATGGCCGAGAACCCGGCCGTCGACCTGGTCCACAACGGCGTCGCGGTCGGCGCGGACTACGTCCAGAACCCGGTGATCTCCCAGGTCGCCGAGGCCGTCTTCGGCAAGGGCAGCTTCCTGTTCATCATCCTGGCCGCCGCCACCGCGCTGGTCCTCTTCCTCGCCGCGAACACCGCGTACAACGGCTTCCCGCTGCTCGGCTCGATCCTCGCCCAGGACCGCTACCTGCCCCGCCAGCTGCACACCCGCGGCGACCGCCTCGCCTTCTCCAACGGCATCGTGCTGCTGGCCGGCGCCGCGATCCTGCTGGTCTGGATCTACGGCGCCGACTCCACCCGCCTGATCCAGCTCTACATCGTCGGCGTGTTCGTCTCCTTCACGCTCAGCCAGATCGGCATGGTCCGGCACTGGAACCGCCACCTGGCCACCGAACGGGACCAGGCCACCCGCCGCCACATGGTCCGCTCCCGCGCGATCAACGCCTTCGGCGCCTTCTTCACCGGCCTGGTGCTGGTCGTCGTGCTGTTCACCAAGTTCACCCACGGCGCCTGGGTCGCGCTGCTCGGCATGTGCATCTTCTACGCCACGATGACCGCGATCCGTAAGCACTACGACCGCGTCGCCGAGGAGATCGCGGCCCCCGACACCCCCGACGACGACATGGTGCGGCCCTCCCGGGTCCACTCCGTCGTCCTGGTCTCCAAGATCCACCGCCCGGCGCTGCGCGCCCTGTCCTACGCCAAGCTGCTGCGCTCGGGCAGCCTGGAGGCGCTCAGCGTCAACGTCGACCCGGCCGAGACCAAGACGCTGCGCGACGAGTGGGAACGGCGCGGCATCGACGTACCGCTGAAGGTGCTGGACTCGCCGTACCGCGAGGTCACCCGCCCGGTGATCGAGTACGTCAAGAGCCTGCGCAAGGAGTCGCCGCGGGACGCCGTGTCGGTGATCATCCCGGAGTACGTGGTCGGCCACTGGTACGAGCACCTGCTGCACAACCAGAGCGCCCTCCGGCTCAAGGGCCGGCTGCTGTTCACGCCGGGCGTCATGGTCACCTCCGTCCCCTACCAGCTCGAGTCCTCCGAGGCGGCCAAGCGCCGGGCCCGCAAGCGGCAGGACTGGAACGCGCCCGGCGCGGTCCGCCGCGGCCCGGCCCATCACCATCATCACGACCGGTCGAAGGAATCCTCGTCCTCCTCCTAGCCGTAGACTGGTGGGCTGTTGTCGGCACGCACCCCACTCACCCCCTTTCACTGGAGTCACCCCGCCATGCAGGCAGAAGAGAACACGTCGCTGGTCGGGGTGGAGTACGAGGTCGAGGTCGGCCCCGTCGCCCACGGCGGTCACTGTGTCGCCCGTACGTCCGAGGGGCAGGTGCTGTTCGTCCGGCACGCGCTGCCCGGTGAGCGGGTCGTGGCCCGGGTCACCGAGGGCGAGGAGGACGCCCGCTTCCTGCGCGCCGACGCGATCGAGATCCTGGACGCCTCCAAGGACCGGATCGAGGCGCCCTGCCCCTACGCCGGCCCCGGCCGCTGCGGCGGCTGCGACTGGCAGCACGCCAAGCCGGGCGCCCAGCGCCGGCTCAAGGGCGAGGTCGTCGCCGAGCAGCTCCAGCGGCTCGCGGGCCTCACTCCCGAGGAGGCCGGCTGGGACGGCACGGTGATGCCGGCCGAGGGCGACAAGCTCCCCGCCGGCCAGGTCCCGTCCTGGCGCACCCGCGTGCAGTACGCCGTCGACCCGGACGGCAACGCGGGCCTGCGCCGGCACCGCTCCCACGAGGTCGAGCCGATCGACCACTGCATGATCGCGGCGGAGGGCGTCAGCGAGCTGGGCATCGAGAAGCGCGACTGGGCCGGCATGGAGTCGGTCGAGGCGATCGCCGCGACCGGGTCGCAGGACCGCATGGTGATCCTGGAGCCCCGGCCCGGCGCCCGGCTGCCGCTGGTCGAACTGGACAAGCCGGTCTCGGTCATGCGGGTCGAGGAGAAGGACGGCGGCGTGCACCGCGTCCACGGCCGCGCCTTCGTCCGCGAGCGCGCGGACGGCCGCACCCACCGGGTCGGCAGCGGCGGCTTCTGGCAGGTCCACCCGAAGGCGGCCGACACCCTGGTGACCGCGGTCATGCAGGGCCTGCTCCCGCGCAAGGGCGACATGGCCCTGGACCTCTACTGCGGCGTCGGCCTCTTCGCCGGCGCCCTGGCCGACCGGGTCGGCGACACCGGCGCGGTCCTCGGCATCGAGTCCGGCAAGCGGGCGGTGGAGGACGCGCGGCACAACCTCGCCGGCTTTGACCGGGTGCGCATCGAGCAGGGCAAGGTGGAGGCGGTGCTTCCGCGTACCGGGATCTCCGAAGCGGACCTGGTGGTACTGGACCCGCCGCGAGCCGGTGCCGGGAAAAAGACGGTGCAGCACCTGGCTTCTCTGGGGGCGCGCCGGATCGCTTACGTGGCTTGCGATCCGGCGGCGTTGGCTCGGGATCTCGGGTATTTCCGGGGTGGGGGGTATCGGGTGCGGATGCTGCGGGTTTTTGATTTGTTTCCGATGACGCATCATGTGGAGTGTGTCGCCATCCTTGAACCGGCGGCAAAGGGCTCCTGACCTGCGGTTTTGCCCGTGCGCATTATGTGCGGTGTGGGCGTTACGGGCGATATCTTGACGCTGAAATGACGCTCGTGACGCTCATTTGACGCTCGTTCTGATGGGGTGTCAGGTACCTTGCGTCGCTGGTCAGCTGGCCAGATAGGGAAGCTCACGAGGCAGGGGCGCCGGAAATTTTGGTGTCAAACAGTCATGCTCGGCCGCATCAGCAGAGGGTCCAGCAGGTTCCTGGTCTGCTGGTGGTGCATCATGAGCGATGCCGTGACCAGGGAAACGTAGATTGGGCTCAGTGTGAGCCGGATGCTGGCCCGTGTGTGGTCCGGATCTTCGTCCTGATCGATTTGGTGGGCGCAACCCGAAGATGCGTCCTCCACCCCAGGGAATCAGGGACGAGCGAGTGCGGATCGCGGTTACAACCAGCTCGAATAGGCCGCGTGCGGTTGCCTCGGCGCCCAGCTGCACACGCGCACAGCGGCGAGCACCGTCGACCTCGGTAAGATCGTCCCCCTCAACGTCGACCCGCTCATCGCCCTCGACAACGCCGCTGCCCGGGGCCCGCTCCGCCGTCCAGTCCGTGCTCGACGTGGCCCCGAACGGCAGCCCGCCCTTTAACGCCCTGGGGGAGCTGAGCGACGTCTTGCGGGCATCCTCTGCGTCTTCGTCCTCACCGCGGCCGCTATGCCCGCCGTATTCCCCTCCCCACCTAAGCACGTCCGAAGGGGCCCGTACACGGCTGTGCGGGCCCCCGCCACATGCTCAGGTCACTCCTGTGCCTGGGCGTTCGGGTCGTGCACCGGCACCTTCTTGAAGAGGTCTCGGGCCGCGTTCTTGGTCGGCCGGACGTACCGCTCCCGAGGAATGCTCGAGCCCTTCTTCCAGCGGCCGGCCGCTTCCAGCTCCTCGTCCGTCGCGCCGCTCGTGCCGAGGTCGGTGGCGCCGCCGGCGCGAAGGCCGTGCGAGGAGACGGGGCGCCCATCACTCTTGAGCCCGGCCGTGGCGAACCAGTGCTTCATCCGGTCGTTCACGGTCTGCGGGCGCAGATAGAGGCCGCGCTTGGTGGCCCCGCCCCCTTTCGTGGCCCGGGTCTCTGGCGACGCGACCTTTCCGCTGCGCAGGATCTCCCGCCGCACCGGCCCGGTGGTGATGCCCTGCTCGGCCAGCCAGTTGACGTACCGGCGCAGACGGAAGACGAGGCGCAGATCTTGACGGTCATGGAGGATGATCGTTTGCTCCTCGCCCTGGTGGGTCTTGTCCTCGGCGAGCCAGACGAACACGCGGTCGTCGGTGATCGTCAGGTCCTCGAGGTCCAGGTCGACGTCTTCGATGCTGCGCCCGAGGAACCGGTACCCGAAGACGAACATCGCCGAGTCGCGCCAGCCGATCGGCCGGTCATCCGCCTCCGCTTTCTCTACCATCGGGAGCAGGTACGGCAGCGTGATCGGGAACGCTTCCTTCCTGCGCAGTGCCCGCTTGTTCTTCTTCCGGTACTGCCCCGGGAGCAGTAGGAACAGGCTGTTGTCCGGCTTCTTCCCGGGCGGCATGGATGTCCGGATCAGGGAAATGTAGTGCCGGATCGTCGTGACTTTGAGGCCCTTCGCCATCAGATGCCGACCGTACTCCGTGTACGTCGCCGTCGTGCAGGGCTTCGCCACGCGTCCTTGCTCCGCACACCACGTCTCGAACAACCGCATCGCTGTACGCCGCTGCGGTGACCCATCCCGCTCCGCCTCCTTGAGGGCCTGGGAGGTCTCCTCGCTGACGTGCAGGTCCCGCTCTGTGTACGTCGTGCGAGGATCGTCGCTGGTCGGGACCCCCTCGCCCGGCATCAACACCGTGTGCGCGTCGACGAGAGGACGGGCAGCCGGCGCAGCGCGCACCAGCTCCCCGTCCTCGACGACTTCGGTGTCGACGATCTCCTCGTCTGCGGCGTAGATATTCACGGCGCGGTCATCGCTTGCCCTCGGGGTGGTCGGGCTGAGCCCGCATGAGTTTCGCCCTCGCCTCTAGCAGCATGTTCAGCTGGTGGACCAACGGCTTGGTCTCGTCGCTCACCTCCTGGGTGGCAAGCTCGTGGACCAGGTGAAGGATGTAGCCGGTGCCAGGGACGTCCTTGCGGTAAAGGAGTACTGGACAGGTGCTGTCCGTTGGAAGTTTCGCGGGGAGGTGCCCGATGTTGTTCATGGCAAGCTGCTGTTCGATGCGCTCGATGATGCGAAAGCCGGCCTTCCGGGTGCCGTCGAAGCGCACCAGTCTCTCGACGTCCCACAGTGCGAAGCCTTCGTCCGGAAGGCCAATGATCTCTGGCAGCTTCGCCCACGCTCGCTCGGCAGCGGGTGCTCCGTCGGCCACCGGTTCTGAAAGCTCGGGACTCGTCATGTCACGCGTCTCCCTGTTCTTGCAGGAACTGGCTTACTTCGGCGGCGAGGGAGTCTTTGGTGCGAGCGGCCCGCTTGGAGGTGCGAGTAGCCGCCTCCGGCACGTCGACGCCGCCGACCCACACGTGCGGGTCAGCCGGCTCATCGTCGATGCGCATGTGGATCTGGATATCGAGGATGTCCAGGCGGCGGGGAGGAGCGGCTGCGTAGAAGGTCGCTGAGGCGCGGCGCAGCGGGTAGAGCTTGAAGCCGTCGATTTCCTGGGAGTTGTAGTCGAGGTAGACCGCGTCCCCGTCCTTGCCGGCCCGGACATCGAGTTGGTTCCGCCCCAGCTTGATCATGAACCACTCCTCGGCCCGGTTCTCCACGGTGACGCGGAAGCTGAAGTAGGTGAGCCCCTTTGCGTCACTGTCCCGACCTTCCGGCGGGACGTCGCCCTTTTTGAGCGTGTGGACGCGGACCCGGATGCCCTTGTGGTCTTCGTTGTACTCACGCCAGTCACCGATGACGTTCGGTCTGTGCATCCCCACCCCTGGTGTCTCTCGCAGCGTCGCGTGCGGTTGCGGGAAGGTTACCGACAACAATTGTGATTGTTGTCGGTTATTGATTAGTGGTAATGATCTCCCCCGCCGGCGACGCCGACTGAGCCTTGCGGCTTGTCCGGCTTGTCACGCGCGATCGGCGGTAGCGGGCTGCTCCGGGGCGGCGAGGTCACTCACGGAACCGCAAAGGGATCCTGACTTGCCGTGCGGTGTGGGTGTTACGGGCGATATCGTGACGCTCGTTCCGATGGGGGATCTCTGGTGGCTTGCCGGCCAGGGCAGGCCCTGTGAGCCGGCGGGACATCAAGCCAGGCATAGCAGCTTCAGCCGGGGCTGTGGGCGGCGGACTGCGGGTTCTGCGGCGGGCCGTGGCGAGCAGGTCACTTCGTCGGTACTTCGGCCGCCCAGCACCCCTTGCTCCGGGCCCGCCGATAAGGTGGGCGGCCTGGGAGCGAGGAGGAAGACGATGGCGCTGACTACGTCGCTGGCCGGTCGGGTCCGGAACACGAGTCTGCCCAAAAGCCATGCCCTTCTGCCGCTCCTGGAGGCCGTGGTCAACGCCATCCAGGCGATCGACGCCCGGTTCGGCGACGACATGGAGCCCGGTCGTTTGAGCATCAGGATCCGGCGCAGTCAGCAGGAAGCACTCGACTTCAGCCACGTCGCCCCAGGGCGCGCGGCGTTGAAGCCTATCGTCGGCTTCAGTGTCGAGGACAACGGAGTGGGCTTCACTCCGGAGAACATGACATCGTTCGAGACGCTGGACAGCGACCACAAGGCCGACATGGGCTGCCGCGGTGTGGGGCGCCTGCTCTGGCTCAAGGCGTTCGACAGGGTCACGGTCCGCAGCGCCTACGAGGACGAAGCCGGATGCCTCAAGGGGCGGCAGTTCCGCTTCTCCGTCCAGGGAGAGGTAGAGCCGGACGGGGAAGCGGACACTCCAGCTGAGGTCGGCACGACCGTGAGCCTCGACGGGTTCAAAAGGCCCTTCCAGCAGAGCGCGCTGAAGACCGTCGAGGCCATTGCCCGTGAGGTATTTGAGCACTGCATCTGGTACTTCCTGCGCCCCGGCGGCGCGCCCGACATCACAGTGGCAGACGATGACGGGGCAGTCTCGCTCAATAGCCTCATGCACGACTTCGTGTACTCCGACATGCAAAGGACATCGATCGAGGTCAAGGGGGAGAGGTTCGAGATGGTGAGCCTCCGCCTAAAGTCCTCGCCGAGGAATCTCGCGCCACGGCTGTACTGGTGCGCTGCGAACCGTGTGGTGGTGGAGGAAAACCTCACCAGCAAGGTGCCAGGACTTTACGGGAGGCTCAAGGACGCGGAGTCCTCCCCGTTTACGTACGTCTGCTACCTGTCCTCCGACTTCCTGGACAGCCACGTCCGCGCCGACCGTACGGCCTTCGACATCAGCGAACGTGTGCCGGGCACCCCACTGATTGAAGACGTGTCGATGGACGACATCCGGGAGAGCGTGCTCAAGGAAGTCGAAAGCATCCTCGCCGGACCGCTCAGCGCAGCACGCGAGGAGGGCAAGGCCCGGGTCCACGAGTTCGTCAGCAACCGCGCTCCGAGGTACCGGCCCGTCCTGTCGCGACTCGAGCAGCTCGGTATATCCGTGGATCCGTCCATGAAGGACCACGACCTCGAACTACTGCTCCACAGCAACCTCCAGAAGCTCGAAGCGTCCGCGCTTGCCGAGGGCCACGCCGTCCTGGGCGAAGCAGGCTCCGCCCAACCGGAGGGCTACGACGAACGGCTCGCCCGGTACTTGAACACAGTGACCGACATCAATCAGTCCGACCTGGCCGCGTACGTCTCGCGCCGACGAACGATCCTCGACGTACTCGCCAGGCAGATCAGGTCCGACGACCAGGGTAAGTACAGCAAGGAGGACGCGATCCACTCCCTGCTCATGCCGATGCGGACCGACTCGAACGAGATCGGCACCGATGCCTCCAACCTCTGGATCATCGACGAGAGGCTCGCGTTCCACGACTACCTCGCCTCTGACAAGACGCTCAAGAGCATGCCGATCACGGGTTCCGATTCGACGAGGGAGCCCGACCTGCTCGCGACTCGGCTTGTCGGCTCGCCGGTGCTGGCCGCGGAAGGAGGAACGCTTCCGCTGCCGTCCATCGTCGTGATCGAGGTCAAACGGCCGATGCGCAATGACAACTCGGAAGATAAGGACCCAATTCAACAGTGCCTGGAGTACGTGAAGCGTGTACGCGCCGGCGGAGTGAAAACTGCGCTGGGCCGGCCGATCCCCCCGACGCGTGAGGCGCCTGCCTTCTGCTACGTCCTCGCAGACCTCACGAAGACAATGGTGGACCGATGCGAATATGCAAGCCTGCGGCCCACTCACGATGGCATGGGTTATTTCGGTTTCAACGAGCCGTGCAAGGCATATATCGAGGTAGTGAGCTTCGACCGTCTCGTCAACGCCGCCACCGAACGCAATCGGGCGTTCTTCGACAAACTCGGACTTCCCTCCAGTTAAGGACTTGCAGATCGTTAACACGTTGCCTTGATCATGCTGCTGGAGTCGCTGCTCCGGGCTCGAACCCGAGCCTGGAGGGCTACGAGGGCGCAGTGGCCGCCGACGGCATGACGATGCTGTGCGCCTTGAGCAGCGTCCTGATCTCCAGCAGGGTGCGATGCATGGCGGTCCGACTGCTGTCGAACAGCACGGTGAGGGGTTTCCTGGCCAGGGCGACCCGCAGGTGAAGGACGGCTGCGAGGACCTGGTTGGGGAAAGCGAGCCGGGGCAGGGTGGCCGCGCTTGACGTCTCCGTCGAGGGCCAAAGTGTCGGTTAGGTCGCCCAGTTGCTGCTGGGACATGCCGGTCAGGACGGGGTCGGACAGGGGAGCGTGGTCCCACTCTGGGGCCGGCTTCTGCGGAGTCCCCGGTGCTGGGGTGGCTGGGCAGGGCTGGGGGGTGCAGGGCATAGTTCCAGTCGCCGCGGAAGGCGTGTCGGGTCAGTAGCAGGGATGCCGTCTCCGCGTCGCCGATCTGGACTCCGGTGGGGGAAGCGTTGGTGTCCAGCTCGGCCATGACACGCAGTCCGGTGCGGGTTGTGGTCGCGGCGATGGACTGGCCGATGAGCCTTTTCAGAGTGGGCACCGGACGGGTGACGGGCCGGCGCGAAGGGTGGGCTGCGTTGAGCACGATCGCGCAGGTTGATCGGCTGTCAATGACAGTCGGACCCTCACCCTTGTGGGGTCAAGTTGAAGAGGCTCAGTGATGGTCAGTCCTGTTTAGGCCCCGGGCCGGGCGAGTTCGAGCTTCCAGGCCCGGGTGCGGTAGCCGTTCGAGCCGCCCGCAGCGGCGGTGATGAGCAGTCGTGTCGCCTGCGAGTAGGCGGCCCGGCCTTGGCCTGACCACCAGCGGCGGATGTGATCACTGGCTGGCCGGCGTCCCGGTGATCACGGGCCTGCTCGTTGAGATAGCGGAACTGGGCGTCTCGGTCGGGAGGTTGGCTTCCCTCGGTGGTCTTGGCGTTGGCCTGCAGACTGAAGCCTTCCTCCCGCAGCAGGTCCGCGACGGTGTCCGCACTGACTTTGTGTCCGGTCCGGGCCAGCTCCCGCGCCAGCGTGCGGGTCGACTTCACCGTCCACCGCAGCGGCGACATCGGATCGCCTCGCTCACCCGGTTCGACCAGCGCCAGGAGGAGGGCCGACCAGAGCCCCGGATCGAGATCTACGACCCGCTTGCGGCCTTCGCCTGGCCGCCGCACCCGCCCCATGCCTCCAACTCGGACACGCCCTTTCGGGCCGTGGTCTCACTCGCCGAGGCCGCCCGCGCGACGCCCGAACCACCACGGTGTCCCAGAACACGGGCCTCCGCGGCCATCAGCAGCCGTTGCTGCCGCTCATCCAGATGCGGGAACAACACCGCTGACTTCATGGTGAGTTGGCTGCGGATCTCGTCCGAGATACGCATACCGCATCAACGAGCCATGGGACGGGAAGTAACACCTTGATAATCTGCAAGTCCTTAGGCGTCCGGGGCGTGGAGGAATTGGCTGGGGCGGCCCGACCAGGTGATCGACAGCTGCTCGCGGGCGCGTGTAGCGGAGACGAAGAGCAGAGACTGCTCGCGGCGGAGATCTGCGGCGTACTGGAGGCGGTCCTCGGTCTCTGGGGTGACAGCGCTGGGTAGCGGCATGTGCTGGGCGCCGGCCCCGACGATGGCGACAGCGCGGTACTCGAGTCCCTTGATGCGGTGCATCGTCATGACGTGGACGCCTTCGTCGGGGTCGGGGACGCGGTAGTCCTCGACCTTTACCGCGGCCAGCTTGGCGTCACGCAATGCCTGAACAGCGCGGTCGGCGACCGCGTGGGTTCGGGCTACGACCGCGATCTCGTGGGGCTTGATCCCCTCCTGCTGCCAGCTATCTACGCGCTTGGCCAGCGCTGTCATCTCTTCGGAGGAGGTGCGATAGCCGGTGGTTTCAGGTCTGGCCCCCGCCAGGACAGAGCGGTATCCGCGCAGATGCTCCGGGTTTCCGTCGAGGTCGTCGAACTTGGAGTCGCAGAGAAGGTCCAGGGAGGCGGCGAGGATTTGCCGGGTGGTTCGGTAGTTGAGGGTCAGCCGCTTGGACCGGCCACGGATCTTGATGCCGTGGGCACTCAGGGACGTCCGGTTGTCGTAGATCCGCTGGTGCGCGTCGCCGACGATGAACAGGTCGTCGTCGCCGTCGGGGACCAGCGCGCGGAGCAGCTTCCAGTGGGCGGCGTGCAGATCCTGCGCCTCGTCCACGACGATGTGCCGGTACGGCCGCTCTTCGTCGGACCAGCCGGAGGCGATCCGGGCTGCCTGAACGGCGAGCTGGGTGACGCCGGCGGCCTTTTCACGGTCGAGTCTGCGCTCGAATTCCTCGACGAGGGACCAGACCTGGGCGCGTTCGGGGCGGTTGAGGCGTCGTCCGCGCCCGGCGCGGCTGGCGGCGAAGTACTCGTCGCGGCTGCGGATATCCTGGGCCAGCACCACCTGCTTCCACTCGGCGTCGAGGAAGCGGCCGTCGAAGCGGGGCATCTGCTGCTCCTGGGAGAGTTCGACCCACCGGTTGAGGATCTCACCGTCCTTGAGCCTGCTGGGCGCTTCCGCGCCGAAGGTCTCCTTCACGGTGCCGTAGGCGACCTTGTCGATGTTCCGTACGTCGACCTTGGCGAGCAGCTGAGCGCCGCCGAGGTCCTTGAGCATGGACTTGAGCAAGTTGGCGAGGTTGGTGGTGAAGGTCGTGAGCAGGATGGCCTGGCCGGCGGGCAGACGTTCGGCTAGGGCCTTGACGCGGTGCAGGGCCACGACCGTCTTGCCTGTTCCAGGGCCTCCGGTGACACGGACAGAGCCCTTGTAAGGGGTCTTGCGCTCAGCCAGCGCCCGCTGCGCCGGGTGCAGGAAGATCCGCCAGGCGGACAGGGGCTCGGTGAGGATCCGCCCGAACTCGGCGAAGTCGCCGGTGACCACGAAGGCTTCCTTGGAGGCGGGGCGTTCGATCGCGGCCTCGTAGTCCTGGGTGTCGACTTCGTCGCCGGTGGCCGCGAGCGAACTGACCTGCTCCCAGACCTCTTCGACGGACATGCCGTCGGCGAGGCACAGGATCACGTCGCGAGCCAGCTTGGGCAGGGTCTCGACGATGCCGAGGACCGCGTCCTCGCTGCGGATCTCGCGGAGCGCCGGAACGATAGAGGTGTGGACGCCCAGTCGTTCGAAGTCAGCGTCGGAGACGCTGGCGAACAGCGACGGCGTGTCGGGCGTGGCACTGGCGGCCTTCGCCTGTCCGCTGAGCGTGCCGTAGAGGCTGCCGAGATTGATCAGCTCGATGCCGCCGGTGACCTTGTTGATGTCAAAGAGGATGTTCGCGGCGAAGTCGTAGGCGTCGTCGTGAGGCAGCACAGCGACCAGGTAGTAGATGCGGTCGGCGTAGTGCATGAGCACGGCCCGGTAGTTGTCAGTGACGCGTGCGGTGCGGACCCTCTTGTCCTTGGCGCCCTTCGGCGGCTTCAGGTTGAGGCCGTTGGAGTCCGGGTCGCGCTGCATCTTCATGATGAACTGCAGCACCTGCGGTTGGACGGACCCGTCCAGCGCGTCATAGGACTTCCCGAAGACGTCCGCCATGATCACCTTGGCGCCGGACATCAGTTCCCCTCCAACTTCATAATGAGCTCAGTTACATTCACGGCGCCAGCGCTCGCGACGTACCATCCGTCGTGCGCGAAGAGGGCGTCTCGCCGCTCGTCCAGGTCGATGAAGACGGCGACCTTCCTGTCTGGCCAGGCGAGCTCGGCCTGCATCGCCTGGTCCCCGTACTCGAAGCCGACTTCGGGCACGTCGATGCGTCCGTGGCGGGCTTCCTCGACGAGAGCGAGCAGGACGTCCTCGACCTGGGACGAGGCCCATTCGATCGCTTCGGTCCATGCCTGAGGCAGTGGCTGCGGGGCCCCTGCCTCCGTGGGCAGCGCACTGGTCAGCAGAGCCACGGTGTGCGGATCGACCTGGCCGCTGGTGGACACCGCGACCTGGTGGAACGAGCGGGGGAGTTCGTCGGGGCCGGCGGGCTGCAGGAACTGCAGCAGGTTCGACCAGCGCAGCCAGTCCGTCCAGCGGTCCTTGTGCTCGTTGCCTGTGATGGCTTCCGGCCGGTCGTCGAGCACGGCCAGCGCCGACCATGCCCGCATGTCCGGTTGCTTGCTGCGCGGCTCAGGCCGACGGTCCAGCAGGCCGATGATCCGCGTCTGGCCTGAGGTGCGAGCGTCGAACGCGACGGCCTCTGTGGCCGAGGCCGAGGCCGACAGGTTCGCGCCGCGCAGTACGTCGTGAAGCACCCGTCCGGTCTCTTCGCGGTCCACCGGCTGGGGGCGCGCCGCTGCTCCGAAGCCGCCCAGCAGGCCGGCTGCCCGTCGAGCCCACTTGGCCCGATCAGGGTCGGCGAGGAACTCCAGCAGTGTTTCGACCGGGTTGCGCAGCACCGGGTCGAGGGTGTCGTCGGGGCGGGCCTGGCCAACCAGGCTTTGATGGATCTGGCGGGCGAGCTGGAGTGCGGCATCTGTGTGAAGCGGCCGGGCATGGGTACGAACCTGCTGCCCTTCCGCCGCACTGCCGACACCTGCTGCCCACGTCATGACGTCGTCCCAGGTCAGCTGCCATACCAGCGCGCCGTCCGCCCGGAGGGCCGCGCGCTTGGCGGCGTCGTCGGCGATGCGATTGACCTTCTCGCTCGCGTGGAAGGCAAAGCCGTCGAGGAAGACCGCGACCCGTTCCGCTGGGCCGTCGGTCCGCTCCAGGAGGAAGTCGGGTTCGCTGGGCACGGAGGTCTTCGTCCGTACGTGGTCCCGCATGCGCCAGCGCGTGGCCGCATCACCGCGTGTGAAACGAAGCTCGTGCTCCACTCCGCCCTGGCCGGCCTTGGCGGCGACCGACCCGTCTTCTTCGTCCCTGCGTCCCCAGGTGATCAGGGTGCGGACAAACCGGTCCTCCAGTTCGCTGTCGACGAGCTGGTCGATGCGTACGCCGGAGAGGGTGTCGACGGCTTCGACCGCCCAGTCCTTGAGGATCTCGTCCAGGAGTTCCTTCGCGATGCGCAGCGAGACGTGCGGGTGTTCGCTGCTGGATACAAAGGGAAGCAGGCAGCGGTGGCAGGGGGTACGCTGCTCCTCCTTCTGGCAGGGGCAGTCCCGCAGTGCTGTCTGCGCGAGGGTCAGGACACGGTGCAGCACCGTGGCGTCCGCCAGGTGCTCCAGGTAGCCGGTGCCGCCGGGCATCGAGTCGTGCAGGACGAGGAACCGTCGTCGCAGTTCCTGGCTGTCGCCGGGCATGCTGTCGGTGACCACACGGATGTGGTCGGGAGCGCCGCCGAAGTGCTTGGTGATGCCCAGGAGCAGGGCCGCCTTGAAGGAGATGAGGCGGTCGGCGAGGTCGATCGTGGAGACGGGCAGCAGGATGCGCAGCGCCTGGGTGGTGAGCTCGTGGGCGAGCAGCAGTTTCTCAGTCGGCTCGTGGGCAACGCCGTCGTCGCGGTGTGAGCACCAGTACGCGTGGCGGGTGCCGATCCGCTGGGCCGAGGGGTCCCATGCCTGCGGGTGGGTGCCGCGCACACCTCCGCATTCCAGGCACGTCTCGAAGCCGGAGACCTGGAAGTCTTCTCCGCGGATCGAGTGGGTCGACCCGGGTGCAGCCGAGGGGCCGAGGTTGATCGTGCGGATCGTCGCCACGCGGGCAAACTCGACGCCGAAGGGCAGGCCGCTGCCAGAGCGGCGCCACGCCCTCAGTCCTTGCGGCTGGTCCTTGTCGATGTCGACGAGCGTGACCACGTCGAACTGTTTCCGCTCGCGTTCGTCCCGCTCGTCGGTCAGCCGGGCGTCTTCGCGTCGCTCTCGGGCGAGGACCCGCTCGGGCACCAGCACCCTGTGTACGGCCCCTGGGTCGGCGATCTGCGGTGCCTTGCAGCGCGGGCAGGCGGTGATGTCGAGCCCGGTCTCCTCGGTCGCCACGAATCCGCATTCGGGGCAGAACCGCCATAGGGCGTACGCGTTCTCGCCGCCGCCGACACCAGTGCCGAGGTCCACGGTGCTGACGATGAACTTGTAGCCGTCACTGTGGAAGATGTTGCCAGGGGCAAGTTCGGTCAGCGCGAGCCGGGAGCCCCGGCCGTAGTCGGTCGAACTCTCGTCGAACTCCCCGTCGCTGTCCTTCCACCACAAGGTGGCGTCCAGGACGGTCGCGTCGTCGTGGAGGGTGTAGTTGGGCAGCAGGCCCAGCCGCACCAGGGCATTGATCGAGTTCTCCGAGACGAGGGCGTCCCGGCGCTTGCGTACGGTCCGCTGCTCCGCGAAGAGCTGGCGCCGCTGCTTGTCGCGTTCCGGATCACCCGAAGCGGTCGACAGCGCGTCGAAGGCCCGGCCGATCTGCCGCATCCTCGAGCGCAGGGCAGCCACTCGCTTGTTCCACGCGCTGGCCGCAGCCCCGACGGCCTCCTCCAGGCCCTGGGCGGCGAAGTGCTGGACACCCTGGGCCGCGGCCGGGGTCATCGCGGGGAACAGAGCGATGAACATGGCGGATAGCTGGGTATGGCGAGCGCCCGCCACGTCGAGGAAACGCCTGAACCAGCCGTCCTCAGCCAGGCCATGTCCGAAGAGCTCGCCGATGCGTGGAGGCATGGGGCGTTCGGGGATCGCAGTGCCTTCCCACAGGCTGCGGTCCGCGGCGCGGTCGAAGAGGAAGGCCAGGTACTGACGGCGCAGGATCTCTGAGGCGTCCAGGTAACAGTCCGGCGGGATGATCCGGCCTGCCAGCATCTGCTCCGGAACGTGCAGGTAGTAGTGGCTTCGGGTGCCTCGCGGTACGAAGGTGACGGTGAGCGAGTTGCCGGTGCTGCGGCCCGCCCGGCCGATCCGCTGCGCATAGTTGGCAGGTGCGGGCGGCATGGAGGCGAGAAGTACGGCAGACAAGTCGCCAATGTCGATGCCGAGTTCAAGGGTGGGCGTGCAGGTGAGAACGTTCGGGTCGAAGGCCGAGGCCCGGTTCTTGAAGGCAGCTTCGACACGCTCACGCCGCTCCCGGCTGAGCGCACCAGTGTGTTCGGCGGTCAGTACGTCGCCCGGACGGTCGATGGTGTACAGGTGCCGGTAGTAGTCGGCGGTGTAGTCGCGGTCGTCCTCCACGAAGTGGCCCGAGCAGTGGAATCGCAGGCACGCGGTGCCCAACCAGTCCTCGCGGCGGCTCGGTGGCACGGTCTGCCGCCAGGTGCAGGTGTCACAGCGCACCCCGCACGCGTTCACGCCGTCTTCCCCGCTTGGTGTGGCAGTGTCGTCGATGCGGTGTATGAGGACATTGCGGGGCTTGAGCGCGTAGACGAGCGCGCCGCCCTCGGCGTGGTAGGTGGCCAGGATTTCGCGCTGGGCGAGCAGCTTCATGGCGAGCTCGGCCACCGCGCGTGCCTCGCGCCGGTCGCAGCCCAGCGAACGGTGACCCCAGTCCGCGAACCAGGTGTTGTCGCGGCTCAGTGAGTCGAAGCCGGTGGTGTGGGTGCCGCCCGACACGGGAAAAGCGGGGGCAGCGAGGCCCCTGGGGAAGGCAGGCATGCCGGTGGGACGGCCGCCCCAGACCGGCCAGCGCCTCGCGCCGGCCTGCCGGATGTACTCCTGCAGCCAAGGGTGATACAGCGCCCCGCGCAGGCGGAGTCGCTCGGCCAACCCGCGCAGGAATACCGCGTACGCCCCGTCGTCTGGAGGCAGTGAAATTTGCCCGGGCAGGCGTTGGTGCCGCTCCCGCAGTTCGGCGCAGAGCGCGGGCAGATCCTTGAGGTCGACCTCCGCGGCAGCGGTTCGGGTCAGCTCCAGCGTGCGGCCCAGGCGGGAGCGCAGACCGAACTCCATGAGGGTCTGGAAGACCATACGACTCTGCAGCATGTCCGCGCCGGCATCGCTGAAGTCCTCTGTTTCGTCGAGGAGGGTGAGGATGTCCGGGTTTTCTCGCAGATCGGGCGGGACGATGGAGGCGAGTTCGCTGCGCTTGCCCGCGCCCGCGGCCGTAACGACAGCCTCGGCGGCGTCAGCAGCAAGATCATGTACAGCGACAGGTCGGCCCGCGGTGAGGTGCTGGGTCAGCAGACCGCGGAAGGTAAAGCCGAAACTGCGGTTGGCGATGAACGCGGCGCGGTGGGTGGCGTCCTGTACCGAGTCGGTGAACACAAGCAGCTTCCGCTCGTCGCCGGCGAGTCCCCGGTCGGAGAAGAGCTGCGTGGTGGTGACCGAGGCGAGAGTGGCGGTGCCGGCACCGAGGAAGCGCATGCCGTCGTCGAGACCACACGAGGGGCACTCCTCGTTAGGGGCCGCGGGCAACGGCCCGTGGGGCGTGATGACCGCGACGGTGTCCTCGGTCGGGTTGGTCGTCAGCCGCTCATTCTCGGCGTGCAGGTGCAGTATGGGGTACTCGTCCGGGCGAGCCCGCAGCATCCAGCGCACGGCCCGCTTCTTCTGCGCCGAAGCCTTGTAGATCTCCAGCGTGTTCGTCTTGAGCTGTTGCCACTCCAGTTCCGTGGACAACGCAGCCCAGCCGGACCGCCCGCAATGACGGCAGTACACGGCAGGAAGATGCCGCCGATAGGGCGGCCCCACAGGGCGACGCGACGCATCGGTCCGCTCTCCGCCCTCCCCGGCGCTGTCGACTTCCGCCGGCTGATAGATGGCGAGGTTGGCGGGGTTCGGCCGGGAGTCCCCGGTCGGCCCGTCATCGTCGTACCAGCGGAAGTGGGGCTCAGCGGTCGCCGCACGGATGACGCGGCGGACCTCACGCACCCAAAGCTGGGCCTCAACCCGCAGGAATGGACCAGGTTTTCCCGTCACGGGGTGCGGGGTGCGGGCGTGCGAGATCAGTGCGAGGATCCGCGCGAAGGCGAGCTCGACAAGCCGAGGGTTGCTGCGCGCTGCCTCATCCCAGGCCGGTCCGCCACCGCGCTGGGCGAACTCGCGGGCGATATCTGGGATCGTGACTGGGCTGGTCCCGGCGACGTCGAGGATCGCCTTGACCAGGATGTGCTGCTTGAGCTTGGCGCCGATCTGAACCGGATCACTGAGGGGTTGGCCAAGCATGAGCCGGGCCAGGTCTGCGAGCGCTGACTCGTCGTCCAGGGGGTCGGGCAGCCCTGCCAGAGCCGCAGGGGCTGGTGAGGGGAGCAGGAAGTCGGGGTCGGTGACGACCTCTCCGGGCAGCAGCCGGTTCTCGCCGATGAGCGCGGCGTCGGGAAACGGTGTCCCGAAGACCTTCTCCGCGAACTCACGCAACAGCTCCCGATCGGACCTCTCAGGCCCGTCCAGGGCCAGGGACGAGGAGCCGCTGGGCATTCCCCCGCCGAGCGTCGCCGATGTCGCCACAGGTGTGATGTCGCCGAGGGGGCGTGCCTCGCGGGCTGCCCCGGTGGCTGCGCCCAGGCGGCGCAACAGCATCGCCACGTCGGTGCCCTGGGCGCCGTCGTAGGTGTGGAACTCGTCGAGGACGACGAAGGCGAGGGAATTTGACTTCCAGAGCGGGGCATCCGGAACGCGCTGGAGCAGGAGGTCCAGCATCTTGTAGTTGGTGAGCAGGATGTCCGGCGGGTCGGCACGGATCGCGTCCCGATCGGTGATCAGATGCTTGATGGTGGGATCGCCGGCGAGGGACGTCGCACCAGTGTCGCGGCCGTACGAGCCGGGCTCGTTCTCGTCTTCGTCCGATGCCGAGCGCGGTCCGGAGGAGCCGCCGATGTAGATGCCGGCGGTGACGTCCTTCAAGGCCGCCTCGGTACCGAGGAAGTCATCAATACGGCGGGCCTGGTCGTCAGCCAGGGCGTTCATCGGGTACAGCAGCAGAGCCTTTACACCCCGCTGTCCCGCGGCGCGAGCACGAGCGCAGTGGTCCAGGATCGGTACAAGGAACGACTCGGTCTTGCCGGACCCGGTACCGGTAGTGACGATGGTCGGTTCCGGCTGACGCCCCGCCTTCGAGGACAGCCGCTGCCAGGCCGCAGCCTGGTGCGTGTACGGCGTGAAGTCCTTTGGGCACCAGTCGAGCGCGGCCTCCCAGCCTGGGCCTGCCTCCCGGAAGGGAGTACGCACACGCAGGTAGGGCCCCCGGAACAGGCGGCTTTCCGGCCGCTCCAGGAACGCGTCGAGCTCATCGCGTACGTCGTCATCGGCGAGCGCGAAACTCGTCGTCAGGTAGGTGGCGAGGGCACGACGAAGGTCCTCAGCGACCAGAGAGGGCAGCATGACGGCGTCTTACCTGCTTTCTACCGGAACGTCGGCGAGGACCTGCTCGGCTTCGGCTGAGCCGAGGAGGTTGCCGTGATCCCCGTGCTCGGCTGCGTACGCGGCGTAGTCTCCGTACTCGCCCGCGAGCAGTCGCGCGGTGAAGTCCGCATGGGCCCGGGTCATTTCGGTCTCGCGGTCGGGCTTCACCCAGCCCTCGGGAATCGCAGGCGTAGGGTCGCCGGCGCGGGCGGCTTTGACCCACGCCTTGACGTAGGCCGTCTCTTCGGGGGTCTGCCGGACACCCACGTTGTGGGTGGCCGCCCCGATCTTGTGACCGTCGGAGGTGTAAAACGCTTCCCATTCGTACTTGCGCAGCACAGCGAACTGCGAGCGATACATCGCGCACAGCTGCTCAGCACTCAGCCCAAGCATCACGGCCACTAGGGCGTCGATCTCCACCAGCGCCATCCGGCGGTCGTACTCGGTGCGCAGCGGAGTCGTCATGGACCATGTCTCGCCGACCTGCTGGAGCGCGGGGCGCGGGGAGGCCGGAGCAGTCCAGCGGTCCTCGAGCCAGACGGAGTCGTACAGCTCCTCCCACAGAGGAGCGTAGTCGCGAGTCAGACAGTTGAGGCGGAGGGTGCGCAGCAGAAGGGGGGCTGCGAGGGGGTGGGAGAGAGGAGTGGGGAAGCTGCGGGCCAGCTCGATGTTGACCTTGGTGGCACCCGAAACCTTGACCAGATAATCGAAGGCGAGTGAGGCCCAGAGGCCAGCCACGATGCCCGTGCCTCGGTTTGAGTCCATTGCGAGCGTGTGAACGTTATCCACGTGAGTTGGCCCGGGGGGCAGCAGAGCAGGCTTGAGACCGCGCTCGTTATTTGACGTGGTCATTCTGCGCCAGGCAACCCGGTAGAAATCTCCCGAGGGCACGTCGTCCCACGACCGCCGTGCCGCAACGAAGTCGCTCTTCGAGCATGCTCTTGCGTAATTGGTACGCGGCACCAGTGTCTCGGGAAGTTGCTCCAGGTCCCAGTCGGTGTAGTCCTTGTTGGACTTGCAGCCGGGGTTGGGTTGCTTGGCGAAGGGGGTGGCGACTGAGAAATGCGGGCCCTGCAGCACGGCCTCGTCCCAGGACGTCGGGACAGCGCTGCGCCACTCGATAATCCCCTTCTCCTTGGCTCCCTTCTCGTGAAGCTCTGGAGACCACCAATGCTGGTGATCGTGGAGCCGTTCGGTAAACCCTGCGAGGATTCGCAGCGCCTGATTGTCCTCATCGGTTACGGGGCGAAGCACCCGTGCCTTTTCGGGCGGAGTGCCCGGCTCGTCAATGACAGCAGCCCAGCTGGCCAGGACCTGCTGGTCCACTGGGACGATCCGGTCTCGGTGGGGGCGCAGGTCCCAGCCACCCTCGGGGAACTGAATCCCAGGGAGCTGCCCCTCACCGTTGTGGGTGAAGGATCCGTCCACTGTGGAGGGGTGCACAGCGCGGGCGATCTGCAGGAAACTGATCTCACGCGGCGCGCCGTAGATGCTCACCCCAAAGGGCTTGTTGTTGTCGACGTCCTCGAAGAGCAGGATGTTGTTGCCGTACTGGAAGTGCCGCCTGAGCCTGGCATAGGTAGCGGAACGGAAGAGCCCACCTCTGGGTACAGAGAAGTGGTTCTCCTCGTGAATCAAGGCCGCCGCCCCGGTCGGGCTCAGGTTGCGCCAGGACCGTTCCATGAAGTTCAAGTAGAGGTTGGTCTGCAGTCCCGCAAGCACTGGATGGTCGACTGCCGAGCCCAGATGCGTGTCGCTACCGACCCAGGCGGAGACGTCGGCGAGATATGCCCGCAGTGCTGCGGGTTCGGCTAGCGCCGCCGCCCGCCGCTCGGTCTTGACCTCCTCGGACGCCTGCTTCTCTAGGCCGAACCAGGCGTCGTGCTCTGCTACCGCTAGGTGATCCTTCCACTCGGACTTCAGCCAAGGCGGGTTACCCACCTGCAGGTCGAAGCCGCCCTGGAAAAAGACATGGGCGAACTCCAGTTCCCAGTGGAAGAAACCCTCCCGCCTGCTGATCGCATCGACCTCGCTCAGCCAGGGGAAGTGCAGGGCAATCACTGGCATCTCGGCGCACTGACTCATCAGCCGATCGTTGGAGTCGTCCACGGCGAGTTGGTCGAAGTCACCGGTGTCGCCGAAGAGACCGAAGAGGTCATCATGTCCTGCAGCGCTGGCCTTCTTGACTCCTTTTGCTTTGGCTGCCTTGGCTTTGGCTGGCGGCACGCCAAGGAGAGCTTCGCAGAAGTCCAACCACTCGCCCAGGTCTGGCGGCTCGGGAGTGTCGTTCTGGCCCACAGGCCAGAGCCAAAGGGCACACCAGGCGTCCATGACCAGCTTCAGTCGCCCCAGGGGCGCACCAGGTTCCTTAAGGGCTGCCTCAATCCGCTCCCGTGAGACGGCTCCCGAGGATCGGGGCAGTGGCCGGTCCGGCTCCACCTCCCAAACGGCGATGTCACGGCGAATCTCCCTCTCAGAGATGACGAGCCGCCGCCTGGCCAGCTCCCAGAGACGCTCGACTCTGGTGGCCAGGGCCAGCAGTCGCTTGCGCTGGGCAGCGCTCGGGGTGGAGGTGGCTCGACTACGCCACTCGGCCAGCTGGTCCCGGTCTTCCTTGGCCAGCTCCTTCGCCTCGTCTGAGTTGGCGACCGCACCCCAGCCCTTGGCAGGGAGCAGGAAGTGATGGATCTCCTCGCCGTCCTTGAACGCGCCTTCTTCTGAGCCTTCCCTCAACGGGCGGTCGACTGGTACTGCGGTCAGCCACGCCTTCTTCTTCAGCGCCTCGGCCACGTACACCGCCCGGCGCGCACCGATAAGGGAGTTGCCGCGCCGTAGGTGGAGGCCGAACCATGGGGCCTTGAGGCCCTCGTGCATCGCATTGAGCCACAGCGACACCTCGGCCAGCTCGACTGCGGTGTGATTGAGGTCCACGCCATAGCAGTTGTGGAGGGCCAGGTACGCCTTGACCTTCTGCAGCTCTGCCTCGTACTGGTCCGGCGGCAGCTGCATGTCCTGGCCGCGCTCTACCGAGAGCTCATTCATACGGCGGCGCAGATACTCGGCGGCGAGCTGGTTGATGGCCTCGTTGAGGAACGCTCCCGAACCGAGGGCTGGCTCGCACACCACCAGATCCAGGATGTCGCGAGCCTTCGTGTTCTCGCCATCCTGGTCGAGCAGCTCGGCCAGCGCGTGCTTGACCGTGCTACGGGTGAGCACCTCGGGGGTGTAGTACGAGGCGGAGCGCTGCCGCTCGCGGCCGGAGAGGCGGTAGACGAAGGAGCCCTTCTTGTGCTCGACCCGCCTGGGTACGCCTGTGATCTCGTCGGGGCGCTTGACGAAGACTTCGTCGTCGTAGTTGTCGGCTTCGCGCTGGGGGACGACCCATGTGCCGGCCAGCCCGTCCGAGTCCGGCTTGGCTACCTCGTACAGGTCCTCAGAAGCGAAGAAGCCGGTGTACGACATCAGGCCCTCGTACACCGCGCCGAGCTGATTGATGCCGAGCTGGGCGTAGGAGATGAAGCCTTTGCCGGTGCCGTGGCTGAGCATGAGGCGGTTCAGCACCCGCCACAGCACCTTGTTGCGCAGCCGGGTGTCGAGGCGCTGGCCGTCGATGCGTACCGATCCGATCAGCGGCGTGGCATTCGCGTGGAACAGGTCACTGCGCAGGGACTCGAAGCGGATGCCATCCGCGTCCAATCCGGTGTCGCTCGGCACCTGCTCTTCCAAGGCGCGGTGCCCCTGGTCGACGAGACGAAACAGCAGATCCAGCGACTCGTGGAAGTGAAAGCCGTCTTGAGCCTCGTCCGGAAGGTCGTACAAGACGAGTTCACCAAGCCGGCCGAGCCCGTAGCCGTCCTGGTAGGCGTCGTCCCTGCTGGGCAGGATGCCCAGTTCTGGTCGGGCTTCCGCGTACAACAGGAACAGAATGCGGTACAGGTAGCGCAGTGATTCCCGGGTGAGCCGGTTGGCGAGTTCGGTGCTGTCGCCGAGTTCGGAGGGGTCGCCATCCTGATCGTGGATGCGGTCCAGGATCTCCTGGGCGATCAGTTCGACGGACTGTCGCAGTCCCTCCCGCAGCTCTTTGGAGACGCCGACGGCGTGTTTGCGACCCTTGTCGACGAGGCTGTCCAGGAATCCAGCAGCTCCGCCCTCTGTCAGCAGGGACTCCGCGCCGAACAGAGCCGAGACTGCTTCCAGTTCGCCGCCGTCGGCGGCCAGGTTGCGGTCAAGCGCGGCGTCGATGCTGACGCCCAGGAATCGGCCCTCGTGCCACGCGGTGCGGTCGGCGAGCAGCACGGCACCGCCGGCGAGCAGGAGTACGAACCTGGGCGCGTAGGCGTCCTCGCTGCCGAACAGGAAGGTGACGGCGTCCGCCGCGCCGGTGATCTCGTTTCTGCCGTCGAGGGCGATGGGGGCGAGCAGCTGCGCGCCGCCGTCTTCGATGTCCGAGGCGACGAGTTCGGCGTCTGTGCTCCAGGTGACGTCCAGCGCGATGAGCTCGACACCCCCTGGGCCCTTCACCGCGAAGGCGACAGGGACTTCCCGGGGCTTGTCACTGTGCATGACCTCGAAGACACCCCGCTGGACCCTGGTGTGGGTGTCGTCCTGGCGCTCTGGAGGCTCGTCTCCACGGGGAATGTATGCGAGCGCGGCGAGCAGACCGTCGTTGAGCTTGCGCAGCTCGGATCCGCCGAAGTCGTCCTTCTCGGTGATGCGGACCTTGGCCTTGAAGTAGTTGCGGCCTAGGTTCCTCATGCCCGACCGGGATGTGGGTGCTCCGGCCCGGTCCGCTGCAGTCCAGCGTTTGCGCAGGTCAGCGAGGTCCTTGGCGAAGAGCTCGGCGAGGTAATGGGCGGAGATGTACTCACCGCGGTTGATGATCGCTTCGAATGCCACGGTGGTCACGCACCCTTCTGGTCACTGGCTGCGGCGGCAGGGACGAGGACCCCGATCACGCGGATCATCGAATCGCCCTGGGTGGCGAGCTGCTCGATCAGCTGCTCGACCTCTATTGCGGTGGTCTCCACCCGCTGTTCCTCATGCTCGCGTCGGATGCCGAGGGTGAGCTGCTCAAAAGTCGACTGGCTCGCCTTGCGCCAGGCTGCCAGGCGCTTCTCGTACTCGGCCAGTTGCTCGATCAGCGGTTCTTCCTGGCTGCTACGTAGCGTGAGCAGGTGCTGCCGTGTGGCCTCGACCGCCTGTGGCACCAGGGCGCGCAGGGCATCGATGTCCCCGGCGAAGGGCCGGTTCAGCATCTTCGGCTTCACGCCGGCGCGCTCCAGGACACCAACCAGATCGTCATCGAACACGGGGCTGCCGTACTCCAGTCCGGTCACGCAGGACCAGGCGAGGACTGTCGGGTGACCCTTGGCGTTGGAGTACATGCCCTGCATCAGGAACACCGGCCCGGGGACGTTGGCCGTGATGACTGGCGCGGCGTTGCGGGTGAGCCGGACCAGGACCTTGTCGGTGAGCCACTCCACCACCGGGTGCTGGTCGGTGAGGTAGCTGACGTCGGGCCAGCCGGACGTCTCGCGCCGCTCCTGCTTCGTGATCGCGCCCTTGCTCCTCTCGCCGCTGCGCTCGCGGGCGCGGTCCAGGCGCTGCTGAGCGAAACCAGGGTCGAAGGTGACCCTGAGCTTGTCGAGCACTCCGCGCTCGTCCAGGTAGGTCTGCGGAAGGACGAGGAGGCGTCGCTGTAGTTCGCGGTCTGGGGCGAAGGAGAGCATCTCGGGATGGTCCTTGTCCCACGCCTTCCCGATCTTCTCCTCGGGGTTGCCATAGACCTCGTCGAGCGCCTCCTCGACGAAGGCTCGTGTCGAGGCGAACAGCTGCGGTACGCGGTAATGGGCCCCCGACCCGTCGACGGTGTGGTGCGCCATGAAGAGGTTGAAGGGGTCGATCGGTTGTGCGGGGACGATCTCGTCGAACATCCTCCCGTCCGCGAGTCCCGACTTGATCGCGGTCTCTTCCGCCTCCTCGTCGCGCAGCCCGAGGATGGAGGCGGCCTCACCGAGCGTGCGGTGGACCTCGTCCTCGCGCTCCAGCAGCCGCCGCGAGACCAGTCGGTCGGCGGAGGGCACGTCGGGGTCCTCGTCCTGGCGGACCAGGAGCAAGGCTCGGACCTCTGGGGACGTCTGCTGGCCGTACCGGTCGATACGGCCGTTCCGCTGCTCGATGGTGATCAGCGACCAGGGCAAGTCGTAGTGGATCATCTGGTGGCACTGGCGGTGCAGGTTGACGCCCTCAGAGGCGATGTCACCCGTGAGCAGGACTCGCAGCTCGCTGTCCGCCAGGCCGAAGTCCTTCACGGTCCGCTGCTGCTCGTCATCGGGCCGGCCGCCGTGCAGCTGGCGGATAGCCCCGCGCCCCTTTTCGTCGCTCACCTCGAAGCCGAGCTCACCGGGCAGGGCCTCATGGAGCATCTGCAAGGTGGCGCGGCGCTCGGAGAAGACGACGACGCGCTTGTCGGACCCCGGCCCGATCCCCATGCCCTTCAGCTCGTCGACCAGGCGGCGGAACTTCGCCGCGTCCTCCACTGTGGCCTCGCCGGCGAGCTGGCCCAGCCGCGTCAGCGCCGATCGCTCTGCGGCGCGCTGCGCACCCTTTTCCGGGTGTTTCTGTGCGTCCTCGTCGATGCGCTCAATCCGGTTCTTCACCGTCTCGGCCAACGCCTTGTGCGAGGAGAGGAAGGCTTTCAGGAGCGTATATGGGAACAGCCTGGCGCCCTTGCCGCTCACCGGAGCCGACTGGCCCGCTTCCGGCCTGATCCAGACGTCGTATAGCTCTTCGAAGATCTTTTGTTCGGCGGGGTTCGCAACGCAGTCGAAGGCCACGGGCGGCTTGCGGGTGGCCCACTTGTGGCCGATCTCCGCCGAGACGTCGGGGGACATCTTGTGCCTGCGGACGTACAGGTGGTCGAGCTGCGTCTCGTCGTAGTCGCTGGTGTCGGGGATGGCGGTCGGGTCGAGCAGGCTCAGCAGCTCACCGAACGACTCGCGCTGACCGTTGTGGGGTGTGGCGCTGGCCAGGATCAGGGCGTCGGTCCTCGGGGCGAGCAGCCCCGCGAGCCGGTTGTTCTTGGTCCCGGTGTTGATCAGCTTGTGTGACTCGTCGATGACGACGGCGTCCCAGGCGACCTGCATGAGGTGGCTGCGCCAGCGGTCAGAGCGCAGGGTGTCGATGGAGATGATCGCGCGCTTGTAGTACGAGAAGGGGTTGCGGCCGGCTGGGATGTTCTGGCGGATGCGCTCGATGCCGGTCGAGTCCAGGCGTACGAGGGGAATCGCGAAACGCGTCCACAGCTCGTGCTGGAACTGCTCCAGGATGTGCTTGGGCGTGACGACGAGGATGCGCTCGCCCCTGCCCCGGCGGATGAGCTCCGACAGTAGCAGCCCGATCTCCAGGGTCTTGCCCAGTCCGACTGCGTCGGCGATGAGCAACCTCGGGCGCAGACCGCGCAGGGCCGCTCTGGCGGGCTCGCGCTGGTAGGCGAGGTCGTCGAGGAGGTGTGTGCCGACGGTGGCGAGCCGTTGTTCGGACAGTGGAAGCGGGGTCTTGCGGATCAATGCGTCGATGAAGAGCCGGGAGCGGCGGCACTCCGGGGAGTCGTCGACGACGAGGTCTGTGTCCTCGGGCCGCAGAGGGGTGACCCGATCCAGGGATTCGTGGGCGAAGAAGACAGCTCGCTGGTCGCGCACGAGTGGGGAGATGCCGCGGACGTCCAGGCGCGTGCCGTCGTGAGAGGTCTCGGACACCTCAACGACCAGCCAGTCCTCGTCCCGTGCACGGACCTGCATGCCCGCGGCGAATTTGGCTGTGCCTGCGGAGCTGGTCACCGGGTTCCCTCTTTCGATCACTGTCTATTGCCTTGTCGTGCTCTACTACCTATCCCGCTGTGCACCCGGCGGTATCAGCCGCCGAAGTCAGATCGCCGGTCGCGGATCTTTCCGCGCCAACGGTCAGCCCAGGGGGCGCCCCCGCCACTGGACGCGCCGGCGACGGCAGGTTCCGCGGGCGATACCTCGTCCCCGAGCTCCGGACCCGCAAGACCCTCCAGAGCCGACATTGACTTAGGAGGATCCGGCGGCACCGGAGGCGCACCTTCCGCCTGCAGGACGTCCGTGAGGAACGCGCCAGGCAGCGGCGGGTAAAGCGGACCACTGACCGGCACGGCGTGCTCGAGCAGCCGGTCCATGGCTGCCTCCAGCACACTGTGGGCGGTCGGCCGGTCCTCCGGAGAGTAGGACAAGGCACTGACAACCAGTCCTCGCAAGCTCTCGGGCAGGCCCGAGAGATCGGGAGGAACGTCCAGTATCCGCTGTACCGGAATATCGGCGTAAAATGGGGGGTGCCCAGTCGCCGCATGCACGAGCGTCGCGCCCAGGCTGTACACGTCCGCGGCTTCGCTCGCCTTGCGGGAGTCCATGGCCTGCTCCGGTGCCATGTACACGAGGGTGCCGACCGGCACGTCGCCGGATGTGAGGCCGGTCGCACCTCCGACATGGCAGACGCCGAAGTCGATCACACGAGTGCCCTGTGTGGTGACGAGCACGTTGCTGGGCTTCAGGTCGCGGTGGAGAAGCCGGACAGAGTGGATGTGAATCAGAGCATCGGACAGACTTGCGGCCAGCCACCACGCCCCGAGCTCACTCACGGCGCCATGCTGGTTCAGCAGTACATCGAGCGAGGGTGCGTGGACGTACTCGGTGGCGATCCAGGGCTGCTCCGCGTCCGGGTCGGCGTCCACGAGCGCCGCGGTGTGGAATCCACCGACACGCCGGATCGCCTCCAGCTCCTGGGCGAACCGCTGACGGAAGTACGGCTGGTCTGCCAGCGCCGGCTTGATGACCTTGATCGCCACGGGGCGGGGGCTGCGGTATCCGAGGTAAACGACGCCCATGGCGCCCTGGCCGAGACGCTGGGACAGTCGGAAGCCCGCGATTTCTCGGGGGTCGTTCTCCCGCAGCGGCTCGAACACCATCGCCCCCCGTTCCGCGACCGGGCAGATGAAGGCGAATGCGCCGGACGCGATGCGTCACACGTCAACAACGCTGAGGTTATCAGCGTCACGGGCTACCTCTTGTGCCTCGCTGGATCTTATCCGCGACTCATATGACCAATCGGCCAGGAGTGTGTCGGCGACCGCCTCCTCGTAGACAGCACGGTTCTCCCTTTCCATGACCTCTGCGAGCTCTGGCTCCCAGCAGGTGTCCTGCCGCCTTCCGCTCAGCCGGACATGGTCGCTGTCGGCGCGAACACCGCTGAGGTAGTCCGCAGCACTCATTCGCCAGGGTTTGGCGTGATAGCGGATACGGAGCTGATTCGTCATGTCGATGCCGGGCCAGTCGAAGTCCCCGTGGTAGAGCAAGGTGCCACCGGCTTCGACGACCAACCGCGCCAGCCGGTGAAAGGCGGTCGAGGGGCGTCCCTCGGTGCAGATTAGCGGCGGGCTGCTGGCACCGAGCTCACCAGCGGCGCGGCGGAGCACGGCCGGATTCTCGCAGACGTACACCGTTGGCAGGTTCACGGCGATCGGAAGGGTGATGAGCTGGTGGAGGGTGATGTGGAATGGAGTGCCGTAGTGGGCGGCGTCGGTGAGCCACTGGCCCAGCCCCTGGCCGGTCGCAGGGAGGTTCAGGACGAGGACACGGCTGGCCAGGTCGTCGACGATGACGTCGAAGGCGTCCCACAAATCGCGCCGACTTTCGGCCCCTGATCCGAGTGGGACTCCGCGTGCCATGGCCAAGGCCCGCAGGACCAGTGTCGGCAGAGAGCCGCGGCCGGGGTTGAGGGCCTTGGTGTCTCCTGTGGTGGTGTCGGCCAAGACGGGCAGCATGATCGGTGGAGCGTCGCTTGGCCGGTTGTAGAGGTGTTCCAGGACGCGGACGGCCTGCCTGAAGAGGTGGGTGTCCTTCTTATTGATCAGTGCGGTGATCGTGCCGTCGGATGCGAGGCTGGCCAGCCACTGCCGGTACCAGGCATGCTCGGCATGAAGCGGGCTGGCCTCGCCCTCAGCAAGGATCCTCTGCCGGGCCTGATCGAGCACGGTCCGCTCATCGGCGCGAAAGCGCAGCTCGGGGCCGATCCGTTCAAGGACGTCGCGGAGCGACATGCCCGTGACGTTGCGGACGCTCTCCTCCAATGTTTCGAGGGGGATGGTGATGCGGCGGACATCGGCCGACCGGTACGTACCGGTGATGCCGATGACAGCGGTGCGTTCGGCCGAGGTCGGGTTGGCCAGGCCGATGGAGCCCTTGACCTCGCCGCCGTTGCGCTCGAGCGAGCGCCGGGCAGCAGCCAGGAGCCGGCGGAACTCGGGGGCCCGGTAGCGCTCGTATGCCTCTGTCGACCCGGTCATTCTGTCTCCTCGACCTTGTCGTTCGTCGGCTCGTCCTCGGGGATGTCCGCGAGCAGTCCTGCCCCTGCGGGAACGTGCCGGCGGGGCGCGAAGCCAAGGAGTTCGGCGGCAAGATCGTCGGATCCGGGGTACTCGAGGTCATCGAGGATCTGTTCGCCGTCCCAGACCAGCAGCATGGCGGAGACGGTGTGGGACGCCTCGTCGTGCTTCATGTCGTAGTGGGAGATCTGCGGCACGTCAGGGTAGGTGATCCACAGGTCGTAGCCCGTCATGAAGAGGTCGAGGTCGAACTTGGCCGTGAGGGCGAGCAGGTCGGGGCGGTACTTCTCGTCGATGCCGGCGAAAGCTTCGTCGAGGGCGATCAGCCGCGGGCAGGTGGGGTAGGCGGAGCTGTACTGCGCATGGGCGGCAGCGAAGAGCGGAAGGTGGATGGAGGCGGACTTCTCGCCGCCGGACATCACGCTGTGCTTGGCCTTGGTGAGCAGTTCTCCTTTCTTCCGCTCCTCTTCGCTCATGCCCGGCCGGAACAGCCGGAGTTCGAACTTGCGCCAGGCGCGATAGTCCAGAACCTCAGCGATCACCTGCTGGTAGCTCCTCTTCTTGTCGGCAGCAGCCCTCGCGCGGATCTGGCTGCGCAGGTGGGAGCGGAGCTCGGCCAGTCCTGCCGGTCCGAGACCGGAGGCGTCCTTGTCGAGCAGTTTGTTGACGGCCTGCTGGGAGTCGGTGAGCGCGTCGGAGGTGATCCAGTTGATGCCCACGGTGGTACCGGAGGACATCGGCTTGGAGCGGGTATCGGCGTCCATGCTTTTGACCAGGTCGCGGGCGGCGACGGTGCGATCGTGGATCTGCTCGGCCAGCCCGGTCAGGAGTCCGTCCTCCAGGACGGTCCGTTCCCTGTCTTCCAGCAGTACGCTCTGATCGGCGAGCTGTTCGGCCAGGCGGCGGGCGAAGTCCGTTACCGGGGCGGGGCCTTCGCTGTCGGTGACCCGGGCCAGGATGATGTCACCGGCCGGCTCCCACTCGAAGAGGTAGCCCTGATCAGATTCCAGCAGGGCTGCCTCCAGCGCGGTGATAGCGCTAGAGATCTTGGATGTCACGGTCTTCAGGAGGCTCGAGGTGATCGGCCGGCCCCGGGTCGCCTCATCGAGCGTGTTGACCAAGGAAGCGACGGATGCGGGGACGACGCTCTGGGCGGCTTCGATGGCCGTGAGGGGAATGCCGGGCGAGGTCAGGCTGTCCATGAGGGCCTGGACTGCCTGCTCGGGGCTCGGCCACATGTCGTGGGGCAACCAGATGGTCTCGGCGTTCGCTTCGAGGAGGCCGAGAAGGTCGGGCCGGGCATATGGCTCCAGCGTGAGCGTGGTGCGCACCTGCTCCGCCACGGCCGTGGCGAGTGCTGTACGGCCGAACTCCAGGGCATGGTCAGCCTTCAGAAGCCGGTCTCGATGCTCTTCCGCATCCTTCTTCGCACGGTCGTACGTCTTCTGCGCCGTGGTGAGCTGCTCCTCCGCGTCCGTGATCTGCTGCAGAATCTCCTGCAGAGGAGCTTCGAGCGTCGCTTCCTGGGTACGCAGACGTTCCTCCTGAACGGCGAACGCATCCCTACGCGCCTGTAGCGCCTCAGCCTGCTCTGAGCAGGACTCGGTCTGCGCTTCGATGATCTCCTTGCGGCCGGCGATGTCGCGCTCGGCCGCGTCGGCCTGCTCACGGCAGGTGGAGAGCGCCTTGCCGGCGTCGGCGAAGTCGTCGATGGCCTGCGCGACGTTGTCCAGTTCCTCACGAAGCGTAGGCAGCCGTGCGGTCGTGGCAGCATGCCGAAGCTGCCGATTCTTCTCATGGGCGCGCGCAATCGCCCCGTCGAGCCGCTTGCGGGCTTCGGTGAGGCGGCGGCGGGCGCCGGCGGCCTTCTCCGCCACCACCGCCACCTGACCCACCGCCTGGACGATCGGTTGGGTGCGCGGGAGCTCATGCCGGGCGCGGTCGAAGTCGTCGCATGCTTCCTGCGCGTACCTCTGCTGCTCTTCGATGCCGGCGAGCTGAGCTTCCAGGACCGCGATGGATTCTTCGAGCAGGCGCAGCCGCTCGCGCCGGCGGGCGGCTCGTGCCGTGGCCCCGATGTACTCCGGCTGATCCTTGGCATGCGCACCGACCTGGATGCCGAGGCAGAAGTGCGAGCCGGTCGTGACCGCAGGAGCGCGCAGCGCGCCGTCCGTCGCAGGGACGTCGTCCGTTACGGCGATGGACGTCAGGACAGCCTGTACGGCCGCGGCGGAGACAAGCTGCTGATCTTCGACAACCAGTACGTCGGCCAGGGTGCGTCCGGTCGGCCGCTGCGCGGGAGGAAGGGGGCGCAGATAGGCGTCGCCGACCTTGTCGTGCAGTGCCTGGTCGGTCAGCGCACGGTCGGGGTGCAGCCAGGCGGTGAGCAGGCCGGCCGCGTACAGGGCGCCCTCCACCGCAGCCGCATGATCGTTGGGAACGTCCTCGGCGAACCGCACAAGTTGCCACAACGGCGCACCGGGCCGCGCATCGCGGCTGGCGGGGCGCAGGTCACTGGGCGGGGGAGCGTCGTCGCCTTCCGCTGCCACGGTGTCGCGCTCTGCTCGCCTGGATCGCAGGGCCTCCGCGACGTCGCTGTACTCCCGCTTCAAGGTCTCGACGCGGGTCAGAGCACTGGTGCGGCGCTGGTCGGTGAGGGAACGAAACTCCTCCGGCAGCGAGGCCGCTTCGGGTTCCCCCACCGCGGCGATGGCAGTACGCAGTACGTCACCGTCGGCGGCGACCAAGACCGCGGTGTCATCACTGCCGCTCCAGCGGCTGATGAACTCCTCCAGCTCCTGGTCGGCCGTGGCGCGGACGATCTCGAGCTTCTCAGCTGCTGCGGCGGATTGCCGCTCGGTCTCGGTCAGCTCACCGCTCGCCGCGTCAGCGTGCTCCTGCTCGCGCTCCTGGTCCTTCGCGGCGTTCTCGGACGCGCTGAGGTGGACGCGTACGTCCTCCACTTCGCTGCGACGCGCGGCAACCCGGCCTGCCACGTCCGTGTCCAGATCGGCACCGAGATCCAGTGTGTCGTCGTCGTGCAGGACGCCGCAGCGGCGCGCCGCGTCCATGAGACTGTGGGTATGCCGAGAAGCGGCCTTGCGCAGCTCATCGTGTCTCAGGAGAGCCCGCTCAGCCTCCCCTTTGAGGGCAGCCAAGCCCTCCTGGGCCCGGTTGAGGTGGCGGCCACTCTCCGCGATGCCCTGGCGCTCGTTGCGTACGCGATCGCGCAGCTCCTCGAGACCGTTCTGCTGCTTGATAGCGTCGTGGTTCTTGTACTCGGCCAGGCTCGCGCTGAGCTCTTTGCACCGGCGTTCGGCGGTATCGCGCTCATGCTGTGAGGAGGCCAGCTGCCGCTCGGCGGTGCGGTGGTCCTCCGCCGCCTCCATGATCGTCTCGCACTGCGCGGCTGTGTCCTGAATGCGCCCGGTGACCTGGTCCACGCGGTCACGGGCATGGGCGCGCAGATAACTGGAGTATTCACGCAGGAAGGTCCGGACCGCGGTGTCCGCCCCCGTCAGTGCGTTGAGGAGCGCTTGGATCTCGGCGAGGTTCTCGAAATCGCGGGCGGCCTGCAGGATGAGGTCCTCGTCGACGGGGCGCAGGCCGGCGGTGAGGGTGTCGGACACCTTGACCGGGTCGAGGTCCTTGGCCAGCAGAGGACGCCGTAGCTGGAGCAGAAGGTTGACCAGCTGGTTGTAGCGCTCGCGGCCCAGCCCGAACAGCCGGTCATCGATCGCCTCCCGGTACGCCTCCGCCGTAGCGTAGGTGGCTCCTTCACCCAGGAGCTTCTTCAGAGCGTTCTCCCGCAGCGGGCGCGAGGCGGCGTCCAGCAGGCCGAAGTCGATGCCGACTCGGCCGTTGGTGACGAAGAAGAAGCGGGCCGGCGTGGACATCGGCTTGGTCACCCGCATGCCGATCCCCACGGTGACGGCTTCGAGGACCTCTCCGTCGGGTGCGGTGCGGGCGAACTCCATCCATACATAGCCGTATGCGGACTCCTGCCCTTTGTAGAGCAGGTTCGACTTCATGGTGCGTTCCTCGCCGCTGAACGGATCGAGACGCCGCGCGTCGAGGACACCGTCCAAGACCAGGGGGAAGAGAACCTCCAGGGCCTTGGTCTTGCCGGAACCGTTGTGCCCGCGAAGGACCAGGCGACCGTCGGCGAAGACGAACTCCTCATCGGTGTAGTCCCATAGGCCGATCACTCCGGCGCGGGTGGGCTTGAAGCGGACCTCCGACTGGTCAGCGGTGCGGGAGTGAGGGATGAGCTTCATCGAGAGGTTTCCTCAGTGGGGAAGTCAAGAGCGAACTGGCCGTCGTGCGCGGGGCGCGGTAGGACGGCGGTGATATTGCGGTAGCGACCGGCCGCGGGCCGGACCAGAATCCCGCCGGGGACGATGTGGACCAAGCGCAGGTCCGCCAGGAGCGCGACTGCCTCCGCCAGTAGCCCGCCGGGATCGGCCTGCCACTTGTTGGTGAAGGACGAGGGGCCGAACTCTTCGTAGAGCTCGATGATCATCTGCTCCAGCGTGCCGTGTTCCACGAAGGGCAAGCCCGTCTGCCCCTCATGCTCCGGGGCGTCCGGATCGGCCTCGGCCGCGTGCTCGTCAGCGTCCGCGTGCGGGTCGTGGGCCAAGGCTTCGAGCGTGCCCGCCTGCGGCAGAGCCAAGTCGATGCGGCTGAGCAGGTCCGCTTGTTCCTCTCCTGGAGCGGTGGGCAGGAGGTAGTGAAGGCTGCTGGCCCGGTCCGGGTCTTCCCGCAGGTCCGCGATCTTCGCGAGCATCAGCCCGGCAGTCCGGTTGACGGCTCCGCCGCGGCCGGGGAACCGCTTGTCCGTAAAGTGCCCTGTGGTGTCGATAAGCATGATTCCCTCGGCCCGGCGCTCGACAGGCAACCCGGTCAGCCGTGCGATGTCCTCGGCCAGGGTGGGCTGGCGCAGTGCTATCGCGGTCTCCGCGTCGGTGTCGCTGAAGTAGACCACCGGGTACTCGATCAGCAGCCGACGGGCTCGCTGGGCTGCAAAGCGTCGACGGGGGTCGCGCCCGGTGCCGGCGGTCGGAGTGTCCAACAGCCCAGCAGCGCTGACCAGGTGCTGCAGCGGCTTGTTCGGCCGGAAAAGCGCTGCGCAGGTGTCGTGGTCGATGTCGAACAATGCGTCCCCGCGATCGTGGTCACGGGCCCAGTCCTCCATGGAGCCATCGGAGATCCGCAGCGCACCCCGGTCGACGAGCCAGTCCATCACGTCAACGACCGCGTCCTTGTGGCCCGGTGCAGTCGCATCGAAGCCCAAGTGCTCGATCGCGTTCGCGGACGGCGTGAGCAGTTTGACGAGATCGGCGAGGTTGATCTCGATGCGCGACCTGTGCAGGCAGGCCAGGATCAGGCAGAGGTAGGCCAGCCGTCGCCGGTCGAACGGTCTCTTGCTCTTCACCGTGAGGAACGCCTGGCCGGCGTCGAAGGCGTCCAGCCGACGCAGCAGCCGTGCGTGGCGGGCACTGGTCTGCAAGGAGTAGCCGAACAGGTCACGGAAGTCCTTGGCCAGGTCGTCGGCCCATTGCAGCACCAGCGCAAGCGCCTTGGCCCGGGGATAGCTTTCGGTAACGACGCCGTGCAGCAGCATGAGCCGGGCCGCTTGCTGGTACGAGCCAAGGTCTGCGGTCTCCACGGAGGCGGCTACGCGATGGACGGGCATCAGGATTTCTCCGTTCGGCTTCGGCGCATCGCACCATGGGGCTTGATCTCCAGGGCGAAGCCGGGCAGGTGCAGCGTGCCGGTCTCGGTCCGCAGCTGGCTGCCGCGCTCGTTCGGGATCAGGCGCAGCGTCAGGACGTCGCTGCTGCCGGTGCCGGAACGCAGTCGGCCCGCGACGACCGTTCGCACCTGCAGGGCACGGGTTAGCAGCTTGAGCACGGCGCGGGTCTCCGCCTCGTTCAGCACCCGGTCGTGCGGCCCATGGTCCAGGAGATCCTTCGCGGCCTCCCGGTCCGCGGCCCGATCCGCCAACTGCTGGTCACGTAGCCGGGCATGGGCACCACGGCGGGTACGGACCGGTTGCGGGCCACCCGGTGCCGGCCGCTTGCCGTGCCGGAACAGGCTGATGCTGACCTCTACACCAGGCGCATCCCACCACGTCGTCCGCGGCGAGATCTGGTCATCGTCGTCGTGGGCACCCGACAGATGACGTACCGAGCGGAGGTCGAAGGCGGCGGACACGAGGGCGTTCGCAGCCTGCTCATCCGGCGCAGCCGCTGCCCAGGCGGCAAGATGCCGGAGTTGGGTGGTCCGGCTCACCCCTCCTCGACGTGACTCCGTCACCTGCCGCAGCAGGGCGATGACCCCCGAAATGGCCGTGCGCGTAGCGCCTTGCAAATGAGCGGCTTTGGTCTCCACGGGGCCGTCCGCCAAGAACCATTGGCGCAGCCCGATCCAGCGCCGCCGCCAGTCCTCCAGGCGTGCGGACGGCCGCATCATGGGCCGCTCATCCACTGCGGCGGCCCGCTCCAGCAAGGTCTCGACCCCGGTGTCTTCCACCTCGTACACGGCCTCGGCCAGCCGGGGCGCGTAGCGCTCCAGTTCCGCTGTGAACTCACTCATGTGTGCCAGCAGCGCGTGCTTGTAGCGCAGGAACGTCTCAGGAGAGACATCTGTCGTGCGCGCCACGTCGTTCAGGGTCAGATAGAAGCGCGCCGCCCGCTGGGTCATGTCTTCCAGCACGCTGTCGAGGCGTGCGAGCTTGCGGTACACCTCGTCCCGGTCGCCTTCCCGGTTCGCTGTCGCCAGCGCCTTGAAGTCCGTCAGGATGTCGGCGAAGACCAGCCGCGACAGGTTCGCGTCCTGTACGCGGGAGCCGATGACCTCCTCCACCGCGCGGTAGACGCGGTAGCCGATCTCCGTGAACTGGTAGACCGATTGCCGGTTCCGGTATGCGGCAAGATTGCCGCACCGCAACGGATCTTCCACTCGATAGAGGACCTGCTCGTCGTCCGAGGAGAGGTTGTCGAGCATGCCCCGCAGATTCAGATCCGCAGCAGACGGTACCTCGTCGTGCTCTGTGGCGAGCTCCTTCAACGTGTTCGCCACGTCGTCAGGGTGAACCTGTAACTGGTGTACCGCTCGCAGTACGTTCATCGCACGCAGCACCCACAAATATGCGACAGGATCATCGCGCTGCGTGAAGTTGAACAGTCGCAGGCGGTCGCCCACCGTCAATGAATCAAGATCGAATGACTCGGAGACTCCAGAGTCATCACGCTGCAACACCTGTGCCCCCTCGGCTGGCTACACACTGCGGCATACCCTGGCAGGTGCCACTGACAATCGGCTTGCGAACGGGAGATGACGCTGCCCTGCAGCGTTGCGGCAGGGGTGACGCCGGGCCCGCGGCTGAGGGCCGAGCGGTGCTTCGCGTGGTCCCGACGGATGTCGGCGCAACAAGCGGGGACAGGACGCGTGACGTCGCCCGAAATTCCAAGCATGAAATGAGTAATGCTTGGGGTTTATGGATAGCCGCCGCGTTTGCAGTGAACGGAAAATTCAGCTCAATTGCGGCTCGCTTTGAATTTCCAGGCGTGCAGATTTCAGCTGGTATCGCCACAGGCGGCGGCCTTTTAGGCTATCGATACCGGAAGGTGTCGGTGAATTGTCTCGTGCTGGTAGCTGCGCGAAATTTTCGGGTGCGGGCCAGTCGCTGGCGCCTCGGCTCATGGCTCCTCTCGATAGAGCAGGCGCTTAGAAGGCGCCTGCTCTGTTGTCGTGTTTCCTGGCCGTCGAGGTGCAGGTATGTGTGGTTTCGTGTCGATTCGCCGACAGCAGACACATTGAGTGCTGTACGGACTGGATTAAGTCGGCGAAGGAAGCGAACCTAGAGCTGTCTTCGGAAAGTAGAACCTGTTCTCTGCGCATCAACCGGGTCCGCGAGAGGTGCGTCGCGGGCGCAACATAGCCGACGATCGCCGGTTGGCCAAACCGGCGCTTCTCTGGACCATTGAATGACCAGGGGGCGCTGACGCGTCCCGATGTCTCGTGTGAGGAATCAAGTAATTTGTCGCAGCTCGCAATAGATGAATCGTCCTTGCTCTCTGTGGATCGCGTCCGTGCCCTCCTGGAATGGGTTCGGGAGGAATCTCCGGGAGCGATTTACCCTTTCTTCTTCTCCATGGCGAGCACTGCGCTGTCGCCGGGTGAAGCTGCCTCGGTTCGGGTGCACGACGTGACGCTCCCGGACGGGGAGTTCGGGGAGGTGCTGGTCCGTTCCGGCGAGGGCCGAAGGGTCCCTCTCACGCCAGAGATCGTGGGCGTGCTGAGGAGCTGGATCGACCGCGCGGACCTGAAGGCTGGAGATCTGTTGTTCCCTGGTGAGCAGGGCGGGCCGTTGTCGTCCTGCGGATACAAGAGGGTGTGGAGGCAGGCTCGCCAGGCGGTGTTGAGTCACGACGAGTTCCAAGCGGGCGTGGGGAAACAGGTATCCAGCCTGCGCGATTCCTCTCTGGACGCCTGGCTGAAGGCGGGCGTTCCTGTGTGGGGCGTTGCCGAGTGGGCTGGTGTGAGCGCGAGTTGGATTGCGCTGCGGTACCCGCACCGCTTCCGGCTGGAAGACGTCAAGACCGACTGGGACCACCTGGAAGAGATCCTGCGGCTTCCGGATATCCCCGAGCGGTAGCTCTTCCCGTCCCGGGCTTCGACTCACGATCCGAGCGCAGGACCATACCCAAGCACATCCCGAACGTCGGCGGTCCATGCCTCACGTGGCCCTGTCACATGGCTCGGACCCTTAGCGATCTCCCACTGCCCTGACAGGGCCGGTTGATCTGCGCCGTGGACCGCCGACAGCCCGGCTGAATCCATTCGCCGGCTTGGCCTTTCCACTCCTGTGTCCGAGGACTCGCCCATGCCTGCCCGTTTGCTGTCCATCCCCGCTGTCGCCGCCGTCCTGGACGTCGACCGCCGCACCGTCTACCGCTTCATCGCCGCTGGAGACCTCCCCGTCGTCGATCTGCGCACAGGGACGGAACGCTCCCGCGTCCGTGTCCCTGCTGCCGGGCTGGAGGAGTTCATCGCCAGGAGGCTGGTTGTTTCCCCACGCCCCAGTCGGTGATCTCTCTGCCCCAGTCCGGCCCTCACCGTTTCCGAACGAAGGAGCAGTACCACGTACCTGCGCAAACTGAAGTCGGGCAAGTGGCAGGCGACCGTACGCAACCGGGCAGGTGACCGGTACAGCGAGTCGTTCCCCCTCAAGGCGCAGGCCCGCGCCTGGGGCACCGAGATGGAGACACAGTCCGCCCGCGGAGGCATGCGCGACCCACGCGCCGGCGAGCTCACCTTCCGTGAGTGGCACGATCGGTGGTGGGATGCCCGTATCGTTGAGCCCCGCACCCTGCGCGGCGACGCCTCCACCATCAAAAACCACGTCATGCCCCACTGGGCGGACTGGGAGATGCGGGCCGTTACTCGCATGGACGTCCAGAGTTGGATCCGCTCCCTGGTGGAGAAGGGCGTGGGCGCCGCCGCGATCAAGCGGGCGTACAACCTGACTTCGTCCATCATGCGCGCGGCCGTGGATGACGATGTGATCGCGTTGAGCCCGTGCCGCCGCATCGACCTGCCTCAGATCGCCGTCAAGCCGCCGCAGTGGTTCACAACCGACCAGGCGCAGAGCATCCTCGACGAGCTTCCCGCCCCCTGGAAGACGATGTGCCTACTGGGCGTCTACACCGGACTGCGCTGGGGCGAACTCTCCGGCCTTCACCGTCACCGCATCGACCAGCGCCGCTCGCGCCTCTTCGTGGTCGAGGTCAACACCAAGCGGGGCATCAAGGAGTATCCCAAGAGCTCCAGGAGCCGCCGGGAGGTCCCGCTCCCGGCCCATGTCCTGGAAGCACTTGAACGTCACATATACCGGCTCGACCGGGACGCCGTGGTGTTCACCACCGTCACCAAAGGCAGGGCCGGACGGCTCCTCGATGACGGCAACTGGCGCCGACAGACCTGGTGGCCAGCCATCGAAAACGCTCACTACTTCGATGACGACGGCGAGCAGCAGCTCGTCCCGCACTATCCGCCCCACTCCATGCGCCACACCTGCGCCTCGTGGCTGGTCCAAAGGGGAGTCTCGCTCTACGAGGTCCAGCACCTTCTCGGCCACGAGAGCTTCCAGACCACCCAGCGCTACGCCCACCTCCAGCCAGACGCCCATAAGGCCGTGCTGGGAGCCTGGGAACGCATGGAAACCCCGCTCACTATCGTCGCATGAACGTTCCTTCGCCCTGTCCTCCATGGACAGGGCGAAGCCGTTTCCCGGTTGCACAGGGCCGGGTCACGTTCGCGGGCCAGTTGGCCGGTCGTCGGGAAGCGCCCAGCGGCCGTCGGCGCCGAACGGCCACAGGTAGGCGTAGGCATCGATCTTCCCCAGCTCACGCAGCACCTCCCGCCCGGCCGGTGGATCCACAGGAGTGCGCAAGGGTTCCTGCAGGGGGTCGAGTTGCCCTGCGTATGCCTCAGCCCACTCCAGCCAGTCAGCCTCGTCCGCCGCAACCGGCGCGTCGCCGGCTCGAACGCGGGCTGCCTGGCAGAAGGCGCGGATCTCAGCAGCCTGCCGCCAGCCCCGAATCTGCCCGGTAAGCACCGTCGCCCGGTGCTGCTCGATCTGCTGCTCGCGAGCCCGTGCGACGGCGGCGTACCAGCGGCGCCGCTGTTCGGCCTCACGCAGTACCTTCTCCTGCTCCCGGCGGTCGGCTTCCGCCGCAAGGCGTTCGAGATCCTGCAGCAGATGCCCCAGCCGTGACTCCAAGGTCCACCTGGCGCTGTCGCTGTAGGAGTACGAGTGCTGGAACCAGCTCCCGGCGGGCGCGCCGAGAGCGAGGCGGCCGTTGAACTCTTCGTCGTACTTGGGCAGGCGCGTCCAGGGGTTCCGCTCCTGCTGACGGCGCTCCTGCGACATCGGCTCGTGCGGGACCTTCGTCGTCCGCTCCGTGAGAGCGAGGGGAAAGGCCCGGCACCGGATCACGATCGCCACCATGTGTACGGCCTCACCGCGTTTCAGGTCGCTCTGAGCCTCGACCGCGTAGCCGCGGCCCTCCGCTTCCGTCAACAGGGCGTGCATGATCCGCAGGGCCCGGTCGGCAAGTGGACGCGACAGGTACAGCGGGATGACTTCCGGCTTGCCCCGGGTGTCGACCACGCTCTGGGATCGGCCGAGAGCCTTGCGCGTCGCACGAACGAGATGATGAGGGTGATCGAGGGTCTCCGGCACGTCGACGGCCGGAACAGGAGGAAGCTGTGCTGCCTTCTCGGCCTCCTCGTCAATCAGCGAAAAGACACAGTCGCCGCGCTGTCGGCCGTTCCACCGCAGCTTGTGCCCTATGGGTACGTGCTCATGGTGAAGCGCGTCGTAGTACGCCGTCCGCCATCGCCCCCGGGTTTTCGCGGCAGGATCGGGAACCGTGATCTTCCCCGAGGTCGACTGCAGACGGGAGATTAGCTCGGCTCCGTCAGCCGGGGCCCGCGCGGCCTGAGCGGCATCGCCCTTCAGCCGTTCCTTCTCGGCCTGGACCTGTCGGGGATGCTTGCCGTGCTTGAGGTAGTAGCGGCCGTCTGCAGTGACTACGGCGACGTGTCCGCTCCCGCGCCAGGTCCGCTTGATCAGGCCCCGTTGTTCCAAGGCCCAGGACGTCTGGGTCCGGGCAGGCGGGATGGACATCGCATTGGAAGCTGCCGCGATTTCGCGGAGCAAGTCGACCTGGGGCTCCGTCAAGGCGTATTTCACCACGTCGGCTCCTCGACGGTCCGTTGACAGAAGGCCAACCTAGGGGCGCTGCCGGCGACCGGCGTGCAGTGGTACTCCGTACGGGTGCATCAGGCTGTTAACGACCACGGCTGTGATGACGGCTGTGTAGGAGCTCGCCGCGATGTTCCTCTGTGACGCTCATTTGACGCTCCGAGCCCCGTATGTCTCCCAGGCCGAGTCGGGAAAAGACGTCTGACCTGCTCTTTCATGCACAGTCGTCCAGGCCGACACCTTTTGATGACGCACCACGTGGAGTGTGTCGCGATCCTTGAACCGGCTGCGAAGGGCTCCTGACCTGCGGTTTCTTGCGTGCGCATTATGTGCGGTGTGGGCGTTACGGGCGATATCTTGACGCTGAAATGACGCTCGTGACGCTCATTTGACGCTCCTTCTGATGGACTGTCAGGTGTGTCGCGTCGCTGGTCAGCTGGCCTGATGGGGAAGTCCGCGAGGCAGGGGTGCCGGAGATTTCTGGTGTCAAACAGTCATGCTCAGCCGCATCGGCAGAGCGCCCAGCAGGTTCTTCGTCTGCTGGTGGTACAGCAGCTGAACCCGTGCTGACCTGGGAAAACGATGCTTTGTAAGCCTTTCGCCCGGAGGCTGGTCCGGTAATGGTCCGGATCTTGGTAGCCACCGGCACGGGCGGCAGGGGGCGGTCAATAGTGGGAAGTCGTGGGAGCGATCGGGAGCAGGGGGACGCTCCCGTGGGCAGCCCGTGCAATCGACTACGGCCGGTGGTCGTTGCAGAGCCATCCGGCGGGATAAAAGCGAGCGGGTGCCCCGCATGGCCGTACCCCAGCCCCGCACTTGCCCCGGTAGGCGATCGGTGGTGTCCCCGGCACCGCAGGCCTTGTGCTCGGAGCGGACTCTGGTGGGCGGGGTGCCGGGATGTAGGGGAGCGGCGCAGTCTCGTGGTTCGGCGCAGCCGGCGGCCGGACGCGGCACGTTGGGTCGCCGTCCTCCATAGGATGCCGGACCTGACGTGGCCTCGCCATGACGGCGGGTGGTTCGCCCGATGTCGCGTCGAGGTACGCAGTGTGATCGGTAGTGAGGGTCCAGAACTCAAACGCAGTCCGCTTCACTTTGACGATTGCTCGTACGTAAAGTCCGGAGGCGGCATCTCGGATGAAATCGTCGAAGGGGCGTTCCGCAGGTCGCGTGGTCGGATGCCAGCCTCCGCATTTCCCTGTCCGTTTCTTTGGACACGGCCCTGGGAACCGCTCGTCCCACTTGGCGAGTTCGATGCGCCGGATACCACCGCGGAACGGGATGGGGGAGTCGCGCTTCATGATCAGTTCCAGGGGAACGCGGTCGGTACGCAGCCACGGTACCGTCGTGTCCCGCGCCATGTTCTGGCTGTCCGTCTGCCATGCGTCGAGCACGCCAGCCCGTCGGGCCGCCACGTCCCGTGCTTGAATCTCACGCGGGTTGCGCGGGGACAGTTGCGACTCGAATCCGAGTAGTACACCGTCCGTACCACGGATCAGGACGTCACTGCGGACTGCGCGGTCCTTGCTGGATCGTTCCTGGACGGCACTCTGACCGCCTTCCTCTGCTGCCCGGACCGCCCGGTCTTTGTACGCCTTGTGTTCGTCAGACTCTCCACCGCTGTAGTGCCGGTCCTCGGCGTCGCTTTGCATGCGGGCAGCGACGACTTTGCCCAGTCGCCGGTACACCGACATTGGCTCGATGAAGCCCTGAATCGACCCGGGTTTGATGGAGATCATCAAGACCCGGAAGGATGCCGATCATGGCTGCTCCCCGTAAGTACCCCGACGAACTGCGTGAACGCGCGACGCGTCTGGCCGTCGAGGCCCGCAAGGACCCGGCTGGCCGGGCCGGTGCGATCAAGCGCATCGCCGACCAGCTCGATGTACATCCCGAGGCTTTGCGGGGCTGGGTCAAGCGGGCCGAGATCGACGAGGGCACCGTCGCCGGGACCACCAGTGCGGAGGCCGCCCGGATCGCGGAGCTGGAGCGGGAGGTGAAGGAACTGCGGCGGGCGAACGCGATACTGAAGTCCGCCTCGGCTTTCTTCGCCGCGGAGCTGGACCGTCCACTGCGCTGAAGGTCGCCTACATCGACCAGTACAAGGAGAAGTTCGGCGTCCAGCCGATCTGCGACGTCCTCGCCGAGACGGACGCGCCGATCGCGCCGAGCACCTACTACGCCGCCCACTCCCGCCCGCCCTCGGCCCGCAGTCTGCGCGATGAGCAACTCACCGAACTCATACGCCAGGTCCATAGCGAGAATTACGGTGTCTATGGGGCTCGCAAGGTTCATGCCGCCCTGGTCCGCGGCGGCATCCGGGTGGCCCGCTGCACGGTCGAACGCCTCATGCGCCAGGCCGGACTTCGTGGGGTGATCCGGGCCAAGAGCCCACGCACCACCCGGCCCGCGCCCGAGACCGGCCGTCCGGCCGACCTGGTCGAGCGGCAGTTCACCGCCACTGCCCCAACCAGCTGTGGGTCGCAGACATCACCTACGTGAGAACGTTCTCCGGCTGGGTCTACGCGGCCTTCGTCATCGACGTGTTCTCCCGCATGGTTGTCGGCTGGCAGGTCGCCACCAGCCTCTACACCGATCTCGCCCTGGACGCGCTGGAGATGTCGATCTGGCGTCGCCGGCACACCGGCGCCGACCTGGCAGGCCTCACCCATCACTCCGACCGCGGAGTCCAGTATCGTGCCATTCGCTACACCGAACGCCTCGCCGACGAGGCGGCCGTGGCCTCGGTCGGGTCCAAGGGCGATTCGTATGACAACGCCCTCGCTGAGGCGTTCAACAGCCTGTTCAAGGCCGAGCTGATACGCAACAAGGGGCCGTGGACGTCCATCCGCGTTGTCGAGATCGCGGTCGCCGAGTACATCGACTGGTTCAACCAGCGACGCCTGCACGGCGAACTCGGACACGTCACCCCCGCCGAGCACGAGGCCGTCCACTGCGCGACCGAACCCCCTGCGTCGCTCCAGAAAACCAGCTAACTCACTCTCCACAGAACCCGGTGCTTGACATCCAGCACGACCTGCTGGAACGACTCCTGCCCGCCAGACGTCCGCGCAGCCAGCCCCGCGTCGCCAAACGCGAGATGCCCAACTACCGGCTCAAACGGGCCGGACACCACACCTGGCCCCAGCCCACCCACACCGACATCAGAGCCATCCGCGTCCAACGACCCAAGCCCGCAGACCCATAAAGCAACGGCATTGCCTCTAGACGACCTCTCCGTGCGGGAAGCGATGCAGTTGTTCCCGGTCCTGGTGGTCGAAGGAAGTCGTGGTGGCGCCGGCACGAGCGCGACGAGCGCACGCCGTTGCGGCGCCCATCCCGCCCCACCCCGCACGCCTCACCCGATCGGTGGCCGCCCTTGCGACGCTCACTGCGACTCGGCGGCTCTGCGTGAACGTATCGCCTCGATCAGGACGGGCACCAGCGACAGGACGATGATCAGCACGACCGCGGGCAGCAGGTAGGAGTCGATGCTGCCCTTGAGGGAGTCGCCGAGCTGGTAGCCGAGGAGGATGAGCCCCACCGTCCACAGGCAGCCGCCCAGCAGGTTCCAGAGGAGGAACTGGCCCGCGCGCATGCCGAGCACCCCGGCGACCGGGTTGAGGAAGGTCCGTACGACGGGCAGGAAACGGGCCAGGACCACGGCCTTGCCCGCCCCGTAGCGGGCGAAATACGCCTCGGCCTTGTGCACGTACTCCTGCTTGAAGAGCCTCGATTCCGGCCGGGCGAACAGCTTCGGTCCGATGCGTGCCCCGAGCAGGTGCCCCAGTTGTGCCCCGGCGGTGGCGCACAGCGGGGCGCCGATCAGCAGAGCGGTCAGGGACAGGTGGAAACCGGGCTGGTCGAAGACCTCCGCCGCCGCGCCCGACGCCCCCACCCCGGCCAGGAACAGCAGCGAGTCACCTGGCAGGAAGAAGCCGAACAGCAGCCCGGTCTCGACGAACAGGATGATGAGGATGCCCGCCAAACCGAAGGCCGCGATCAGCGATTGGGCGTCCAGCACGTTCATGGCGGCAGTCATGGCAGTGTTCATGAACTTCTCCTCCGGCGGACTGGGGCAGTGACGGGGACGCGGTGAGGCCGCTCAGTTCCTCACCGACGTGGCGAAGGCGGTGGCGCGCTCCTGGCCCGACAGGGCGGCGATGGCGTCCATGACGGCGTCGGCGGCCCCCCGGCGGGCCCGCGCGTCGTCGGCGCGGCCTTCGAACAGGGCAAGGTCCACAGGTTTGCCGAAGGCGACGCGGACCTTGGCCGGCCGTGGCGCCACCGAGCCGACCGGCAGCACGTGGTCCGTTCCGTGCATGGCGACCGGCACCACCGGGGCGCCTGACCGCAGAGCCAGCCAGGCCACTCCGGTCCGGGCCCGGTAGAGCCGCCCGTCGGGCGAACGGGTGCCCTCCGGGTAGATGCAGAACACCTCACCGCGCCGCAGGACGTCGAGGCACGGATCCAGCGCCGCCACGGCCGCGCGCCGGTCGGTGCGGTCGACCGGGACCTGGCCCGTGCCGCGCATGAAGGACGACGTCAGCCGGCGGTGCCAGCCGCGGCCCTCGAAATACTCCGCCTTGGCCATGAAGGTGACCTGCCGGTCGAGGGCCAGCGGAAGGAAAGTCGAGTCGACGATCGAGAGATGGTTGGAGGCGAGGACGACCGGACCGGAATCCGGGACGAGATCCGCGCCGGAGGTGTCGAGGCGGACCAAAGCGCGGAGAAAAGGGCCGAGTATCCGCTGCATCTTCTGGTAATTCGCCAATTTCCCCGTCCCTACTCCAGGCCGTTCCACGTCGACACATCGAGGTGAATGACTCTAGCGCACGGATTTTTTCGCTCTTCCGTTTTTCGCGGCTCCGGCTGAACAATGGCTTGTGCGCCGTCGGCCGTACGGCTAAAGCCGGCCTAAAAACCGGGCATGCAATGCGGAGTCAGCGTGCTTTCCGGTCGCGGAGTTCCGTCAGCAGGCTCGGCGCTGTGACAGCCAGGCCCACGCAGGTTGCGATCACTCCCGCGAGCAGGGCGTACGACATGGCGTCCATGAAGATCGAACGGCTCAACCCCTCCCACGTCCCGCGCAGGCCGGCCGGCATGTGCGCGAGGGGCTGGTGCAGGCCCACGGAGACCTCGTCCAGGGCCTGCCGCACGAAACGCGGGTCCGCGTCGTCCGCACCGGCCTGCCGCAGAGCCGTCCGCAGCAGGTCCTCGGCGCGGCTGCCGAGCATGGTGCCCATGGTCGCGATGCCGATCCCGCTGCCGATCTGCATGCCCGTCTGATGCAGCCCGCCCGCCAACCCGCCCAGCGGCACCGGCACCTGACTGACAATCATCTTCGTGGACCCCGCCAGTGCGGGCGCGAGCCCGAGCCCGAGGGCGAACAGCAGCAGTCCCAGATGCGTCGAGCCGGGTTGGGTGCCGATCCGGGACAGCCCGTACACCGCCCCGGCGGTCACCGCGAGACCCGCGCACACCACCGCGCGGGCCCCGACCTTGCGCATGGCGATGCCGGACAGCGGCGCGGCGACGATCAGCGTGCCGGTCAGGGGCAGCACGTGGACGCCGCCCTCGACGGGGTGCAGACCCAAGTGGTTCTGCACGTAGTACGAGACCACGAACAGGGTGCCGATCATCGTGAACGCGAGACTGATCACCAGCACGAACCCGGCCCACAGCGGCGGCGAGGCCAGCAGCGTCGGAGGGACGAGCGGATCCACGGCACGCCGTTCCCGCCGGACGAACAGCCAGGCCAGGACCGTAGTGGCCACGGTCAGAGCCACGCTGCGCCCGTCGGTCACGCCTCGTGCGGCGATCGCGGAGACGTCGAGGAAGAGCGCACACAGCAGCAGGCCGAGGATCAGCGCGCCGGGCACGTCGAAGCTCCGGCGCGCGGCGGGCGCCGGGCGGCGGGCCGGCCGGCCGCGCCAGACCCAGGCGCCCAGCGCGACGGTGAGCAGCCCCAGCGGGATGTTGATCAGGAAGGCCGCCCGCCAGGACACATGTTCCACCAGAAGACCGCCGATCACCGGTCCGGCGGCCGTCGAGATGCCGATGGAGGCGCTGCGCACGGCGATCGGCATGTCCAGTCGGTCCTCGGGGAACGACTCGCGCAACAGGCCCATGGTGGACGGCTGGAGGACCGCGCCGCTGACCCCCTGGAGCACCCGCAGGCCGATCAGCCAGCCGGCGTCGTGCGCGGCGGCGATCAGGCCCGAGGAGACCGCGAACCCGGTCACGCCGATGAGGAAGGTCAGGCGGTTGCCGATCCGGTCGCCGATCCCGCCGGAGACGATGAGCAGGGCGCCGACCGCCAGCACGTACGCCGCGGTCACCCACTGCACCTGCACCAGGCTGGCGTTCAGGTCCGCCTGGAGGGCCGGCTGGGCGAGCAGGACGATCGTGCCGTCCAGGGAAACCATCGTCGTGCCCATGGTGATGACGGCGAGCATCAGCCAGGCCGCGCGCGGTTCGAAGGGACGGCCGGTGTCGGCAGCCCGGCCGCCCGCGGGCGCCGGACGCGCCGGGTCGTCGGACCGCGGATCGTGCGCACGGGACATGTGAACCGCCTGAACATGCAGGTGACTTGGGGAAGTAGGTCACTGTACCCGACGGTCTCCGCCGGTCCCGGCCGGTGCGACGTCCTTTCCTTTCGCTAAAGCGTGCGCAACCACTCGAATTAAATCGGTCGCATTCGACTTGAGCGGCCCAGGGTGGCTGGTCATAGTGGTCCTCGCCGGACGGACGTTCAGCAGCGGGTGAAAACAATGGAGGACCTATGTCGGGCCGTGAGCTTCTGCGCAAAATACTGTCGGGTCTGGCCGTGACTGTTTTCCGTCCCCGCATCACCGGACTGTCCCAGCTGCCGAAGTACGGGCCATTCATTCTGGCAGCCAATCACCTGTCCTTCTCGGACCATGTATTCCTCACCCTGTTCGTCCCGCGCCCCCTGTATTTCGTGGGGAAGGCGGAACGGCTGGGCAGACGGGGCGTTCGCGGCAGGCTGAGCGGGCTGTTCTTCCGCGGCATCGGCATGATCCCGGTACGGCGGGACGGCGGACGCGGGGGCGTGGCGGCCCTCGAGCTGAGCCGCGAACGGATCGAACGCGGGCTCAGCGTCGGCATCCACCCCGAGGGCACGCGCTCGCCCGACGGCCGCCTGTACCGCGGCCATACGGGCGCGGCGTGGCTGTCATTGGCCACCGGTGCGCCCGTGGTGCCCTGCGGTCTGGTTGGCACGGACCAGGTGCAGAGCCCCGGGCGGCTGCTGTTCAAGCGGGTCCGATTCGGAGTGCACTTCGGTCAGCCCCTGCGACCCGACCGTTACGCGGGCCGGGAGGAACTGAGCCTGACCCGGCGGCAGTTCACCGACGAGATCATGCGGCAGATCCAGGTACTCAGCGGGCAGGAACTCGTGCCCCGCTTCGCGGTCAAGGGACAGGCGATCGAGGCCGGCCGGGCCGGGACGGCACGCACCTCGGCCCCAGCGGGCGGCCCCCGCTGACCGGCCCACCCAGCGCACACCCCACCTCTCGACGGGAGTCACCCATGACCGCGTCCGACACCACCCACCACCAGACCGGCCCAGCGGCCACCGAGGCGTCCCCGGCGGAGCGAGCCGCTTCGCCCGGTTCGCGCCAGGACAACCTGCGCCGGATGGGCGCGCTCATCGCGGAGATCACCGGACTGCCGGAGAGCGAGGTCGTCCCCGAAGCCGACCTGGTCGAGGACCTCTACATCGATTCGGTGGCCAAGATCGAGCTGATGGTCGCCTGCGAGACCCGCTTCGGCGTCCACATTCCCGATGAGATCTCCGCCGGACTGCGTACCGTCAGTGCGGTACTCGACCACCTGGAGGCGCCGCAGGCACCACAGGCCGCGTCGTGAGCGCCGTCGTCACGGGCGTCGGAGCGGTCGCCCCCGTCGGCAGCCGCGCCGAGGACGTGCACCAGGCGCTGCTCGCCGGGCGGTCGGGTGTCGGGCTCCTGGCCGAGCCGGACTTCGCGCCGCTGCCGACTCGGCTGGCCGGGCGGGCCGACATCGCGGGCCGCCTGGACCGGGTCACCGCCCGGACCCTGGAGCGGGTGCAGCAACTGGCCCTGGTGGCGGCCGAGGAGGCCTGGGAGCAGGCCAAGGCCGACACGGTGGAACCGGAGCGGCTGGCCGTCGTTATCGGCACCGCCATCGGCGGGGCGCGCGCCATCCCCGGGCAGGCCACCGTGTTGCGTGAGGAGGGCCCCCGACGCATCAACCCGTACCTGATGACCCTGCTGATGCCCAACGCCTGCGCGGGCACCGTAGCCCTGCGCCTCGGCGCCCGGGGCGGGGCGCACACCCCCGTCAGCGCGTGCGCCTCGGGCACGGAGGCCATCGCCGTGGCCCTGGACCTGATCCGGCTCGGCCGGGCCGATGTGGTGGTGGCCGGCGGCGCCGAGTCCTGCCTGCACCCGATGACGCTGGCCGGCTTCGCCCAACTGCGCGCCCTGTCCTGCCGTATGGACGATCCCGAAGCCGCGAGCCGGCCGTTCGACGCGGACCGGGACGGTTTCGTGCTGGGGGAAGGAGCCGGGATGCTGGTCCTGGAGCGCCCCGAACACGCCGAGGCGCGTGGTGCGAGGGCGCTGGGCACGCTGCTGGGCGCGGCCGTCACCTCCGACGCCCACCACATCATGGCCCCCGACCCCGAGGGCACCGGCGCCGCCCGCTGCGTCGCGGACGCCCTGCGCGACGCGGGGCTGACCCCGGGGGACATCGGACACGTCAACAGCCACGGAACCGCCACTCCCGTCGGGGACCTCGCCGAGAGCCGCGCCCTGCGGCAGGTCTTCGGTGGCCACCAGCCGGCCGTCACCGCGACGAAGTCGTGCACCGGTCACCTCCTCGGGGCCTCCGGTGCGGTCGAGGCGGTGGCCACGGTGCTGGCGCTGCGCGACGGGCTGGTGCCCCCCGTACGCAACCTGACCCGGACGGGCGACGGCATCGACCTCGACCTCGTCCGGCACCGGCCACGTCAGGTGGGCCGGCCCACCGCCCTGTCGACCTCGATCGGCTTCGGCGGACACAACACCGCGCTGGTCCTCACCCGGTGACCCAGCCCGCCCCGCCTCCACTCAGCCCTGACACCGGCAGAAACGGACGTTCCACGATGGTGATCCCCCAACAGGCCCGGCCCCCGCAGCCACCTCCCGAGCGGACCGCCGCCGAACCGGGCCCACAGCGGCCCGGGCCACCCGCGCTGCTGGATTCCCTGACGGGGCTGCGGGGGCTGGCCGCCATCCTGGTCTTCTGCTTCCACTACTCGACGTTCCAGATGGTCTTCGCCGACGGCGGAGGGCTGGAATTCGCGTCTCTGCACCGGCCCCAATGGCTCACCATGAGCGGCAACTTCGCCGTCGGCAGCTTCTTCATCCTCAGTGGCTTCGTGCTGGCCCTGACCACCCTGCCGGGCACCAGCATGGCCAACTTCTGCGCCAAACGGGTCGGCAAGCTGTTCCCGGTCTACTTCGTCACCTCCGTGCTGGCGATCGCCGCCATCCTGCTCATCGGCATGCCGATCAGCACCGGCAACATCGTCCTGCACCTCACCTTGCTCCAGTCCTGGGTGCCCTTCCAGGACATCTACCACGGCGTGAACCCCGTGACCTGGTCGCTCAGCACGGAGGCGTTCTTCTACCTCCTCTTCCCGCTGGCCCTGTTCCTGGTCCGCCGTCTCGGCACCCGCACCCTGTGGTGGCTGCTGGGCACGGCCGTCCTGTTGGAGTTCTCGCTGCCCCTGTACGTCATGCACTACTTCACGGTCGGCGACCTGCCGGGCCACGAGACGTTCATGAGCACCGGTTCCAAGGGGGGCGACCTCGCCTACTGGTTCACCCTGCCCTTCCCGCCCTACCGCTTCCTGGAGTTCCTGGTCGGCATGATCGCCTGCGTGCTGCTCACTCGAGGGGTGCTGCCCCGGGTGCGGCCCGGCTGGGCGTGGACGCTGTGCGCCGTCGCCTACGCCATCGGCACCTACACGCCCGGCCCGCTCCAGCGCACCGCGATCGGCCTGGTTCCCCTTGCGGTGCTGGTGGTCGCCCTGGCCCAGGCGGACCTCGACGGCCGCCCCTCGCTGCTGCGCCGCAAGCTCTTCGTCGAACTGGGGAAGCTGTCGTACGGCATGTACGCCATCCAGTTGCTGGTGTTCCTGCCGACTGCGCCCTTCCTGCTGCGCTGGCTGTCGTCCGTACTGGAGGTGCCGGAAACGACACTCGGCGGACCCCTGTGGAAGGCCGGTGTCATGGCCGCGTACTTCGGCCTGATCATCCTGCTGGCCGTCCCTCTCTATCGCTACATCGAGGTCCCCGCCTACGACTACGCCAAGCGCCTGTACCGCAACCGCAAGGGCTCGGAGCTGTTCGCGGCCCCGGCGGAGGGGCAGCCCTCATGAGGATCTGCGTCATCGGTTCCGGGGTCTTCGGCATCGCGGTGATGCGTGAGCTGGGCAGGGTCCTGCCGGAACACTCCACCCGGCACTGGTTCTCCGAGGACACGGAGGCCGGCGGCCTGTGGAACGCCCACTCGCGCCGCAGCCGGGTCTACGATGCCCTGTACCTCAACACCTCCCGGGAGTCGAGCGCTTTCACCGGCACCCGCATCGACGCCGCCCCGGGCGTGCACTTCGTGCACCACACCCGCTACGCGGCCTACCTCGCCGAGACCGCGGGGCGGTGCCCGGCCACCGAACGCCGCTGGGGCTGCCCGGTCACCTCGGTGTCCGCGCAGCCGGGGGGCGGCTGGCTGGTGCGGTACGACACCCCCGACGGTGCGCGGGAGGAGACGTTCGACGTGGTTGTCGACGCCACCGGGCACAGCGGCGAGCCGCACGCGCCGGACGTGCCCACGGCGGCCCGCACCGACTACGCCCGGCTGCACTCCGCGCGCTACCGCAACGCCGACGCCCACCGCGGGCAGCGCGTCCTGGTCGTGGGCAACGGCGCGTCCGCCGTCGACATCGCCTGCGAATTGACCGGTACGGCGGCCGCCGTGGGAATCAGCATCCGCACGCCGAAGTGGTACCTCCCCAAAATGCTCCTGGGCCGGCCCGTCGACCGGTCCTCCGACGGCGGTCTGCGCCACACGCCGGTGCTCGGCCCGCTGGTGGCCGCCGGGACCCAGGCGGTGGTCCGCCGGATTGTGGGTTCCTACCGCGACTACGGGCTGGAGGAGCCGCGGACACCGCTGGCCGCCGCCACGCCCGTGCTCAGCGACCACTTCCTCGCCCACCTGGCGCACGGCCGGCTCACCCCCTACCCGGGCGTGGCCGAACTGGGGGAGACCGCCGTCCGGTTTACCGACGGCAGCAGCGACAAGTTCGACACGGTCATCACCGCCACCGGCTACCGGGACACCTCCGAGCACCTGCCGCCGCCGGTGCGGGACATGCTGCGGCACGGCCGGCTCGGCCTCCGCCTGGAAGCCCCCGGCTTCCCCGCCCTGTACCTGCTGAACCGGTTCCGCTGCGGGGACGCGGCCGTGCGGTGTGCGGAGGTCCAGGCCGCGGTTGTCGCCCGGGCCCTGCTGCACCCCCCGGGCGAGCCCGGCAGACAGCTCCCGGGCCGGTACGCCGTCCCCGCCCGGATCACCGCGCGCACTTTGCAGAAGGTCTACGAGGTGGATCGATGAACGCACCGCCCCCTGTGCTCCCGCACCCGCCCGGCGCCCCCCTGCGGGTCACAGGCCTCGGTTGGTACGTGCCCGAGCGGCGCGTCGACAACGACACCGTCGCCCGCTGGTGCGGAGTGACCCCCGAATGGATCACCGCCCGCACCGGAGTGGACGAACGGCGGTACGCGGCAGACGACGAGCCGACCTCGGTACTCGCCGCTCGCGCTCTGGAACAGGCGCTGGACGACGCCGGACTCGCCGGCGACGACTTGGCGGCCGTGGTGGTGTGCACCTCCACGCCGGACCAGCCGCAGCCGCCGACGGCGGCGTTCGTCCTGGCCGAGCTGGGCATCTCCGGAATCGCCGCGTTCGACGTGAACGGCGTGTGCGCGGGCTTCCTGTACGGCCTGGGCGCTGCCGAGGGCTGGCGGCGACGCGGACCGGTGGCGGTCGTCGGCGCCGACAAGTACTCCGCCCTCATGAACCGCCGCGACCGCCGCACTGTCAGCCTCTTCGGCGACGGCGCCGGCGCCGTCGTGCTCGGCCCGGCGCGCTCCGAGGACGATGCCGTCCGGCTCGTCGCCCGCTGCCAGCCGGAACACCTGGACTTGGTGCGGGTGCGCGGCGGCGGCAGCGCCCTTCCCCTGCGCGACACCGCGGACCCGCTCGCCGACCGTTTCGAGATGCAGGGCCGTGCGGTCGTCGCATGGGCCGAGGAGGCGTTCCCGGTGGTGGTGGAGCAGGCCTGCGCCGAGGCTGGACTGATGCTCGCCGACATCGACCGCTTCGTGCTGCACCAGGGCAGCGGCCGGATGGTGGAGCTGTGCGCCAAGTGGATCGACGCGCCGCCGGAGAAGGTCGCCACGACAGCCCACCGCTTCGGCAACACCAGTGCAGCCTCCATCCCGCTGACGCTGGCCCACGAGGCTCAGCACCAGCGCCTGAACCGGGGCGACCGGGTGCTGCTGGCCGGCCTCGGCGGCGGCACCGCCGCGTGCGCCACGGTCGTGACCTGGTGAGCCGGCCGGACGGCCACGCCGGTACCGGGGCCGCACCCCGGACAACCCACCGTACGAAGGACGACAACGATGACCACTGACACCGGTCCGGACGTGACCGCGCTCCCCCCGCTGCCCCAGGGCGCCCCCGACGGATGCCCGTTCGCCCCGCCCCCGGGAACGGACGGCCTCCAGCGCTCGGCCCCGCTGTCCAAGGTGGCCCTGCCGGACGGGAGCTGGGCCTGGCTGGCCACGACGCACGAACTGGTCCGCGAGATCCTCACGCACTCGGGGTTCAGCGCCAATCCCCGCTCCGCGGGCTTCCCGCGCTGGAACCTGCCCGGCGGCACGGACCTGCCGATGAGCATGACGCATGCCGACCCGCCGCTCCACACCGAGCTGCGTGGCATGGTCGCGGGCGAGTTCACGCCCCGGCGCATCCGCCGGCTGCGACCGGACATCGAACGCATCACGCTGGCCCGCTGTGAGGCCGTCGAACGACTGCCCCAGCCGTTCGACTTCGTGACGGAGTTCGCCACCCCCATCCCGGCCCTGGCGATCAGCCTGCTGCTGGGCGTACCCGCCGACGCGCTGGACTTCTTCGAACGCAACGTGCGCCTCGTCCTGGCCCACGACGACCTGGAGTCCGCCGAACGCGACCAGGCGAAGCTGGCACTGCTCGAGTACGTCATGAAGCTGATCGAGCAGAAGCGGGCGGAGCCCGACGACAACCTGTTGAGCAAGTTGATGACCGACCACCCCAGCCTCAGCGACCTCGACCTGGTGTCGTTTGTGGCGCTGCTGCTGTTCGCCGGGTTCTCCACCACGGCCCACATGATCGAACTCAGCGCCCTGACCCTCATCCAACGCCCCGAACTCGCCGAACGCGCCCGCCGCGACCCGTCCGTCATACCGGCCCTGGTCGAGGAACTGCTGCGCTACCACGCCGTGGTCCGCGACTCGCCGCGCCGGGCGGCTGTGGCGGACGTCCGGATCGGCGACGTCACCATCGGCGCGGGCGAAGGCGTCATCACCTCCGTCCAGGCGGCGAACTGGGACCCGGCTGCCTTCCCCGCGCCGGAGGAGATCGATCCGGACCGGCCGCGCAACCCGCGCCACCTCGCCTTCGGCCACGGCATCCACGTGTGCCTGGGCGTCGCGCTCGCCCGGCTGGAACTGGAGGTCGTCCTGGAACACCTGGTCACCCGCTACCCGGACCTGCGCCTGGCCGTCCCCGCCGACGAGATCCGCTACCGCACCACGACCCATCTGCACGGCTGCTACGAGCTCCCGGTCGACCTCGGCCTGTCGGGTGCCGCATGACGCCCCCCGCGGTCACCCTGAACACCGGGGCCCGGATGCCCACGCTGGGGCTGGGCACCTGGCAGGTCCCGGACAGTGACACCGAGACGGTCGTCAAGACCGCGCTGACCACCGGCTACCGGAGCATCGACACCGCCACCAGCTACCGCAACGAGCGCGGGGTGGGCACGGGGCTGCGCGCCTGCGGCCTGCCCCGCGAGGACGTCTTCGTCACCACCAAACTGTGGAACGCCGACCACGGGACCGACGAGGCCCGCCGGGCCTTCGACCAGAGCCTGGAGCGCCTGGGCCTGGAGTGGGTGGACCTCTACCTGATCCACTGGCCGCTGCCCATGCGCGGACGCTACGTCGAGACCTGGAAAGCCCTGGAGGGTCTGCACGCCGAGGGACGGGCCCGCGCCATCGGTGTCTCCAACTTCACCGCCGAGCATCTGCGCCGCCTCATGGCCGAGTGCGACGTCGTCCCCGCGGTCAACCAAGTCGAACTGCATCCGCTGTTCGCGCAGCGGGAGTTGCGCGCCTTCCACGCCGAACACGGCATCGTCACTCAGGCCTGGAGCCCACTCGGCTCCGGCCAGGGCCTGCTGGACCTGCCGGAGCTCACCGCCCTCGCCCGCCGGCGCGGACTGAGCACGGCTCAGGTGGTGCTGCGCTGGCACCTCCAGTCGGGTCACGCGGTCATTCCCCGGTCCGCCGACCCGGCGCATCTCGCGCAGAACGCCGAGGTCTTCGGCTTCACCCTCGACGACGCGGAGATGGCAGCCGTCGACTCCCTGGACACCGGCCTGCGCCGGGGACCTGATCCGGACACCTTCGACTACGGGTGACGCCGCCCGACAGACCGCGGGCGCACCGACCACGAGAACGACTCGGAACACAAAGAGAGCAGAGGCGATATGGAGCCCGTCAAGGGACTTGGGCGCAGGACGGCCGGAACGGCCGGGCTACGGGAACTGCTGGCACGCCCGGGAGTGGTGCGGATCGTCGGCGCCCACAATCCGCTCGGCGCGCGGCTCGCCCAGCGGGCCGGCTTCGACGGCGTGTGGTCCAGCGGGCTGGAGATCTCCGCCTCCCAGGGGCTGCCCGACACCGACCTGCTGAGCATGGCGGAGCTGCACGCGGTCGCCAGTTCGCTCGTCGGCGCGGTCGACATCCCGGTGGTCGCCGACTGCGACACCGGATACGGCAACGCCCTCAACGTCATGCACCTGATCCGGCGGTACGAGGCTGCCGGGCTGGCCGGTGTCAGCATCGAGGACAAGGTCTTCCCAAAGGTCAACAGCTTCGTTCCCGGACGGCAGGAACTGTGCCCGCTGGAGGAGTTCTGCGGCAAGATCGAGGCTGCCACCGCGGCCCGGTCCGACCGCGACTTCGCCGTCATCGCCCGGATCGAGGCCCTCATCGCCGGGCACAGCATGGACGAGGCGCTCACGCGCGGCGAAGCGTACGCGGAGGCGGGCGCCGACGCGATCCTGATCCACGCCAAGGGCGCCTCTCCCGCACCGGTGCTGGAGTTCCTCAGCCGGTGGCGGGCGCCGCTGCCGGTCGTCGTCGTCCCCACCACTTACCACACCATCACGGCCGACGAGCTGCACGCCGCAGGCGCCAAGCTGGTCATCTACGCCAACCACGGCCTGCGCGCGGGCATCACGGCGGTCACCGAGGTCTTCGACACCATCCTGCGGGACGGCCGCACCACCGGCGTCGAGGAGCGGATCGCCCCGCTGGCCACCGTCTTCGACCTCCAGGGGATGGCGCAGCTGAAGAAGGACGAGGAGCGGTTCGTACGCTCCGGCGACCCGGGCCTGCGGGCCGTCGTCGTCCCCGGCCCCGGGGCCCCCCGGGCCGGGGGCGCCCCCCCCCCCCCCCCGCGGCCGGACCCGGACGAGGGCCCC